>JANXAS010000038.1 GCA_025062195.1 Armatimonadota bacterium
GGTTGAATCCAGTTGCAATTGATGTTGAGCCGCTCGCAGTTGTGCGAGCTTTGATTGACCTTCCGGTGAGCATTCAAGGTGATGGCGAATTTGGTCCGAACGATCTGGTTGTCATCGTCAACATTGGTGCCGAAGGTTCGGATGTTGTCGTTGTGCACGGTGGTGTGATTGCCTTCCCAAGGATATTACCGATAGGCAGCGAAGAACTTACCCTGGCTATTTCGGATGCACTCGCTATGGATAAGTTAGAGGCTGAGAGGATGAAGCAAGAGGTGGGCACTGCATGGGTTGAAGAACTGATGGCTGAAATTAGTAGGCGTCCACCTGCTGCTCGGGAAAGTGAAACAATGCCCGTAGATGAACTTGGCTTGACGGAGTTGGATATGGGTGGGCTTGAACATATGACCGATGGTGGCACGCCAACGGATGGTGAAGAAAAGGAGGAGGAAGAAGAGTTCACATTGGATTTGGGATTGGGTGAAGAGTCAGAAGAGCAGGAGGAGACGAAACCATTCGCTCAAAAGAGTGAAGCAGGCTTTGAACTTGAGGTGGAAAGGCAGTCAACATTTCAAGTGCCGAGTGAAGAGAGGTCAAGCGAAGAGAAGTTGCCATTTGAATTTGAGCTTGAGCAACCTGCAGTGAGCGAAAGCGAGGAGCAGCCAACAGAGATTTTGGGTGGCGAGCGCAGTGAAGATGTCCAGGAGTTTGAGCTGCCCGAGCTTGATCTTTCGCTTATTGAAACTATTGAGCAGCCCGAAACACAGGAGGTTGAGCTTGAAGAAGTCTCAATCGGTGAGCCAAAAGAAGCAGAAACGGTTTTGGTTGGCGGATTTGATTTGGACTTTGGGGAGGATATTGGAGTGAGTGAGGGCTTACCTACAGAATTGATGCCCGAGGGCGCACAAAGAGAGCTAACTGGGGCAACTTTACAGGAGCAAATGCGCGGCGGCTTTGATTTTGAGCTTGAGACCGATGTTGGTCCGTCTAAGCCTGTCTCGGCGGAGGAGTTAACTGTGGAGGGTTTGGAAACAGAAAAAGTAGCTGTGGAAGAACAGCAGCCTTCAACACCTGTTGGTGCTGCAACATTTGTGGGCTACGAGGAAACTTTGGAAGCTGCGCCAACGGTAACAGGCACCGCACGATACATATTTGAAGCGATTGAAAACAGGTTGCATGACTTGGCTACCGAAATAGTTCGTTCCGTTGAATACTACACAAGCAGGGTGCCCAGTGCCGAGGTGAAGTTAGTTTACATAATTGGTGGCGGTGCAAGGTTGAACGGGCTTGACAAGTTTTTAGAATATCAACTTGGTGTGCCAGTTAAGGTTGGCAATCCATTCAGATACCTTGAGCTTGCTCCCGTCATCTCTCGCTATGGGCAGGCTTATATTGACGACATAGCACCATACATGGTTGTTGCGCTTGGTGCGGCATTGCGTGAATTGCTTTAACGATGTGGCGTAGGTGAAGCTGAGTGAGAGGTGAAATGTGAAATGCCAAAGCGAGCTCCAAGGAGGGGCACTTTCACTCTTAACTTGATGCCGTCATGGGTCAAAAGGCGTGGTTGGACGAAGTGGGCGATATTGATTGTGGCAATAGCCATAGCTGCTGAAGCCGTCGTCATCTTGAGGATTGATGTGAATTGGACGAGGCGAATAAGGGAGTTACAGGATGAGAAGTTACAACTTGAGCAAAAGAAGCAAAAGATTGAAAGCATACGAAGCGAGGCTCAGCGGATAAGGGAGGGTGTCAAGGCAATTGATGATAGGTTGACTATGCTTGATGGGATTTTGAAAAGTGGAAAGCTATGGGTTGAGGCTTGCCAAAAGATTGCCAGGTGGATACCACCAGGCGTGCAAATAACTGGGCTGCAATTCGCCGGCACCACGATAATGATGGAAGGATTTGCGCGCGACAGGAAAACTTGGGATAGCTTTTGGAGAATACTCTCTCGGTCGACACTATTCAGCAATGTTAATCTGCTAAGGCTTGTGCTGACCGAGCCATTTAACATTGTGCTTACCTCTGGCGCTCAAGCTCAAGGCACATTGCCGGGCATGACTCCCGGCGGCATGCCCGGACCACCAGGGATGGGGGGTATGCCGGGGATGATGCCGGTGGAAGGTCAACCAACTTCGCCTTCATCTACCGGTGTTAGCCGTTGGAGAGATTACATGCCATTAGGTGCGGTTGAGTTCGCCATACAAGCCACCCTCGCTATACAAATTCAACTCCCGCAAATTGCTCCGGCACCTGCACCGCCGCCTGGTTTGGGACCAGCGCCTGGTCCTCCGGGTGCTCCACCTGGTTCGGTTGAAACTGCTCCACCTGGTCCACCACCGCCAGGTCCACCACCGTCACCTGAAACTGCCCCGCCAAGTCCGCCTCAAACGGGTGAGTGAGGTGTAAAGCTGATGAAAGGATTCAGTTGGGTGCATGTGAGCATAATAGGCGCATTGCTATTCCTCATCATAGCTGCAGTTGGGTGGTGGCGTCTCAGCCCAAAGCAGAAGGAAATTGCGCAGCTTAGCAAAGCCGTTGAGCAACTGCGTGTTGAAGCATCAGATGAAAACTTGAAGCAGGCTGAGCGTGAACGTGAGGAGGCAAGGAAGTTTGCGGCTGGGGCAAGAGTGCGTTGGATGGGTTTGAAGAAACGCTTCCATGTGTTTTCCTTCATCACTGATGATCCATCGGAACTATTTTGGAAGTGGCTTATGGAGGCTGCAGTCAATTATGAGCCGCAGACAAGAATGTTCATTGCGCGTGTTGCAAGGGAGTGCGGCGTTAAGTTAATCAGCTATGCCTTGCCAACACTTCAAATCAGCTTGCAGCCACCACAACCACCTCAAAATGGTTTTATTGTTCTCGGTTCGTTTGATATAACCGTTGAGGGTGATTTCACAAGCATCCTAAGATTCATTGAAAGATTGCCAGACGGACCTCGCCCAATGATTATTGGGATGCCAAGGTTTGAAGGTGTCTCACCGCGCTTAACTGCAGTTATACCTGTAACGCTGCTCATGATTTGTGAAACCGAAGTTGAGCGTGCTGCGCTTGAGGGGCGTCCGCCGCCAGCGCCTGCTCCACCTGCTCCGCAAGCTGGTCCCGGAATGCAACCAGGATTAGGACCTGGACCACAGCCTGGACCGCCTGCTACGCCACCGGGTCCTCATCCGGCTGCTGAGGGCGAAGAGTAAAGAGTAGTTAATGCGGTGTGACATAGTTGCATGAAAAGACTTGAACCATTTATCGCAGATAGTAGTGGCAGTGGATGATCAAAGCAGCTAAAATTTGAATTGAAAACTGTCACAGGAAGGTGAATGCACCGATGGATGAAAAGCAAAAGAAGTTGCTAATCATTTGGGCTGGTGGATTGCTACCAATACTTATTATCGCCGTTGTTGCTGCTATATTTCTCAGCAAGCCGGGTGGCTTCGGCGGGGAGAGTCCACCGCCAAGCGCTCCCCCTGCACAAGTTGGTGAAGGAGCAGCTGGAGGGACACCTCCAGGTCCTTCGCCAACGCCTGGAGGGGCTGCAACTCCTTCTCCTGGAAGCCCGTCACCGCCTTCGCCGGCGATGCCTAGTGGTCAACCATCGCCGCCTTCGCCGGCGATGCCCGGTGGTCAGCCATCACCACCGCAAATGGGTCCAGCGCCACCTGCCGGTATGATGCCTCAACCAGGAGGCGCTCCAACTCCCGCACCTCAACCTCAGCCAACGCAAGCTGCTGGTGAAGGGTTAAAAGAGCCTGATTATGAGGGTCGCACAGATCCGTTCAGTCCCATCTATCAGCCCGAGAGGATAGCCATTGAGCGTCCAAGATACGCACCGCTTCTTCCGCCAGCATTGCCACCTGAAGAAGAAGTGCCAAAGAGGGTTCAATGGGATGCTTCCAGGCTGCCGTTGCTCAATGTAGATGTTGCTCCGACTGGTGTGGAGTATTGGGTTGCCGAAGGCAGGAGAAACTTGCGTGGCAGACGACCTGAGAAAGAGGAGCGCGCTCACGAGCCATTAGAGGCGCCATATCGGATGGCAGGTATCCTAATTGACAGCAAGCGTGTGCATGCAATCCTTGAAGCCAATGAGCGCGATCATGGCGTTGTGCGTGCCGGTGATAGTTTACAGTTGAGCATGCTGCCTGCGCCCGGTCTTGAGAGGAGTGAAGTGCGTGTAGTTCGCATTGAGCGTGACCGAATGCTCGTTGAAGATGTGGACGGGCAATTGAAGTATGTCAGGATGCGCCCAGCTGGTGCAAGGGCAGCCCCCGGAGTTCAAGGTGTGCCAGGTCAGATGGGCGCACCACCAGGAGGTGAAATGCCACAGCCATGGATGCAACCTGGTGGTATGCCGCAACCGTGGATGCAACCTGGTGGTATGCCACAGCCGTGGATGCCACAGCCTGAGCCAGGTTGGATGCCACCTGGCGGTATGCCGATGCAGCCTGGTGGACCACAATGGATGCAACCCGCTCCACAGCCGCCTGTAGCGCCAGGTGTTCGTCCAACTCAACCTGGCGGTAGGAGACCTTTCATAAGGAGACCGCAGCAACCACGACCCGAGGAGTGATATCAAAATTACGATTTGCTGCGCTGGCATATCATTGACTCAAGTGGAACACTTTGAAAAGTGAAGGCGTCTAATTGCATGGTGCTAAATGCGGGGCAGAATAAGCAGAATAATATGTAGCCGGCTGAATAAAATTGGAGGTGAATAAGTATGCGGTGCATTAAGACGCTTTTCGTGATGATAGGTGTAACTCTTGTGCTTGCGGTATGGTCACTTGCACATGCTCAAATCAAAGGTTTGGACGAGCCAATTGAGGAGGCATTTGATCTACAAGATGCAACGCTGCAGGATGCCATAGATGCTCTGTTCAAGGACACCGGTGTCAATTATGTGATTGACCCACGAGTGCAAGGTTTCGTAACGCTGAAAGTAAAGGGCTTACCGCGCAGGCGAGTCCTTGATTTAATCTGTGATCGTGTTGGTGCCGAATGGGTCGTAGAAAATGATGTTGTGCGAATTCGTCCAAAGCAGCAGCCACTGCCACAACCTGTTGGAGGGCCAGGTCCATTTCCAGGTCCTGCTCCAGGTCCATTTCCTCAACCTGGTCCATTCCCGCAGGGTGGCATGGCTCCAGTTCAACCTGAGCCACAGATGATGCAAATGGTGCAACCGATGCCACTTGAGGCAGTGGGCGGAAGGCGCGGCGCACCAACAGTTGGCGGAGTCGCACTTGCTGAGGAAGCTCAGCCTCAGGAATATGTCTGGGAACGGATACCATTGCGCTTCACTGATGCAATAATGGTTGCGCAGATGCTTGGTGGACAAGTTATAACGCCAACTGGCGGCACGCTCGGTGGCGGTATGCAAGGTGGCTTTGGCGGTGGTTTTGGTGGTCTTGGTGGCTTAGGTGGTTGGGGTGGCGGCTTCGGTGGTTTTGGTGGTCTTGGTGGCTTAGGTGGCTGGGGTGGCGGTTTTGGTGGTTTTGGCGGCTTAGGTGGCTTAGGTGGTTGGGGTGGTGGTTTTGGTGGTCTTGGTGGTATTGGTGGTTTTGGTGGCTGGGGTGGCGGCTTTGGTGGTCTTGGTGGCTTAGGTGGCTGGGGTGGCGGCTTTGGTGGTATTGGTGGCTTAGGCGGCTGGGGTGGCGGCTTTGGTGGTTGGAGAGGCGGAGGTTGGGGTGGGAGAGGTTGGCGAAGGTAATTTCGGCTTCCTCTCCCAGCTGTGTGAGGCGATAGAAGTTGGTAATAGAGGCGGTTATGTTAGTGGTGATGGATTTAGTTGCCGTAGGTGGGGGATTGTTTCGCCAGCAGACTATGGCTGATGGTGGGGCGATGTGTCGTTAAAAAGGAGGTGAGATATGTGCATGAAAAATGGTGGCACTTATTGCTATCATTCCTTTTGATTGCCAGTTTGTTATGTGGCGTCGCAGCCGATGAACTAAACGGAGATAGTGAAGACCCTCTAATACTGCGGCTTGAACTGGAGGATGCGACTGTAGCAGATGCGTGCCAGATGGTCTTTGAGCAAACTGAGGCGCAATACTACATTACTTTGGAAGCGCGCAGCAAGCGTGTTGCAAGGCTATCCATAAGGGACAGGCGTTTAAGCGAGGTGTTGGATTACATTGTTAAGCCGGCAGGCTTATATTGGTGGCGGGATAAAAGTGGTGTCTTCATCATATCCGATAAGCCCCCAACTGAAGGGCAACTTCAGAAGCCGCAAGTTGGTAAGCCTGAAAAACCTCAGGAGCCGGTAACAGTTGAAGAGCCAATTAAACCGTTAAAACCTCCACCCACTGTTGTCAGCCAGGAAAATGAACCACCGCCAGTTCTTCCACGGCTCGTTACAAGTGAGGAGTTGAAAGAACGCATACAGCAAGAGCAGCAGCGTGTAACATTCGGTGTGATAAGACTTAAGTTCCTTGATGCCTTTCATGTTGCACAAATGCTTGGGGCGCGCGTCTCAATGCTTTCGCCGATGGCTTCAATTCAGCAGGCTTTGGGTAACCCAGTGGGAATGACGCTGCCATATCCACCGCCGCCCATGTTGCAAATGCTTGAGCGGCTCGGTGTGACGAACGCCCTCGGATTACAAGGACAGGTTCCAAATCAAGTTGGCACCTGGGGCTTCATACCCACCTACAGAATTTATGAAGGTAACCTAACTCGTGGTGAATTTTTGCAAGCGGTGCCGGGCGCTCTACCTGGTGCTCCGGGGGCAGTTCCGGGTGCACCTGCTCCAGGTGCGGGTGTGTTTCAAATTCCGGGCATACAACAAATCCTCGTTGTCAGCACAGTTAACGCCCTCATAGTTTATGGCACGCCAGAGGCAATCGCGCAACTCCGTCAGCTAATTGACCTGATTGATATCCCTCCAGACCAGATTGAAATTGAGTCGCAGTTTGTCGCGCTTCAAAGGAACGCACAACACGCCCTTGGAATCAACTGGGCAGTTGGTGGCGACGATGTTGTTGTTGCCACTTCTGGCATGCCCGGTGGAACGCAGTTCACCATAGGGTTTGTGCGCGGCAACTTGAGGGCGACGCTTGGTGTGCTGCTGAGCCGTGGTGAGGGCAAAGTCATAAGAGCACCGCGTGTCGTTACAACTAATAATCAACCAGCAGCTATCATGTTCTCAACGGTCCAACCAATCTTCATGGATATGCTCCAAGTTGACCAGTTTGGAAACCCGATAAGGATAACGCTTCCTGTGCCGATGCAAATTCCGGTTGGCTTTACAGTGCTCCCAAGGGTTAACGCCGATATGAGCGTTACAATTTTCATCACACCAATGATCTCGGAGATAACAGGTTATGTGACCAACCCAGTTGGTGGCTCTGTCCCAATATTCACAACCGCATCAACAACAGCTTATCTAACGGTGCGGGATGGTGAAAGCTTCGCCATAGGTGGATTAACCCGAGGTAGTTCAAGCACCGCGATAACAGAGGTGCCTTTGCTTGCCCGCCTGCCAATCATTGGCGAGCTTTTTAAGGGCACGCAAAGGCAACGCTCGGAAGAGGACATGATCATCTTCGTCACACCGCGTGTGATCAGGTTGTGGCCCGAGTATTCTGAGGAGGCACTCGGTCTTCGTGGTAGAGGTGCTCCGGGCGGGTAGTGTAACTTCATCGCCTCACAGAAGTTGGATGTGAGAGCACCACACCTGTGAAAGCTTAGCGGACGACGGTCTGCCAGAAAAATTCGCTAAAAACAACAATGCGGGTGGCTTGACATCCTCCCCTGCTTTCAACTTATGGTGCAAGATGGCTTTTAATGGCGCAGATGTTATGGCTTTGAAAACCTTCAAAGGGAAAGCCTCTTAGTGAAATGCTATCAAGCGATGGGGGAGTAATCCCATTGCATTGCCTCTGTGTTATACTCCTTTGCAACGAAACCGCCCTACTAATCACTGTTTAGGAGTGTTGAGAAATGCTTGTGCGCTTTCGCTTCTTCACAGCGGGTGAATCGCATGGTCAGTGCCTCTTAGCCATAGTTGATGGTGTGCCATCTGGGCTTGAACTTTCAGTCGAGCATATCAATAGCGAGCTTAGTCGCCGTCAAGTCGGTTATGGGCGCAGCGAACGGATGAGGATTGAACATGACAAAGTTGAATTGCTCTCCGGCGTCCGACACGGTAAGACAATTGGGAGCCCGATAGCGATGCGCATAGCTAATCGTGATTACGAAAATTGGAAACTTGTGATGCAACCCGAGGCATTGATTGAGCAATTTGGCGATGAGGTGCTAAGGCGTTTCTTTGTGCCTCGCCCTGGGCATGCTGATTTAGCAGGCGCAATCAAATATGCTCATCTTGATGATTTGCGCAATGTGCTTGAGCGAGCCAGCGCAAGAGAGACCGCAGCTCGCGTTGCCGTTGGAGCGGTAGCAAAAAGGTTGTGTGAGAGGGTCGGCATATGCATATTCAGCCATGTGATCAGCATAGGTTCGGTCAAAGCAAGCGCTCATGAACGGATGTCAAACGAAGAGATCCGTGAAGTCGCTGAGAAATCTGAGTTGCGTTGTGCCGATGCAAAGGCAGAATTGAGGATGAAGAGGCTCATTGATGAGGCTGCTGAGCGAGGCGATAGCGTTGGCGGGGTTCTTGAGGTGATAGCCTGTGGTGTCCCAATAGGTTTGGGCAGCTATTCACAATGGGATAGGAGGCTTGATGCGAGACTTGCGTATGCTGTGATGAGCATTCAAGGCATAAAAGGTGTTGAGATTGGGCTCGGCTTTGCCTCCACGAGGCTTTTTGGGTCTCAAGTGCATGATGAGTTTCTTGAGCCGCAAGTTGATGTTGAAGGTTCCGTTGCCTTCGCACGCAGGACGAACAATGCTGGTGGAATTGAAGGTGGCATTAGCAATGGTATGCCAATACTTGTGCGTGCAGCGATGAAACCAATCGCGACACTGCGAAAGCCATTGCAATCAGTTGACCTGAGAACGCTAAAGCTAACTCAAGCTCATGTTGAGCGGGCTGATGTGTGTGCTGTCCCAGCTGCAGCAGTAGTTGCCGAAGCTATGGTGGCGATAGTGCTTGCTGATGCCGTGCTTGAGAAATTCGGTGGGGACAGCGTTGAGGAGCTTGAGCGTAATATCAAAGCTCACAATGAATGGTTGCGTGCTGAGATGCGGAAGCGACTCCAGTGAGGCGCAAATCGGATCTACAGCACAAAGGTGTGCAAGGTGAGAGAGATGAAGCGACGTAGCAAGAGGCTGCTCATAACACTCTGTCTTGCATGTGTTTTGAGCGTAGCGTTGGGATACGGGGCTGTAGCGCCGCAACCTATTAAGACCGTATTCTCTTTGCCAACTGCGGGTGCAATTGCAGTTTGGGAAGCTGAGCATGCCCTCAGGGTTAGTCCGAAAGATTGGGAGATGCGAAAGGATGTGAGGGCAAGCGGTGGAGCTTATGTGAGGGCTGTTAAAACCGGCAAGGATGTGATGCTTGAGTTCCCCGTGAATGTTCCAACTGAATCAGTTATCATGGTCTATCCACTCTGGTGGAAACATAGCGAGCGGATGCCCGCAAGGCGTTTCCCATATCCACTTGAACGCAGGTGCGGTCCGGATACCATAGTGTTGGCTGAGAGGAACTTGGCGTTGTTTACAGCACCAGCAAGCGGGCGTGTTGGGATCTTTGACATAACTGCGAAGCGACCAATAGGTGCAATTGATGTTGGCGGATATCTAAGCGACATTGCGGTTGACTTGCAGCGGGGCAAGTTCTATATCGCCGAAGCAGTTGGAGGGCGGATTGTCATTGGTAGCATACGCAACTTCAGCATCATCGGCGAAGTAAAAGTCCATCAGGTGCCTTGGTCATTGGCGCTGGCAGATGGCACGCTCTATTGTGCATCAAGGGATGGGATGAGTGTTGTTGCGATTGATACAGCGACAGATAAGGTTTTAGCGGAGGTAAAGCTTGATTGGATGCCGATAGGTGTGGATGTTGTAGGAAAGGAAGTGGTCGTTTGGTTTAAATCAGCCATGCTGGACTTAGGGAGTATGAGGCTTGTTGAGCCATGGCGGGAGATTGATCTGCTGGGGAGGCGAGAGTTTATTGAAATCGGCAGGCCTGGCACCGTCGGTGCAAGACGCTACTCAAAAGCGCAAGATGCCATTGTCATTGAGTGGTGGACTGAAAAGGGATATGAGCAAAGGAAAGTGGATGTGAAGCAGGTCACCGGAGAAAAGAGCATCATCAAAGATGTAGAGCCACCGTTGCTTAAGTCTGCCGGTCCGGATGTGATGTGCCTTGTTGGTGATAGGCTATTTTTCACATCGCCCATAACTGGCAAGGTTGGTGTTGTGAATGTTGCAAAGGGTTCGTTGGAAGGGGTCATTGATATTGGGGGCTACATCTCGGACATAATTGCCGATGCACCACGAGATAGGGTTTTCGTTACCGATGCAACAAGCAGCAGGGTTATAGTGATTGATGCGAAGGATTTGAAAGTTGTGGACTCTGTAAAAGTGGATGAGTTGCCTATAAGGCTTGAGGCATTCATGCCGCCCGGATTTCTAAGAGCTTCGCCATCGCTATTGTTTGTTGCGTGCTGGCGCAGCAGGACGCTTATGGCATTTGACCTCACCTCTCTTAAACTTCAATCGGTGATCAAACTTCCATTTGAGCCATATCACCTGATGATGGTTAATCCACCAGATCCGGGTTGGTGGCCGCTGATTCCGGTTGACAGGATACCATTCACTGCGCTTAGAGCAAGCTTGTTCGCCACCCCGGCACCGATTGGGCTTAGCCGAGATGGGTTAAAGTATACTCGCATCGTCGTTCCACCACCTCGGTATAGGCGAAGGACAAGCATCACTCGTGAGATCACAAAGGGCGTTGAACAGGTCGTCTTTGCCGAGAACAATCACACAGTGCGCATCGCATTGCGTGATGAGCAGCGCGGTTACCTTAGCAGCGAGTGGATTGATGTTAGCAGCATCACCGATTATCAACTCCTACCAGAGGATGCTCCTTTAACCAAGCTTGACAAACCTGGCACGATAACGATTGCGCTTAATGACGGACCTGAATTTCATTGGAGAAGAGAGATATGGCAGACACCCACTCAGGGCATATTCCTCGTAAACGAGACTGACGAGTTCTGGGCGTGGAATGCGCCGAGGTTCAAACTCGCGCCGGGAAAGCATGTTATTAGAGTCAGGGCATATAGCAGGTATGCACAGCTTGATGCATTGCGCATCAGAAGGACTCTTCATGGGATGGTGCGGGTGAACATTTATGGCTACCGTGAGCCGCCGATGGAACAGCACCGCTATCAATCCGTCTTTTACGCCGATGAGCCAGTTGAGCTTCGCGTTGAGTTAGCTAACTTGCTCGGCAGAACACAGAGGCTTAATCTCAACTTCGCCATCTCCGATTATATGGGCAAAGAGGTGACGGCTGGGAGACGCACTGTAGAAGTTGAGCCAGACGGAAAGCATGTTGAGGTGATACGGCCAAGGATAAATGGTGCTGGCATATTCTCGTTATCTTTGCGCTTGAGTTCAATTGATGGCGATATGTTTGATACACACTATTTCATGCGTCTGCCGCAGCTTACTCGCCCAAGGATGCTGCTGAGGAAGGAGCATATTCCCGAAGTTGAAGCGCGCATGCAAAGTTATGCCAGACTGTTTGAGCGCTACTTTCAATGGCTTCGTAGACAGTGCGAAAGGGAGGGCTTCCTTCCGGCTGGTATAACGAAAGCGACATTCGGACCTAAGCTCCCTGAAGCGCAACAAAAGCTTTCCGAGAAGGGCACTTGGAGAAGATATGACCTTGGCTGGCGAATGGTTGTGACTGGCTTTGCAAGCCTATTTGCGAGGGAGCCGACATTGCGCCAATTCTTCATGGAGCGAGTCAGGGAGCTGCTCAAGGACGGGCGAGCCGACACTTATTGCACATTCCATCACCACGGTCCGTTCTTCCCGGGCGCTGTAGCAACACTGTTTGATTTTGCCGTAGCATCACTCGGCGATGAGCCGGAAGTGCAACAGCTGCGCGAATTCTTCCGAGGTTACATTGGCAACATGGATGTCTTTCCATGGACACTCGTTGCGCTTGACGAGCCGCTCTCAATCAGGGAGAGAGCCATCCTTTGGCACATCATGAGTTGGCTCGTTAATGTGGAGCGATACTTTAGCGTTCACGCTGGAAGGCGTGGCGGAACAAGATGGCTAAATCCACGCACCGGCTGTCATTGTCCATATGCTGCATATGCCTACCCGTTCTTATATCTGCGCAACTTCCTTGACAAACCGCAATTTCATGACCGGGTGATCGTGCGCGGTTTGATCACATACTGCGAGCTGATTCATCCGCAGCGTGATAACCGCAGGATGCTTGGTCCGGTCAACCCGCTCGGTGAGCCAATACGCTGGATAGACAATGCAATCTCAAGACACCCAATTGGGCAGCGTAAATATGACTGGAGCAGGTTGATTGAAAGGCTTATGGCTGAAGATGCCACGGACGAGGAGGTTGATAAGTTGCTCTTCTTCGCTGAGGAGGCTGCAAGCAATCGCCCGATGGCTTTTGTTGTGCCAATGGGGCTGGCTCTTGGGTGGTATGATCCAAGAGCGCCTGCAGTCAAGTTTGAAGAGCTACCACCAACAGTGTTGTTTGATGGGGAGGGAGAGGTTGTTATGCGTTCCGACTGGTCAGGTGAGCTGACCGAAATTTGGTTTGCTTGTGGCGTGCGCGACCATGTGTATCGCCACCAACCGACTCATCTTCAGATTGCTAAGGCTGGTGAGTTTTTGCTCGGGACGCTCTCAAGCTACGGCGATGATGGGAATCCGAATCCGGGCAAGTCATGGGGCAATGTGGTTGTTATAGAACCGTCAGAATGGCTTGAGCGCTGGGGAAACAATATCTCTCATCCGAGAGCCGAGGAGTTGCCTATCATCATGCGTTTTTCAGACGCCACATTCAGATACATAGCGAGGGATAGACTCGTTGTGGGATATGCTCCGGCGGAGGGTGGCTATGGTGGCGGGCTTGACTTTCATGGTCATACCGAATCCGTCTTCTTACAAGAGGGAGAACTGATCGCTTATGAGACACATCCAGAGTTTGACTATGTTTGCGGTGATGCAACCAATTCGTGGCTGCCAAGTCAGGCTGAGGAGGTTTATCGCCAGGTCATTTTCATTCGCCCAAATGTGGTAGTTGTTTATGACCGCCTGTTGCTTGGGGAGGAAGCGGAGAGGGCATTCTGGGTAGCTGCCCTCGGTGAACAGGTTGAATTGCGCCATGGCGGCTTTAAAGTGAAGAGCGGCAAGGCAGCCATGAATGGGTATGTGCTTTTGCCCACCAAAGCGCAAATGCAGCTTTATGACCTTTCGCAGCCAAATAAGTATACCACTCCGCCACCTTTTACGATCAACTGGCGTTTGCACGATAAGGCTACAGCGCATCATAAAGTGCTTGAGATACATCCGTTGGAGAGAAGCAAGAAGGTTGAATTTGTCGTCGTTATGAGTGTGGGTGTTGGACAGGCAGAGGAGCTTTCACCGAAGGTTAGCCTGACCGCCGAAACATGCATAATTGAGTTTATCTATGGCGGTAAGGGATACCGAATCTCATTTGCGAGGATTGGCAGCCCGTCAGGCGAGTTGGTTGTAGCTGACGGTAAGCTCACAGTCAAGCATAAGCTTGTGCAATCCATTGATGACAGTTATCGTCATTGGAGTTCTGACCCGAGATTTAAAATGTGGATGACCGATAAGCGGTTTGAGTTCATCATACCGGAGGGCGATAGGAAGGCGTTTGGCAAATTTAAGTAAATTAGAAAAGCGTTGGGGGCGGTTGCACGGATGGAGTTAGACAAAAGCAGATGCATACGGTATGTTGAGAGCGAGCGTGAACGGTTTTATTTCCACTATGGTGAGGGCTTCCTTTGGGAGAAGCTGCCGGTCGGGACGAGAGTGATTTACCCACCACCAACGCTTCCACCGATTGACAATCCGAGATCGGCAATTGAGCATGCAATTGAGCATCCGTATGGATGCGAACCACTCTCCGCTTTGCTTAAGCGGGGCATGAAGGTCACGATTGCCTTTGACGATATTTCACTATCACTTCCACCGATGCAGCGTCCCGACGTCAGGCAACTGGTGCTTGAGGTTGTGCTTGATAAGCTTGCTGAGAGTGGAATTGAGGATATTCACATCGTCGGCGCCATAGGGTTGCATAGGCGCATGACGCCATCCGAGATGAGACACATTGTTGGAGAAAGGGTGTTTAAGGCTTTCTATCCGGAGCGCCTTTACAACCACGATGCCGAAGACAGAGAAAACATTGTCCACCTCGGTAAGACGGAGGCAGGTGAGGATGTGGAGATTAATAGGCGAGTCATTGAGAGTGATTTGGTAATCTATGTCAACCTGAACTTGACGCCGATGGATGGCGGGCATAAAAGCATACCCACGGGGCTAAGCACATATTGGAGCATAAGGCATCATCATAACCCAAAGGTCTTGTTGAATACATCTCTTATGGATGTGCGTCAATCTGAGATGCATCGCTCAATTGAGCGTATAGATAGGCTTATACACGAGCATGTTCGTGTCTTCCACATTGAGACGACGATCAATAACGCTACATTCCCATGGTATTTGCTTTACTTGCAAAAGGCTGAGCATGAGCATACCCTCATTGACAGACTTAACTTTCACATCAGCCGAAGTTCTCTTAAGCTGATGCCCATGAGCTGGCGGCGCGCCATATTTCATGCCACACGAGCCCCATACAAAATGACAAGCGTTCAAGCAGGGGATGTTGAAGAGGCACACAAGGAAACGATCAAACATTTATATGAGCAACAGCTCGTGCCAGTTGATGGGCAGTGTGACATCATGGTTGCGGGCATGCCATACCTTGGACCATACAATGTTAACTCCATCCTTAACCCCATATTGGTTAATGCTCTCGGACCCGGCTACCTCTTTCACCTATTCATAAACAAGCCGTTGGTGCGTGAAGGGGGTGTGCTTATTTTCACCTATCCGTTGCATGAGGACTTTCATCCAGTCCATCAGGTGCCTCATAAAGATTTCTACGAGCGCGTTCTGAAGCGCACACGCAACATTGATGAGATAGTCTCGTATGAGGAGGAATTTGCCACCAACCAGAGGTATGTTGAGCTGTATCGCTACTCATACTCCTTTCACGGCGCACATGCGCCATTTGATTGGTATTGGGGCTATAGGGCGCAATGCTACTTGAGCAAGATAATCGTCGTTAAACCGAAGGTGAAGCATGTTGCGCAAATACTTGGTTATGAAACTGCAGACAACCTTGTGGAGGCAATTGAGATGGCTAAAGATGTTGTCGGTAGCAACGCGAGCATAACTTACTTCCACATGCCCCCGATATTCCTCTGTGAGGTGAGATGATTTGCCGCGCTCTGATGTCGCAATAGTTGTTAACCCGATTGCGGGGCGCGGTAAGGCAAGAGCGCTTGCTGAGCAGTTGAAGGTTGAGCTATCGGCGCTTGGTATACGCTCGGATTTGCTCTGGACAGCCGGGCGTGGACACGCGTTGGCTTTGGTAAGAGGGGAAGTCAGCAAAGGTGCGGGCTGCATAGCTGTTTGTGGTGGCGATGGCACAGTCAATGAGGTGGTTAATGCGCTTGCTTGGAGCGATGTGCCATTAGCTATCCTGCCCGGTGGGAGATGCAACGACCTTGCAAGGGCGCTTCGCATACCATGTTCGCCAAGGTATGTTGCTAACTCAATTGCAAAGATGCAAACGCTCAGAATTGACTTGGGTAGGATAGGGGAGAGGGCTTTTGCAACGGTAGCAACACTTGGGTTTGATGCCGAGGTCTCTCGGATCGTATCTGAGGAGGGAATGCAAATTCACGGCACACCAGCATATGTGGTTGCAGCTCTGCGCCTCCTTGCGAAATATAACTTCCCACATGTTCGTATTGAGGCTGATTTCTGGGGCTTCAGTGGCAGGATACTGCTTGCAGCAACGGCAAACACGCCAGCATATGGTGGTGGAATGATGATAGCGCCTATGGCTAACTTAATGGATGGATTGCTACATATGTGTCTGATAAAGGCGGCACCGAAGGCAACAATATTGCTTTTGTTCCCCGCCGTGTTTTTTGGTTGGCACAGGTTTCACAGCGCCGTCTCAAATCATCCTATCACATCGGTTAAGGTTGACTCACCACAGCCCCTTTGGTTGTATGCAGATGGTGAGAGGATCGGCGCGACACCAACAACCATTGCAGTTATGCCGGCAGCCCTTCGCGTCATCGTTTGAGTTATTCATCGTGGCGTTCTCATGGCACAATAGTCGTGAAGGCGTATTCATGCTGAAAGGACTCAGGGGGTGATTGAAGATGGCGCAATGGCTTTCAATCATGTGGCTTACTGTGGCGCTCACAACCGGAGTGAACATACCTTCACCGGAGGAGTGGTCAAAGCTTGTGAAGAAAGTTCACCCAAGATTGCTTGTCCCATCAAATGACTTTGAAGGCGTGCGGAGGCTTACGGGCACAAATACTACAGTAGCTAAGCTCTACAGCTCGGTCAGACAACAGGCTATGAGAATTCTAAACGAGCCACCATCACGCTACGAGATACCCGATGGTTTGAGGCTTCTCGGGATCAGCAGGCGGGTGCTCAATCACATCTATGTGCTTGCGCTTGTGTATCGCATTGATGGCGATAAAAGATGCGTTGAACGAGCTTGGCATGAGATCGAAGCAGCCGCGAATTTCCCCGATTGGAACCCACGCCATTTCCTTGACACCGCGGAGATGACGCATGCGTTTGCCATAGCCTACGATTGGCTCTATGACCAGTGGAGCGAGGAACAGCGCCGAATTATTGTTGATGCCATCGTTTCAAAGGGTTTGGAAAGAGCATTGGAGGTTTACCGCAATCGCGGTTGGTGGACGAGGGCAAGGCACAATTGGAATCAAGTTTGCAATGGCGGTATTGGAATGGGAGCCCTTGCGATCTTTGAAGAGCAACCAAAGCTTTGCGGTGAGATCTTAACGAGCGCTCTAAACTCGCTTCTCTTGCCGATGGGTGAGTTTTCCCCAGATGGCGCATGGGCGGAAGGACCAAGTTACTGGAACTATGCCACATCTTACAACTGCGCGTTTCTCGCAGCCCTTGAAACAGCTGTCGGAACGGACTTTGGTCTCTCAAATATGGAGGGCTTCTCGGAGACGGGATTATTCCCCATCTACATTACAGGTCCGCTCGGTAGAACTTTCAACTTTGCCGACGGCGGTGATGGAACACTCCGCTCGCCACACATGTTTTGGCTTGCGCGAAAGTTTAACAAGCCAGTCTATGCTTGGTATGCGCGCACGACTGCATCACCGCACCCGCTTGACATAATTTGGTTTGATGAAACTGGAGGAGATCCTCAGGCTGAGGGGTTGCCACTTGACAAGCACTTCCGACAGGTTGAAGTTGTAACGATGCGCACCGCATGGAATGACAGGAATGCCACATTCGTCGCCTTCAAAGCCGGTGATAACAGAGCCAACCACAGCAATTTGGATATCGGCACATTCGTTATTGATGCGCTTGGCTATAGGTGGGCGCTTGACCTTGGTGCTGACGACTACAACTTGCCCGGATATTTTGGTGTGCTGCGTTGGTCATATTACCGTATGCGCGCCGAGGGGCACAACACGCTCGTAATAAATCCGTCAAAAGAGCCAGACCAAGATCCGGGGGCTTTTGCGAGGGTGGTTCGCTTCGTCTCTCGCAAGGATGCGGCGTTTGCGATTGCCGACTTAACCCCGGCTTATTCGGCACACGCCCTCAGCGTTCGCAGAGGCGTAAAGTTGGTGCGCGAGGCGGGTAGAAACGCCGTAGTCATCCAAGACGAAGTTGAGTTAAAGAGCCTGGGTGATGTTTACTGGTTCATGCACACTCCAGCTCAAGTTCAAATTGATGGCGCAACGGCAATTTTGCGTCAGGGCGATGCGGTGCTTCTGTGCCGTATACTTTCGCCAGCCGATGCTCAATTCACGCTTATGGAAGCAAAGCCGCTGCCATCATCACCAGATCCGAAGGGGCAGAATCCAAATGCCGGTGTGCGTAAGCTCGCCATACGCTTCAGCGGTATAAAGGAGCTGCACTGCTGTGTCATTCTCATTCCGCTGCGCAAGTCGCAGGAGCCGCCAAAGGATATGCCGTCAGTTGAAGCATTGAATAAGTGGCAATGACTCAGTTGCGCCATCAATTCAGCAGCGGATTTTGAAACCAAGCAAGATCAAGATAAGGTATTCATGGCTGTGAAATCTCTGTAGCCATGCGAGCCATTTTGACAAACTGCTCCATAAGTGCAGTGTCTTTTTTCCCTTTGGAGCGCTCAACGCCGCTTGAGACATCAACACCCCATGGGCGAACGAACTTTATAGCATCACCGACATTTGCGGGATTTAATCCACCGGCAAGCATTATGCGTGCGTTAAGGTTCTCGGAGATGAACTTCGCATAGCCCCAATGTGAGAGCGTGCCGGTCCCACCGGGAATGCCTTTGGACGGCGAGGCGTCAAGAAGTATTACATCGCTCCCGGCTCTAACATAACTTTGCGCCAGCTCAGTCAATTGCTCCGCAAGATACGGCTTGAATTGCTCCGTGATGCTTGGCAGCTTTATCGCCTTCCAAACCTCGCAGCTTAAAGTGCGCTTTAGTTTGCTGACAAGCTCAGGTGGCTCTTCACCATGAAGTTGCAGCGCTGTCGGCTTTGCCTCGGCTGCCAATTCAAGCAGTTTTTCAAACTGCATGTTAACCGTGACTGTAACGACGGGCAGCGGTGAAATAGCCGATAGCTCCGCGGCTCGTGATAAGCCCTGTGAGCGTGGTGATGAGGGCACATCTACAACTATGCCGATATAATCTGCATCGCAAGATGCAGCTGCCATTATGTCGGCTTCATTTGTCATGCCGCAAATCTTTACAGCGATGCACATCAGTGCATTACCCCCGCATTCTTAGCGTTATCGTTTGTGGACGAAAGCAGTTTGAACCATGAGCGCTGTGGCATGGGAATTTAAGACCGTATTGGACAAGCCGCAACGCTACATAGGTTGTATGTCGCCTTAAATTTGAAAATGGTATTAAGTGAGACAACTCACTGTGGCGGGATAACAAGAATGCTTATTGCAGTGCCGCCCTTATCAATTGAGTTGGCGAGCACCGGCTTATCCCCATTCCAAGGCATTGCTTCCTCAACGGTGAGGCGAATGTTGGCGCATGGCTTTGTGGTGAACAGTGTTGGCGGTATCTTGTGAAACAGGAGCGAAGCAATGGCAGCACAAACACTTATGGCGCCACCGGCACCAACAGTTTCTCCGACCGCAGTTTTTACGCTGCTAACTAGCACTGCGTTGCCAAATAGGCGTTCTATTGCGATGGCTTCTGCTTCGTCAACCTTCTTGGAGCCGTTTGCTGAAGCGCATATCCAACCAATCTTGTTTGGCTCAATGCCTGCCATGCACATGGCATATTTCATACTATTCATGATGGCATTTGAGAGCGAGCCTATATCATTTGGATTTGAAGCCTGTGAGATGCCGATGCCGGATATGTATCCAAGAACTTTTGCATTGCGCTCCCTTGCAATTGCTTCATCCTCAAGCAATAGCATACAAGCACCTTCACCCATCACCCAACCGTTGCGCGAGACATCAAATGGGCGCATCAGTTCCTCACCATCATCGTTTGGTGAGAGTTCGCCTGCTAAGCAGTTAGCCATAAATGGGAGCCCGGAGAATGCTTCAGCGCCACCGGCAAGTATTCTTCTCGCCAACGAACGAATGATCGCCATTGCTGCACCTGCTATTGCCTGCGCTCCCGATACCATACCAGCGCTGTAGCAGCAGTGATAGCCCTTCAGGTTGAATTCAATCGCTGCAAGGCTTATTGGCGTGTTCATATACGCGTGCGTGAACATTATTGAGCTTGCGCCCCTAAAACCGCGCTTTTCTATTCGCTCCCAAAAGATGAGCATGCTATCCTCGCATCCATATGCGGTTCCGTGACATATTCCGGTGTTTGGAGCTTCCTCTTCTGTTATTTCAAGCCCGCCATCCTTAATGGCAAGCCAACAAGAAGCAATCGTGAGTGCTGAGCATCTGTCAAGGTAAGCCTTTTTTGTCGGGATCAAGTTCTCAAGTGGTGTCGTTACTCGGTATGCGGTGCGGCTGCGCAACAGCACGATGTTTGGAGATTGCTCATCTTGAATTTGGTTTGCACCGCACTTGCGCGCAAAAAGGCTTTTTGCAAATTCGTCCAGCTGTATCCCGATTGATGTGATAAGTCCCACGCCAGTTATTGCTACTCTGCCCATTTCATTCCCTCACTCCCGACGCGCTCCATTGTATCGGCTAAGGACGACTGCACTGTTGTTGCCGCCTATGCCAGCTGAAATTGAGATGGCAATATTTACCTCATGCTCCCTTGCCACATTTGGGACATAATCAAGGTCGCACTCTGGATCTGGTTCTCCGTAATTCAGCGTCGGTGGGACGATACCCTCATTGATAGCTTTTATCGTTGCGATGGCTTCAACACTGCCAGCACCAGCCATAACATGTCCAACTGCTGCCTTGATTGAACTAACTGGTATCTCATAAGCTCTCTTGCCGAGCACGGCTTTTATTGCGCATGTCTCTTCAGGGTCATGCGGTTGTGTTCCGGTGCCATGCGCATTTATGTAGTCAACTTGCTCAGGCGATACACGGCTATCCTCAAGTGCTTTCTTAAGGATGCGTATCATTCCCTCGCCCTCTTTGCTTGGTGCTGTCAGGTGATAGGCGTTGCTGTTGAGTGCGTATCCCCTCACCTCGGCATAGATGTGTGCTTTCCTCTTCCTCGCGTGCTCTTCAGCTTCAAGGACGAGTGCACCAGAACCTTCTCCAAATATTGTCCCACTGCGGCGTTTATCAAATGGGCGTATCAATTCAGGTGTTATTGTGCCGAGTATGCTTAAGCCACCGAGGGCAAACCGAGAGAGCATATCATGACCTTCGGCGATGACTATGTCCGCCATGCCGAGTTTTATCATGTCCATTGCAACGCCTATTGCGCTTGTGCCAGATGAGCATGAATTTGAAAGCGTCATAGTCGGTCCAAGGAAACCGAATTTTGAAGCCACATAGCGTGTGGCGAAGTCAAAGGAGAATTGCTCAAACTGTGCTGCATCAATTTGCTGAGCTGAGAGCCATCCCGAGGCGAATTCCTCCCAACGCCCTGCACCACCAAAGTTGGTTGAGAACACAAGTCCAACCCTCATTCTCTCTTCACAGCTCAGTTCAAACAAGCCTGCGTCGCTTGCAGCCTCAAGGCATGCAAGATATGCAAAAAGCGTTGCCTCATCAATATCTTCGTCAGGCAAAGGGGCGTTAGCGAGCACATCATCCTTTATCTCGCCGGCATTCTCGTTTCTAAGCCCTGTTGGGTCAAATCTTGTTATCCTTGAGATGCCGCTTCGCCCCTCAATCAAACCATTCCAAAATGCCACAACACCATAGCCAAGGCAAGTTATTGCGCCCATGCCAGTTACAACAACCCTTCGCAACTTGACTCACCCCACTTGTGGCGCGATGCTATCAATACGACATGTGTATAACTAATCATGTTGCGCTGGGCACTATTGGATTATCATGGCGGCGAACGGCTGAGGAGAGCTGTTATCCCGAATGCTGCGCTGGGTGTTCACTTCTGTGTGAACCTCAGCGGGCGCCCTTCTGCATCGGTTACGCGAAGTGTAGCGCACCAGCCGCCACCAAAATTGATGACCTTGAGCAGTATTCTGTTGATGCCAGCTTGAAGGCGCACCTTAACGACATCTTGGTCAACTGCTGGTGAGCGTGGTTGCGGATAACGGTGAACAAGTTTCCCATTGAGCCAACACTTTATGCTGTCATCGCTCCCAAATTTGAAGAGTGCATCACACTCGTTCTCAACATCAATCTCTGCATACATGTATGCAGTCACATTTTGATTCGGCTTGAACAGCGCCATAAGGTCAACGAAGCCATCAATGTCAGCCGTGCGGTGTCTTTGCCATTTGAGTTCAACACCGTCTAACTTAACCGCCTCATCTAAGCTAATCCTTTTCTCTGGTGGTAAAACGGCGTCAATATCCGTCCCGGCAAATGGACCTATAACCCACCAAGATGTAACAAAGCCCCTCATCGCTGCCAGATCAAGTTCGGGACGAAGCTTTCTCAGAATCGCAACGACATTATTGGCTACATCCCTTGGAAGGCTCATCCCTGCAAGCTTAAGGAGCATCTGTTCAGCCCTCTCCTTTTGACCCGCTTCCGCAAGCCTGCTCGCTATGAGAGCATATGAGCGCATTGCATCAACTCCTACGGATGCATCGGTGAGCAATTCCTCAACCAGTTTAATTGCCTCCTCAACTGGTGTCTCACCAATTCCCACAAGTGCTTCTCGCAAAAGCTCAACATTGCGAGCCGTTCTCAATGTCGCCATGAACATCTTGGCAGCCCCGATTGAATCACCTTCATTGAGCCTTTTTCGGGCAAGCGCAAGATATGCCCTGAGTGCTATTTCGTGAATTTCCTCAATATCAGCAGTTGCTGCGTTCAACAGCGTCCCTTCAAGCGCTCTATCTTCAAGCTTTCCCAAGGAATGCAATGCTGCCACTTTAACAGCGTCGCTCTTATCATTCGCAGCTGCTTTAAGTGCGTTCATTGCCGCTTTATCCTTGCGTGCGCCGAGGATGAGCGTGAGCAGCGCACGCTCCCTCTCATCGGCTTTGTCCATCAGCTTTGAAAGCGCACTGCTGACACCCTCACCTTTCATTTCTCTCAGGCAGTTCATCGCCATCGTGCGAACATGCGGCTCCGGGTCATTCAAGCATGTTGCAAGCGACTCAACAGCACTTTCATCAGAGATAGGGATGATGTGGGTAAGCAATGCTCGTCTGCTCCTTGAGTCATTGACTAACTTTAGTGCTTCACAGTATGCTTTAAGCGCTTCGCCTTTTAGCCCACTGCTCACCATGTGCTCGCCCATAACAAGCAAGCCAGAAAGGGCACTCCTTCTGACGCGGGTGTCGCTATCCTTTAAACCGTTAAGGAGCAGATCAGACGCTATTATGTTGCCGAGCCTGCCGACAGCTTCAAGTGCAGCGCATCTCACATCAGCATCTTTGCTTTTAGCCTCAGTCATAAGCAACTTTAGCGCCTTTAAATCTCGCCTTTCACCAAGGGCGTTTATTATGCCGATGCGCAGATTTCCCTTTGCCTTTGGGAGCCATTCACGGAGCGCATCTAAAGCAGCTTTTGACGGGTTGGCTTGAAGCGCTTGCCTTGCACTCTCGGCGAGTTCTTCATCTGCAAGTTGCGCTGAAAGAGTGTTGACAGCTTCTTCGCCACCGATCAGTTGCAATTGCTCAATGAGGAAGCGCTTGACCCACTTTGGCAAATCGGTCTTTAGCAGTTCACACAATGTCACACTTAATTCCTTCCGCTCCCTTTCAAACCCCTTTGCCATGAATGTTGTAACAAGCCCATGTATGGCGAGTCTAACTCCACCATCCTTCCCCTCGCCAAGCTGCGGCATCAAATGCACAAGTTGCTTAACGCCATCCATTCCAAGCTTTCGGACTCGCTCAAACGCCGACATGCGCGCCTTTATATCTTCGGAGGTGATGCCTTTGAGTATGCTTACAAACGGCTCTTCCAAAACCTGTGTTTCACCGGCAGCACATAGCTTCATCATTGGCATAAAAAACAAACACAGCAGCGTCACAACTTTTATTGCCAATAATGCTAAGCGCATAGCGCTCACCCCCAAAAGCGAATGAGTGTTGACAGAGTGACCGCTCATAGGTGCCATGGTGCTCGGTAAGGTATGTTCACAAACCTGTTTGCTTCGTCATCCCCAATAAACTGCTCCTTAACCGGATCCCAGATGACCTTTCGTCCAACCCTGATTGAGATGTTGCCTATATGCAGTATCGTGGAGACTCGGTGTGACACTTCGGCGTTACCTCCGGGTTGCTTCCTCACCTTTAACGCTGTCTCAAAGTCAATTAATGGCTCTGGGTCCGGATAGCTTTCAAGTTGCTTAAGCAGGTCTGGTGGGTCTGTGCGCCCATCGTTGAATACCTTCCCCTTAGGTCCTTCAATCCAAGGCACATCCGGCGGGTCTGGTTCTCCCCATTCACCGCTAACGCACCGTATTATTGTCCCATCGCCAAATTTGTATATGATCTTTCCCCATAGCCTCACTGCATCTGGATGCGCGGGAAATTCAGCCTCGGATTCAACTTCAACTGGACCTGGGCAGTTCTCATCAAAGCCGAGCATATAAAGTATAGGGTCAAAGTAATGTGAGCCCATGTCAGTGAATCCGCCGCCGTCGTAATCCCAATATCCGCGAAAGCTCCCATGACAACGATGTGGGTGATATGGCTTGTATGGTGCCGGACCAAGCCACATATCCCAATCAAGGTGCGGTGGGATCGGCTGTGGCTCAAGGTCAATACGCCCACTCCACATCTTCACTTTCCAGTCATACCTGTGGCGATTCATTGTGATGACGAGCGGCTTCCCAAGCAGACCGCTCATTATAAGCTTTCGCCACACCCTCGCTCCATACCTCCCGAATGTGCCGATGTGAAAGATGACACCGTGTCGTTTAACCGTGTCCGCTATAACTCGTCCCTCATAAATAAACCTCGTCATCGGCTTCTCACAATAGATGTCCTTCCCAGCCTGTGCTGCATGGATGCATTGCAGTGCGTGCCAATGTGGCGGTGTTGCAATATAGACGACATCAACATCATCTCTGTCCAAGATGTATCGGTAGTCTGTATAGCCGTCGCATTTCGTGCCAGCTTTCTCCGCTATCCTGAGGGCGTTTGCGAGATGATTTTTATCAACATCGCAGACTGCAGCTACTCTCACATCTTTGCGTTGTAGCAAATTTCGCAA
This sequence comes from Armatimonadota bacterium, assembly GCA_025062195.1. Classification (GTDB taxonomy): domain Bacteria; phylum Armatimonadota; class Fervidibacteria; order Fervidibacterales; family Thermosaccharophagaceae; genus Thermosaccharophagus. Next base: position 24,979 of record JANXAS010000038.1, read on the forward strand.
ATGAGCAACGCCCATCCCACCAACACCTATGACCGCACGCACGCTCACATCGCTTGGGGCTACACTCCCCGTGCGCCTTCCGAGGACTTGAGCGGGCACTATCGTCGGTATGGCAAGCGATGCTGTGGCGCCAAAAATGCTGCCAATGAATTGACGCCGTGACACCTTCACACTATCACCGTTGCGCATGTCTAATCACCACCTGGGGGCTAAAATCAACAGACGGTCATTCACCTTGGATTTTGATGCCGCCAAACGCGGAATGTAAACTGGAATTTGCCCCTTTGTTCACACAGTATGCGCATGCTTCTTGAGCAATGGGAAGCCCAATTCCTCCCTTTGCTTTATGTATGCTTCACAGCATGCCCTTGCAAGGCGCCTCACCCTTGCGATATACCTCGTTCTTTCAACGACACTTAGGACACCCCTTGCATCAAGCAGGTTGAAGACATGGGAGCACTTTAGACAGTATTCAAAAGCTGGCTGCACAAGCCTGTGCTCAATGATGCGCATGCATTCACGCTCAAACATCTCAAATAGCTTGAAGAGCATCTCCGTATCAGCCAGCTCAAAGTTGTATTTTGAGCCCTCAACTTCAAAGCGATGATGCAGCTCACCGTAAGTGATGCCATTAGCCCACTCAAGGTCAAAGATGCTATCAACACCTTGAAGATACATTGCTATGCGCTCTGGTCCGTAGGTTATCTCAACGGTGATGGGGTTGAGTTCAATTCCGCCCATCTGTTGGAAGTAGGTGAATTGCGTTATCTCCATACCATCAAGCCACACTTCCCAGCCTATGCCGGCAGCGCCGAGCGTTGGTGATTCCCAATCGTCTTCAACAAATCTTATGTCGTGTTCATCAGGGTCAACGCCCAAGTATCGCAGGCTGCTGAGGTAAATGTCCTGAATGTTGTCAGGGGATGGCTTCATGACAACTTGGAACTGGTAATAGTGCTGCAGCCTGTTTGGATTCTCACCATAGCGTCCATCAGTTGGACGCCTTGATGGTTGAACATATGCGGCGTTCCAAGGCTCTGGACCAAGACAGCGAAGCGCAGTTGCAGGATGCATCGTCCCTGCGCCAACTTCCATATCAAACGGCTGAAGTATGAGGCAGCCTTGCTCCGCCCAAAATCGCTGCAGCGCCATAAGCAACTCTTGGAATGTCACAAATCCTCACCTCACTGTGAGTATTGTTTTGACCACACATCATTATACTCCGGATGGCACCATCAACTGGTGGGTGCAAGATTCTAAGCCCGGAGTATTGGTCAACTCTTTTGCTCGAAAGTTTTTTGATTCGTTGGTTCGTAGTAAGGCACGAAGCAAAGTGTAGTGCCGTCAAAGTGAGTGCGGAATGCAAAATGAGTGCGAGGCGCAAGTAAAATGGTAACATAGCACATTGCGCCAATTTAACGCCGCTTTGCTTTCTCTTCGTGGCTAACTACGAGCCTAACTAACAAAGTTTTGCGGTAAAGAGTGCCGGTCAAAATAGGAGATAAAGCGCTATCATGCAGGCAAACCGGTTGGCGCAAAGAAGCCGTTCCTTTCATTGATTGCAAATCCAACAAGCAACCCAATGCATAAGATGGTGAGCGAGTTGTAAATGGCGGTAGCAAAAACTGGCTGACTGCTGTTCACCGTGCTTTTGCCATCACTTGCGAGGCTTGCGCTACGCGATGGGCGGTGAATGGGCAACTTAACAGCTCGGTTTAAGTGTTACTGCCGGCAACAGTGCTTAATTCATGCTTGTCTAACATTATCAGGCGGATAATTTAAAGCAACGGATTGCTTATGCACGGATTGCGCATGAGAAGGATATAATAGATGGAGGTGTTAGAAGTTGGGGGCAGCTTTTGTTTGTAGCTCGTTTTTCCGAATCGGACATTCAGCCAACTCTCAGGCAAGTTATTGCCACTTCGTCTCAAAAAGATGCGCCACATTTGCTCCATTCATATTTTGCTTCGTTTTAATCGCCTTAATGCCGAACATGTCCGTTGCTCAGAAGTATACCGTTATGGACATTGAATGTGAGCCAGAATACACGCTCATATGCACGGTTAAACCCACCTCTGGTTGGAATGCCGGAGCACAGTTTCGCCTCGCCTTCAATTACATTGATGAGAAGCGCTTTTACTATCTCAAGTTGAGCCAGCATCCGCAAACGAAGGCGCTGCTTTCGGAGATCTTCAAAGTGACCCCGAATGGCGAAAGCAAAATCGGCATGACTGTTAACCTGTATCGTCCAACAGGTGCTCATGTTAGGCTTGCGTTGAAGCGCCGCCAGATGCGCATTGTTGCCATCTGTGACAGGGTAGTTGTGGCGAGAGCTTCAGACGGGGAGTATACCTCGGGGCGAATTGCCTTTGCCTCTTTGCCTGAGGGTGCGTTTCAAACAAGCGAGTTGCGCCTTCAACCAGTTGAGGACATTTACTATGGCGATGATTTCACAAGGGCGGCTCAGGAGGTTGGGACATTTGAATTTGCAGGTGGCGAGTGGAAGCTGACCGGTTTAGGGGACCCAACCGGTAACCCTGACTATAAAGCCAATGCTTTTGCGCTCAAGGCAAGCTCAAAGGGGGCAGCCTTCGCAATTATAGGATATTGGTTTTGGGATAATTACATTGCTAAGGTCGCGGTCAAACCCGTTCGGGCAAATGCTGTTGGTTTGTGTGCCTTCTTCCAGGACGAGCGCAACTACATCTTGTTGCGTTGGACGAACATCCTTTCACCGGAAGGTGGTAAGTGCGAGCTCACCGAAGTCGTTGATGGCAAAGCAAGGGTGCTCTCATCAAATCCCGTTAACCTCCAAAAAACGGTTGGGTTCGTTGAAGGGAGATGGTATTCCCTAAGTCTGTGCGCTACGGATGACTATCTTATTGGCTCAATAGACGATGTTGTCGTAGTTACCGCTCGCTCAACGAGTTTTGGTCAGGGCAAAGTTGCACTCTATGTTGAAGGGTGTGAAGAGGCTTATTTTGACGACATTGAGGTGGGCACATGGAAGCACTTTTACGACGACTTCGTTAGCCGCTCGTTATCTGATTGGAGAGTTTGGAACGGAGTATGGGGGCTCAGAGGTGGCACGGTGAGTGGACAAGGCAATAATGCTTACCTTGCAACTGGTGCACCAAGCTGGTCCAACTATGAGGTGTCAACATCTGTAGCAAACATTAATGGTGCAGCTGGTATAGCTTTCCTATGCCAGGACAAAAACAGGCACTACTTGGTGCGGTGCGCGCCGAGAGGTAATGAGGCTATTGTGACCCTGTCTCTTATTGAGAACGGCAGCTTACATGTGCTCTCAACTGGCAAGGTTAAACCGTGGGATGCAAACAAATGGCATGTTTTGAAGGCAGTCGCTAAGGACTGTGGCATATTAGAGGCGTTTGTTGACGGACATCTTATCGTGCAGGCGTTCAGTTCATCCATTAAGAGTGGTGGCATTGCTCTATATTGCGAGGGCAGTGCAAGTTTCGGGGAAGTATGGGTGCGTCCCATTGAGGCGAGGTATAAAGAGCCGCCCGTTGCATCGCAGTTTATAAAAGAAGAATACATGCTCTCGTGGGCAACAAGCAGAGGCATGTGGAGCATTGATCAGAGGGATGGTGTGCTCACATATTGGTGCTATGGACGCTTTTATGGTGGCGGAAAAAAGTTTGGCGAGACGGAGATTGAGTTTGATTGGATGCGCGCTTTGCAGTATTGCAGGGAGCTTGAGTTTTCATTTGGTGCGAGTGGGAGAGAATTCAACACTGGCGCACGCTTGAAAATTTTAACTCTTGATCATCCGCTGCAAGTTCGCTTCCTCATACAACGCGGCAATAATGTGCTTGCCCAAAGTGAATGGAGTCACAGTGGCGGGAATAAGGGAAGTCTGCCTATGCGCTTAGTGGCTTCCTCAAGATACATCGTTGGGTTAGTTGAGGGCAAGCCGGTCATCCATGTTTTGTTTGATGAAGAGCTTTCTGGTAACGAACTCGCTATAAGGGCTGGTGGGAGACCAATTGACATTGCGATATTTAAGCTGCGCCCATCGAATTTGATTGATACAACCTTCTGGCGTGCACCGGTTGAATTCTATCCTACACGCGGCACTTGGGAGATCGTTCCGAGATGGCCGTGTGAGGTTGATTGGTCTTGGTTTGGCGGTTTTGAGGATAGGGTGCCGGCTGTTTGGACGAAGCTCAGGTTTGTGGGCGATTTGGTAATTGAGTTTTACGGAAACATAGGTATGGACTTGCCAAAGGAACCAGGCTACAGCCGCCCAAGCGATATCAACATTTCTTTCTGTGCCGACGGGATAAACTTGAGCAGTGGCTATAGCTTCATATACTCCGGCTGGGATAACTCGCGCAGCGCCTTGCTCAAGGGGGATAAAGTGCTCTCGGAGAGCGCGCACCATCATTTTATTTATCCGCATAACCACCACTTTCCCTTTCACCAACGCTGGTTCTACATACGAATAGAGAAGGTAGGGAATCAAATAAGATGCTATGTCAACTCGCCGGAGACAAAGAGCGAAGACTTGGTTTGCCAAGCCGTAGACAACGACATGATTTATGGCGGGCACATCGCTCTTTGGAGTTACCACAACATTCTCCTTGTTGCACGCCTGCGAATTTGGTATGAGCGCTGTGAGCCATCGGTTGATTATATTAATCTCTTAAAGCCGCTGGCGATCGCTCAAAGACAAAAACGGGAGCTCACACAGGCTGTGTCGCATGACCCAGACAACGATTTTGAAGTTGGTTTGAAGGGATGGGCACCATTGCGCGATAGCAACGAAGTGATACTTGAACGCGATGCCACAACCAAAGCCGGTGGCAAGTATAGCCTAAAAGTGACGAATGCTGCAGGCGGAGGGCACTTTGGGGTGCGCGTTTTCCTCGGGCAGTTAGATTTGAAGTCGCGTTCGGTTTTGCATTTCGCTTACCGCATACCGCAGGGCGTGAAAATTAACTTATACTTCAGGCGGGGCGATATTTGGTATGCGCTGATATTAACCGGCAGTGATGAACTGCCCATGGACATGAGGATGAAGATACTCGGTAGGCTCTCGGATGTGCAAGCCGATAACAGCTGGCGGCGCGCTAAATTTAATTTGCTTGAGGCTTTCAAGAAGCTTGAACCAACCTCCCCCAGTTACATCGTTGAGGAGATAGTTATTGGTGAGTTCAATGACCCACCATACTTGCAGGCTGGCTTTGGGGGCAACAGAGCCGGCTTAAGTTATTACATTGACGAGTTCTTCATTCGGTAGTGGCGGTCAAAAGGTTGTGGCTGCTGAACCGGAAGAAAAGGTGTTGGAGCAGATCGTTTAACCCGCTGGAATATATCCCATCCAATGATTGGGAGAGCAGTTGTAGCGCGTCTCACATGGATGAAACTCCCTGCGATATACTTTGCGTGTAGTGTGGGTGCAAAACTTCATTCTGCGGAGGCGATGAAAATGTATAGCACGATGTATGATGGAGGCATACCGCCCGTAAGCGAACTTTCCTTTGAGACCAATCCGTATCTTAAGCGCATCAAGGATACGCATCTGCTCAACCTTCGCCCAATACTTGAAGTTGCTGACAAGCATGAGTTTGGCGTGCTCGCTGCAAATTGCCTTCGCCCAGAGATAACAAGGGGTGTTTTAAGGGCAGCGTTTGACTTGAACTCACCGGTCATCATTCAGGTGGCAGAGTCGCAAGTCTCGTATGCACTTGATGGATGGTTCTCTGGGAGCAAGTTTGACCGGTTAAATGCTTTTGCTGAGTTCGTCGCAAAAGAAGTGGAGAGGTTGTGGGATGAGAAAGGTTATCTCATTCCGATCGCGCTTCATCTTGATCACCTCCAGAATGATGACCAACTCGCTTTTGATGCGTTGCGTGCTGGCTTCACATCAGTTGAGCTTGACTTTTCAAAGTATCCTCCCGATGTTGATAGGGAGCAAGGGGTTGAGATGAATATTGAGCGCTGCTCAAAGATCATTCCTGAATTGCACAAGCATGGTGTCACTGTTGAGGTTGAGGAGGGGGAGATAGGTGAAGCTGCAGTTAGAGCTGCACAAAGTGAGGAAGAGATTTTGAGGGAGTTTACCAAGCCGGAGCATGCGGTTAGGTTGATTGAGGGCACAAATGGTGATGCAATAGCTATCTTCGTTGGCAGCGCTCATGGTTGGTATCTTCGTCGTCCGATTATTGGCTATAGAAGGATGCGAGAGATTGATATCGCCATAAGGGAAAGAGGTTTCTTTGCGCCCATTGTCCTTCATGGTGGCACTGGCTTGAGCTACGATGCTGTGCACAAGGCAATAGGTGCAGGCGCACGCAAGTTCAATTATGCCACAGCGCTTGCTGATATCTTCTTGCGGGCAATTGAAAAAGACCCATCCGGTAAGGGCGCAGAGATTGTTCAAAAGATGACTGAGACAGAGAGACAGGAATCTGAAGCGAAAGGAAGGAAGCCTCGTGGGGCAAGATATGTGATCGGCAAGTTTGCCGAGGAGATAAACAAGCTCAGCCACTCTGTCCTGCAAGCTGCTGAGGACGCCGTTTATGAGCACGCTCGCGATGTGATCATTAACGCATATGGCAGTAAAGATAAAGCACCACTATACGGGGATAACTTTGGAAGGTGTCCACTTGAGTAGCGCTTAACTGGGCGCTCAAAGCTTTGAATTTTGAATTAGTTGGATGGCTGAAAAGGCGCTGATTGTTTTTCTGTGTGCGGGAGGGGCTGATGGTTAGTATGGGGTATTCCAGAGGTGATGCTATTGGCAGAGAGTGCTGCGGCTCAGGCATCGCTTGAAGAGCGTATGAGCAAGATAGAGGGCATATTGGAGCAGATGGACAAGAGGCTGACAAGGGTGGAGAATGAAATTACCACCCTTCGTAGCGAACTCAGAGCTGAGATGGCAGAACTTCGTAGCGAATTCAGAGCCGAGATTGAAGGGCTTCGTAGCGAATTCAGAGC
>JANXAS010000039.1 GCA_025062195.1 Armatimonadota bacterium
ACTATTCGGCAAATGAGCTGAAGGAGGCTGCTGCAGCATGCAGCAGTCTCATAAAAACGGCTAAGCGAAAAGAGTTGGCGCAGCTTGCCGCAGCATTGTTGCAAACAATCAATGAGCAACTTAAGAAAGTTAAGTAGCAGGCGGGAGGATAACTTTAGACTGTGGGGAGAAAGTCAGTATCCTCTGTGAGCCACCAGAGCTTGGCATACCGCAATAGTCTTACATTGCCTGTTGGATCCGCAGGATAAGTGATGAACGAGTTGTGGCATCGTTGCTTATTAGCAGGGTGGGCTTGTTGCTCTCGCAAAGTATGCTTGTGCTTGTGGCGTGTCTTGCCCAGAGGGATTTTGATGGCAGTCCGACGGAGGCGCTCAAGTTCAAATTCATCAGTGTGCCATTCTCATCAGCTGCTATCAGTTGGGCACGCAAGCTGCCTCTGAGGCGGAAATCATTAAGCGTGGAAGCCCTTGGCACCTCCCAGTTTATCGTCGTCACTTGCCCGGTTGAGACCTCGCACTCATCGGTTCGTAGCATGCGCACGGATTTCGCTCCCATGGTATTTGCAGCTTGAAGGACATCCTGCGGGAGCGAGCCGTCAATTTGAGCACCGTCAGAAGTTGCGATATAGGTCTCCACCGTTATCTTGCGTTTCACTGCGTTCAAATCGCTGCCTTTGCTTTCGCTCTTGCTTGTCTGTGGTGCTTCATCAAGCGCTTTGATAAGCTCCCTTATGCGCGCTTGTCCAACACCTGTTAGGACTTCTTGGGGACCTGTCACAATGAGCTTATCTCCAGAGGACATGAAGCGCAGCATCGGATGAATCTTTGACTCCCTCAAGCGTTGGGCGACATCGTCAGCCTTAGCCTTGTTCAACTTGAAGATCAAGATGACTGGCGGGCGTGTCAACATTAACCAAAGTTGCGGCTTGTAATCCCACCAGTAATGGGGCGGGTATACCCAATGCCAGTATGGGTAGAAGATTATGACGGGACGCTGCCATTGGTAGTATCCAAATGGTGGCAGAGTATAGCCCACCGGCGGCTTGTATGGTGGGCGTGTTGGCAGCATGATGTATTCCATTGAAGGTGGTGGTGTGATAAATGAGAAATCGTGCGGATAGGAACTCAAGTTGATAGGTCCAAGCATTGGGACGCCATAGCCCAATATGAGCGTGCCATCACCAATTTGCAGCGTGAACATTTGCCTAACTTCACTTCCGGGCTGCCCAAACAGGCTGCCCGTTGCGAAGGCAATTAATGCCAATACAATAATGCTCATACGGCTATTGGGCTTCATTTGTCCCTCACCTTCTTACAGTGCAGCCGCCATCAAAGAATATTTGTGCCCAATGCCATAAGTTATCCACCATCAAGGGATTCGCATTGGCACGGAGATGTTGCAGCAGCTATTATGAAGTTTAATGTTGGCGGCATGCAACATGCTACTGGCAATCTTCACCTATAGTTAACTCGCACGGCTTTATCCCCTCTGGGACTTTTCTCCCGCCAACATCGCGATAATTAGCAGCGCGCCACTTCACATGCCCATCAAGGAAGAGGATGTTGAAACCGTTAGCATGCCTTGCCTGTGGCATGTTGTATTCAGGATAGTTACCGCTCACTTGAGCCCAGTTGGGGTCATTTGGACCTGTTGGCGGCTGCGGGTTTTGAGAAGCTGCAACTTGGTCATAGATCTGGTAATAGCCAGCTGTGGTTGAGTCAGTGACTGCGACAGTTCCTGCTGGGTCTTCAACTTCTGAAAGGTGAGCTTTATCAAGCCCCTGTAAGCCGGTTATCTCTTGCCCCTGCACAATGCCAGCTCTAACGGCTGCATTCCACCAGAATGCACCGTTGTAGGCATATCCAATTTGCCTGCTCCTGTTGTTTGGGTCGGGTGCACACGCAGGGTCTGTGCCTATACATCCGACTACATCTGGGTCACCCGGAACCCCAAAAGGCTTTTTGCCATCGGGCACATCCGGAAAGAACCTTGGCTTCTCAGGGCACTTAAAAATCTCAACATTCTTCGCGTAGGGCAGGAGTGCCCATGCCCAACAACATCCAACTCCGTGCGTCTTGAAGTTGGGTTGATTTGGGCTACCGTAGAATGGATCGCTATCTGGAACAAAGCCATCATAGTCTTCAGCATACATCATGATGGCTGTCCCAATCTGCTTCAGATTGGATTGGCAAGCTGAGTTCCTCGCCTTAGCACGAGCGCGTGAGAAGACGGGAAACATTATCGCCACCAATATCGCAATTATTGTGATGACCACCAGAAGCTCAATGAGCGTAAAAGCTCCCCTCTTTTTTGGTGACTCACGATGCATGTCGCTTCGCCTCCTTGAGCGTTTAAAGACGGATGTCACTTTGTCACTTTAAAACTTACCACAATCACTTCCTGATGTTCCCCACCAATGGTTGAGTGCTGTGGAGTTCAAAAGTTGTTTATGTCATCGTTCAATTAGACGGAGCCACCTGAGTTATAGTTGCAACTGTTGTGCGGTGAGAATGACAATGGTTATAAAAGCGCCCACATGCGGCGTTTGTTCTTTTACTTATACGACTGCTCACTTATCCTTGTATGCCCTCGTGGCATAATTGGTTAGGAAATTGAAGGGCTGGCATGTTATCTTTTGCAATTGGGGCTTGAAGTGAGACAGCCAGCACTTGTGGACATTTGAACAGCGAGGTGGTCAGTCAAATGAAGCCATACAGAGTGCTCGTTACAGATGTGCTTGCTCAGGTTGGCATTGATGTTTTATCGCAGGCTGCCGAAGTGGATATGCGCCCGGGGATAAGCTCTGAAGAGCTGAAATCAATAATCGGCGATTACGACGCCCTAATTGTGCGTAGCACGACTAAGGTAACGAGGGAAATAATTGAGGCTGCTAAGAAGCTGAGGGTGATAGGCAGGGCTGGTGTTGGCGTGGATAACATAGATGTCGTTGCGGCAACCGAAAGAGGCATATATGTCGTCAACTCGCCGGATGCGGTAACAATAGCCGCTGCTGAGCATACGATGGCACTGCTGCTTGCGTTGGCGAGGCGTGTTGTGCAGGCTCATTCAGCCATGAATACAGCAAACAAGTCCGGTGGCAGTGTGGATAGAAAGAAATTCATGGGAACTCAACTTGCCGGGAAGACGATGGGCATCATAGGCATAGGGCGCATAGGCAGCTATGTGGCGAAACTCTCACAGGCTTTTGGGATGAGGGTTATAGGTTACGACCCGTTTGTGACTATAGAATCAGCTCGCCAGAAGGGGATTGAATGGAAGGAGCTTGAAGTGTTGCTCAAAGAGGCTGATGTAATCTCGCTTCATGTGCCATTGACGGATGAGACATATCACATGCTTGATACACGCCAGTTTGAGATGATGAAGGATGGCGTGATGATTATAAACACATCTCGTGGGGCGGTGATTAACGAAGCGGCGCTCTATAAAGCGCTGGTGGGAGGGAAGGTGGCTGGTGCTGCAGTTGATGTGGTTGAAGCTGAGCCGCCTTGGAAAACAAAGCTACTTGAGCTTGAGAATGTGATTGTGACACCGCATCTTGGTGCAAGCACAGTTGAAGCTCAAGAGGTGGCAGCAAGAGACATTGCCGAACAGTTGCTCACCGTCCTAAAGGGCGAGATACCGAGAAACGCTGTTAACCTTCCACCGATACCTATTGAGGTGAGGGAGTTCCTCAAGCCATTCATGCAGTTGGCAGAACGCATCGGGCGCTTCCAGAGCCAGATATGCCGTGGCGGGATAAAGCTAATTCAACTCTTCCATGCGGGGCAACTCGCTTCGTATGACACCGCGCCATTGACGAGCGCTTTCCTGAAGGGCTTCTTGGAGGTAAGACTATCTGAGGCTGTCAACTATTTGAATGCGCCTGTTATAGCTCGCTCAAGGGGGATTGGGTTCACAGACGAGCGCACCACTGAAGATGTGGGCTATTCAAACTTGATAACCGCCCGCGTCATAACGACGCAGGAGCAATGGACAGTCTCAGGTTCATTGATAAGGGATGTTGGAATGCGCATTGTCAGGATAAATCAGTATCATGTGGATGTGATACCTGAGGGACATGCTCTTGTTTTTGAACAGTATGACAAGCCGGGAATAGTCGGGCGTGTTGGGACTCTGCTTGGCTCGCATAACATCAACATTGCGAACATGCAACTTGGCAGGGAAAGAGTTGGCGGACATTCAATTATGATCATGCTTGTTGACAACCCAGTTCCAAATGAACTCTTGGAACAGATGAAGACATTCCCAAACATTATTGATGTGCGCTCGGTTTACTTTGGACCGCCACTGTCTGAAACGATGCAAAGCCCTTAGAGGGGAAGACGGCGCATGAGCGATAGGCACCCCCTTATATTGCTCACGAATGATGATGGTTATCTTGCCGAAGGGTTAAACCATCTTATGATGGCACTCCTAAAGATAAGCGAGGTCGTGGTCGTAGCGCCGGATAGACCAAGAAGCTCTATAAGCAATGCGGTCACATTGCACAAGCCACTTAGAGTTGAGTGTATCCGCGCTGGTGAGGGTTATATCGTTTACTCATGCAATGGCACGCCAGCTGATTGTGTTGCTCTCGGTGTGAGGGTGCTTTGCCCAAGGACACCCAACCTGGTCATCTCTGGCATAAATGATGGCGAGAATGTCGGCGATGATGTTATCTACTCGGGAACTGTCGCAGCCGCAATGGAAGGGGCAGTGCATGGCATAACTTCATTCGCCATTTCAATAGCCACATTGAATTCCACTTCCAAACAGTTTCACTATGAGACAGCATGCGAGGTTGCCGTTAGGCTATCTCAATATCTGCTCAGAGAACAGTTGCCCATGGATTCGTTGCTCAATGTCAATGTGCCAAACCTGCCACTCTCGGAGATCAAAGGTGTTGCCATCACATCCCGTGGGCGAAAGCGATATGTTGGCGACTTGGAGATGCGATATGATCCTCAGGGGCGCCCATACTACTGGCGCGGCTCAGAGCGCCCAGTGATTGAAAATGTGGACGGGACTGATGTGTCGGCAATTGTGAATGGCTATATATCCATCACACCGCTGCAGACGGACAATACGAACTTTCGGCTGCTGCCAATACTGGCGGAGCGATTTAAAAACCTCCTGCAAAGCAGTTTGTAGGTGATGGGCAAATTGCAGCTGTTAAGGGCACATGAAATGCGCCTGAGAAATCTCAGTGGCTTTGGCTGTGTCATTTAAATCGCCTCAAGAGTCGATGTGCCGTAAGCATCCTATGGGGAGATGGTTCTCAGTCCGCCACGATGCGGCATGGTGGAAGGCATCCTGACAGCACCCTGCTTTCTTCTACGCCCCATGCTGTTTTCGGAGGCAAAGGCAGCATCCAGCCTGTTGCATCGTCCGCTTTCATTTCCGTTATCTTCGTTTGGGGGTTGCGCAGTTAGCGTTGTTTTTATCCAGGCGGACAACAGCTTGTCCGGAAAACAAAAACGGATGTTGCAAATGGCACAAATGATAACAGGTGAGGAAGGCTTTAGTCCCGAACAAAGCAGTTTTCTCGCAGGCTCCGCTCTTTCAGAATTTTCGTCGGGCAGTAGCGCGCCCCTACAGTGCACCGACAGATTTTTGAGTAAAGGACAAGTTCGGTAACGCTAAAGTAAGGGTGGATGAAGCGCTGTGTGGCATCGCGGCTTTTCCGCAAGCGTCCTTTAAATTCCGTCGCCAGCAAGTGGCAGCGCTACAGGAATGGGTCTAATGGGCATCCGCGCGATTTGAAAGGGCAAATTATTGGGCACCGCTTTGCCCGAGCACTTGCACATACACTCGCCTATTCCTCGGTCCATCAAATTCGCAGAAGAAAATACCCTGCCAGACGCCGAGGGAGAGCCTGCCGTTCGTTATCGGAATGTATACGCTGCATCCGACGATTGCTGATTTGATGTGGGCATCGGCATTGCCTTCAATGTGAGTGTAATGAGGTGATATCTGTGGGATGAGCTCCTCAAGTTGCGTGAGGAAATCTCTAACCACCGATGGGTCGGTGTTCTCGTTGATAGTAACGGCAGCCGTTGTGTGTGGCACAAATACACAGCACACGCCCTCTTTAACGCCCGACTCATGAACTATAGATGCAACTTGTTCTGTGATGTCCACCATCTGAGTTCGAGATTCACTTCGGATAGTTATTGTCCTCACAGTTCTCACCGCCCTCGCCGGACAAAAGAGCACCCCCATTTTAGCCTTCGTTGTTTTGAGCGCTCGGTAACTCTATCCCATACAATGGCGCTCGCCACCAATAAATTGTGCAGTTAGGATCATTAGCCCTTCAAAGGCAAAGCGAACTATAGCCTCTACAGCGTTTCCCAATGAACGATGTCATCAAGGCTTCTTCTCGGCGTTGCCCATGGCTGCTCTGCTGGGTAACCGATTGGGAGTATGGCAACAGGGCGCATGCCCCTCGTAGCGTTGATCGCCCTCGCAACGGCGTCATCATCAAATGCGCCAACCCAACAACTCCCTAAGCCGAGTGCTGTCGCTGCAAGATGAGCGTGCGTGCACGCTATTGTTGCATCCTGAAGCGAATAAAGTGTTGCGCCACGCTGCCCATAGCGTATTGCGGAGCGGTGCGGGTTTTGAACGAAAACGAGAACTACTGGAGCCTGTGCAATAAATGTTTGTCCATAGGCAGCGTGGGCAAGCTGTTGTTTCCTCACTGCATCCTTAACGACCACAATTTCGTAAGCTTGCAAGTTGCCAGCTGATGGGGCTGAGTTTGCCGCCTCAAGTATGCGCCTCAAAACTTCATCCGGTATTTCCGTTGAAGAGTATGCTCGTATTGAGTGTCGCCTCCTGAAGACTTCAAACAACTCCATTCTCATCACCCCCATTTGATTTAGTTTGCTCAGATATAGATCCGGTATGTTTGAACGCCCTTTATCGGGCCGTATATTCCCCAAAAGCTCCCAAGCGCGTAATCACCGAGTATTAAGCCGAGGAAAAATGGTATGGCTTTCCTGTGTGCCTTTATCCCGCCAAAGCGCAGGATGAAGTATTTAGCCATCCAGCTTATGAGGAAGGCAAACCAGAAATAATCCATCGCAAACGATATGGCGAGCGCATAACCGGCGTGATGCAGTGGGAAGGCAGTGAACGATATACGCAACCATCGCAGCGCAATGACAGCTGCAGCGCCGCCAACCATCCAGTATATGTTTCTCCACTGCCTTTGTTGTGGGCTTGTGAGCCAGCCTGCCAGCACATTGAACGATTCCCATCCAACCCAGTTTTTGAATCCCCTGCAGCGTGTCACGGCACCCTCACGGTAACAGACATGCAGGTTAGCCCAGTATGTGACCAGAATTCCGATGGCAAAGGATGTCGCAAGTAACTTCATCATCACCCTTTGAGGTATGCCGAGCACTTGAGCCATTTTAAGCGCCTCCATTTGATTGGGCATAGGATGACATCTGTAACCACGGTTGAACCAGTGAAGCATATTGATCGCCAGAAGCTCCCTCGTTGAGAAGCGGGATGTCCCAAAGATGTCGGCTATGACAAATCTTGGCTGAGCAAAATAAATCTCGTGCGGGGCACCAAGTTCGGCTCGGACACGAGTTATCGCAAGGGCGTATGCGAAGTAGATGGAATAGAACGCCGTTATTGAGAGCCAGCTCATGCCCATGCGAAAGCTGAACCAATAGATGCCGATGATGCCTATCAGCACCAGTGCCAATGCAACCCTAAATGGCATGCACTCGCTTGCGTCTTCCTTGCCAGAGATGGCTCTTTTGATTGCTTCCCTGAGCCAGTGCCGAGAGCCAAGCAGGGCGAATATTCCGAGCACGATCCAAGCGCCGGCAGCCTGCTGGTTGAAGAACGGATAGCCTCTAACTTGATCCCAGCCGAATGTTGCCCCAAGGAGTTGCTCAGCGAAGCGGACGATGAAGAAAAACCAACACGAAAGTGATAGGTCAAGCGGGAGCAAATAGCAAAGACCTATTGCGAACGGATACATGGATGTGCGCAGCGGTCTTATGGCGCTCCATGGGCGATTGGTTATGAAGTCATGCCAGTTGTATAGCTTGATGTAAGTGAAATATGGAAAGCTTGGATAGAGCTCGTGAAGCCCGTTGACGATGTCAATGAACGCAGCCACGCCAAAGCCAAGCCACATTGAGCTGCTAAGCCAGAACGAGCGAACTCCCATCGGGTGAACCATCACCAACGGAAGCTGAATTATTGGGAAGGCGAGTCTTTCATGTTCCGTCCACTGCCGCCTTAGCAAAGCGTTTAATCCAAACATGACGCACAAAAGGAAAGCGATGAGCAGCGTCCACCAGGAGAGGGCTTTAGCCCATGTGAGCAGCGTTAGCATTTTGTATGGCGAATCATCTCCGAGGTAAAAGCCGCGCAGCACTTCCTTATCGGTCACCGTCAACCACTTTGGGTAGTGATCAAGGAATAGGTCAGCCCATCTGTTAGCCGGTGACTCATACCAAATTGCATGGGCTATGCTTCCAAACAAGTTTTGAAGCATATCGTGTCCGCTGAGCGAGCTTGATATCACAAGCATGATATAGATTGCGATCAGCTCAGCCGGTGACAAACGCTGTTTGGTTAACCTTCCGAAGGCGGCGTTCAAGAGCACGATGCACAGGAGAATGAAGATCGGAGTAATGAATAGCGGCAGGCTCGTGGTGTCCAGTGTATACCATCGCACCTCTACAACTGTTGTCCAGTAGACATTTATGAGCATGGCAGGTATGCCAATGAGGAAAGCGCGCCATGTCGTTGCCTTCCCCAGAGCATTTGGAGGAGCTGCTGAAAGCGTTACGGCTTGAGTGGTGTCAGAGATCATATTCGGCTTCTTTCCCCCGTGTTGTCTGTCTGGCGTCCCTTAAAGTCTCAACCTTTATAGTTAATCACGGTTTCGCTTTGCGTCTTTAACGCTTCCTCAATGTGCGGCAACTTGAAGATGAGAGCATCCTCAATCGGGTTTGAATAATAGTGACGCCTTATCCCGGCAAGCTTGAAGCCCCATTTTTTGTAAAGCTGTTGTGCTGCCTTGTTGCTCTGCCTGACTTCAAGCACTGCCCATTTTGCGCCCCTTCTAAGTGCCTCTTCTAAGAGCGTTCGCATTAGTCTGCTCCCTATACCCTTGCGCCTGAAATCCGGGTGGACAGCTATTGTTGTTATGTGAGCTTCACCACCAGCAACCCACATTCCAGCATATCCTATGACTCTGCTTTTGAGCCTTGCAACGATGTAGTATGTAAGCTCGCTTTGGCGCAAGTCGCTTTCAAACATACCCCTTGTCCAAGGTTGCGTGAAACACAATTGCTCAAGTTCCATTACCTCGTCCAAGTCGCTCATTTGCATCAGCTCAACGGTCACCTTTGAGCCATCCACTGCCTCCGTTTCCCCCTCCATATGCGCTCACCACCCGAGCTGGGGCAAAGTGAAAAATTGTATCCTGCAAGCAATTTGCATGGGCATGTATCATTCAGTTCACGAACCGATGTTTTAATTATGGCAAATAATTCATCGTCCTCGGCATATGCATATGTGTGATGGCAAAGTATGCTGCCGTAAGGTGTAGCTGTTTAAAAGAACCGTTGCTCCAATTTGGTTGATTAACATTTAACCGCCTTCACGCTATAATGCATAACAGCAAAGTTGGGCAAGCCCATCGTCACCTTTAGCCGCTCATGTGGATGCGTAGATTATTAAAGCTGCCGCATGCTTGAGATGGCTGTGGTAGCGCGTGTCCGGGAAAGGTGATGATGGCAAAAAGTGCTGCTTCCCTGAGCGGCGGGAGCAGGCGTTTTATTTTTGCCTGACAAGGTCAAGGAGGTGCATAAGGTGACGCTCGGCTACTTGCATAACGAACTTCTCAAGCGCTTGCGGGTTTATGTCGCGCCAAGGGATGTTGAAAGAACTTTGATGGCGCTGCGCAGCAGCGATCATATCTGGGAAATAGTTGAGCGCAGCCAGGTGCCGATGCGCGTCCTTTGCACACTCCTTGAGTTGCTCAACGAGCATGGACTTGTTGATGTCTTTAACGGCTCAATTAAGCTCACAGAACTCGGTGAGCGCCTTTGCGAGGAAAACGATATAGCGCCCTTCACATCGGCGCTTTGCAAGAGCTGTGATGGCAGAACGGTTGACATAAACGCCCTCGGCAGCAGTGTCATAGAGGAGTTCAAGCGCATATCATCCGAGCGTCCCGAAGCAATTCAGGAATATGACCAAGGCTTCGTTACCGATGAGACAACGCTTGCAAGAGTTACATTCATGCTTCACCGTGGCGATTTGCATGGCAAGGAGATCGCCGTGATAGGTGATGATGACCTTGTGAGCATAGCGTGCGCATTGACTGGCAAGCCAAAGAGGGTTGTCGCCCTTGATATTGATGAGCGTTTGATCTCCTTCATTGGCAGCGTTCGGGAGCGATATGGGCTTTCAAATCTTTCGGTTGTTCGGCACGACTTGAGGGAGCCGTTACCCGATTGGATGGTAGGTGCATTTGATGTCTTCTTCACCGACCCAACTGAGAGTTTCATCGGCTTCAAAGTTTTCGTTGAGAGGGGCTTACAGTGTCTCAAAGGTGCGGGGTGTAGCGGCTACTTTGGGCTTACGCATGTTGAGTCCTCTCTGAACAAGTGGCGCAATATACAGCGCTTCCTTTTGGAGAGCGGTGCGGTCATAACCGACATAGTTGACATGTTCAATCACTATGTCAATTGGGGTTACATTGAGAGAATGCGTTCTTGGTGTTGGTTGCCTGTGAAAGTCCATCCTAAGGGCACTTGGTATAAATCGTCGCTCTACAGGATTGAGTGGCTTGAACCGATTGAACTCCCAAAGGTGCGCTACGATGGCAACATCTTTGAGGACGAGGAGGCTGCCACAACATGAGCCTGCCAGGACTTGAGCCCATAAGGGCAATTTACTTAGTCAGTGGAGCGGCAGAGGGATGCACACCATTGAATGCGTTTGACAACGCGCTTATTAAAGCGGGCATAGGTGATCTCAATTTGGTCAAAGTCAGCAGCATAGTTCCGAGGGGTGTTCGCCTGATTGAGGGCAAGCCAAACATACCGAAGGGAATGATAGTGCCCTGTGTCTATACAGCCAAGGTGGGAAGTGTTCCTGGGATGCGGCTTGCTGTTGCACTTGGCGTTGCTGTTGCTGAGGATGGCTTTGGAGTGATTATGGAAGCAGATGGCGAGGACGGTAAGGAACTCAAATCGCAAATCGGAGTGATGCTTGAGGAAGCCTTTGAGGTGCGCGGGCTAAAGATCAACAATTTGCGCATAGTCCTCTCCGAACACAGGGTTTGCAACATAGGTTGCACCGTTGCAGCAGCAGTGTTTTGGAGGGAGTAGTTTTCTTTGCATCTAAGCGGCTTTAAGCATTAGCTGTGCAATTCTTTGAGGGCGCTCCATGCCGCCCAACTGAGTGTCATCCGCTGAAGGGGGGTGATGGAGATGGCAACTAAGGTTGCTGAAGTTCGCCAGCAAAATAAGCTGCACAAGCTGCAGCTGAAGGAGCAAAGAAGGCATGAAGAGGCAGAGCTCAGGCTGAGCCTCTCCGAAGCTCCTACGGATGGCAGGGTAGTTGGAAGGCAGATCATCATGGAGTGTTGGGAATGTAACGAGAAGGTCTTCTCGCGCGAGGAAGTTGAGCGTGCCCTCCTTGAGGCGGTGAGGCGGGCAAATGCCAACTTGCTCGCAACATACATTCACGAGTTCCAGCCGCAAGGTATAAGTGCTGTTGCCGTTATTGCCGAGTCGCACATCTTCATTCACACATGGCCTGAGATGGGCTTCATAGCGTTTGATGCCTTCACATGTGGCGAAGAGGCAATACCAGAAGAGGCTGCAAAGGTTGTAAAGGAGATTTTCCAACCGCGCCGGGTCAAAATTTATGAGCTACAGCGAGGTCGTTGGCCTTGACTCACATGTGCGGTGAGTTCTTCACCGAAGAGCAAACTGAGAATGTGCGCTTCTCACTGCGCATAAAGAGGTGGCTTAGCCGAAGGATAACCAAGTATCAACTTCTTGAGATTGCCGAGACATTGGAGGTCGGAAAATTGCTTGCGCTTGATGGCAAGGTCATGCTCACCGAGGGCGATGAACGGTTTTATCACGAGATGCTCGTTCACCCACCAATGGTAACTCACAGCTGTCCAAGGGCAGTTCTCATAATTGGGGGCGGTGATGGAGGCACATTGCGTGAAGTCCTTAAGCACCCAACTGTTGAGAAAGTCACTTTAGTTGAATTGGATGGCGAGGTGATTGAGGAGTGTAAGCGGTGGCTGCCGGAAGTCTCACAGGGTGCATTTGAAGACGAAAGGGTGACTATCGTAATTGAAAATGGCGAAAGGTTCGTTGAACGGTGCAGCAAAGAATTTGATGTCATAATCGTTGATTCAACTGATCCTGTGGGGCATGCTGAACCATTGTTCAGTGAATCGTTCTATCTTGCGTGCAAGGTGGCATTGAAAGAGAGCGGTATTCTTTGCACTCATTGTGGCACGCCATTCTACTTCAAGGACGAGGTCAAAAAGGTCATAGGATGCCTGAGGAAGATTTTCGCAAATGTGCGCTTGTATATAGGTTTCGTGCCAACCTATCCGAGCGGTCTTTGGGCGTATTGCATTTCATCGGATGGAAAGTTGGATTTGAGGTTGGGCGAGTTAGAAGAAAGATGCGCAGCGAGAGGGTTGAAGAATTGCTCTTACTACACACCAAAGGTGCAGGAGGCTGCATTTGTGCTTCCGGCTTTTATAGAGGCGTTGATCCAAAATGCTTGAGCGAGATCAATTTGCACCTTGCTAAGGCGGTAAAGGGGCTGCTATCATTGTAAGCTTCGGTTGGGATGGTTAAGTGTGAATGAGCTTTGATCAGTAAGTGTATTCTATTGCGGCTTTTTGCTCAAAAGTTTATTGGCGCTCAATTGCTGCTTCGTCCCTTTTTCTTTTTGCGCTACCAAGCTTGTCCTTTACTCAAAATCTGTTTATGTATCTGAGTGCGTATTCATGCCCAACGAAGTCTTACTACGAACCAACAAAGAAACAACAAACTTTTGGAGTGAGAAGGGTGACGAAAAATTCATGGACGATTTTAATCACTCGGAGGATGAGGGCAATTTTCATCACTTGGAGGGCAAGGCTACTGCCGAGCCGAAAGACAGGGATGTTCGTAGTTAGCCACGAAGCGATAGCGAAGTGGCGTTAAGTTGGTGCAATGTGGGATGCTATCATTTCACTTGCACTTTAAACTCACATTGACGGCACTGTGCTTTGCTCCGTGCCTTGCTACGAACCAACAGGCTTTTGAGTAAAGAGCGTTTTGTGGCGAGAAATTTTTCACCGCCTGAATATGGCACTCAATAGTATGGTTGCAATAGGGCGTCCAAAAACATTTGTGGTAAAGGGATGCAGCTCTTTATCAAAATTGCGAATGATTTGCTGAGAGCCCTGAATTGGGGGCGAGCAATTCAATAAGCTGCAGTTGGCTAAATGCGATTATTCTTTGTGCCCGCTTTTTATTGAGTGATGCGATATAATCGCAAGTTGGATATTGGCAGATTGTGAAGGGAGGCAGTGGAAATGAGTGACCAAAAGTCATTTGAGTCAGAAGGAGTTGAAGAGCGCAAGTTGCGCAATGAGACTGAAGAAGGCATTGGTGAGGGGAAAGTTGAAAGGGTGGCTGCAGAAGCAGCCAAGGCTTCGCCCGGAGAGCGACAAGATACAGGTGCTCCATCAAGGAGGGGGCGTGCCGCCGCAGCTGAGCGCCTTCATCAGAGAGCGCAGAAGTTAAAGAAGCGCCCGAAAAGGAAAGTCCGCCAAGCGCTGCAACTCCCAGAGGAAGAATCACTGGAAGCTCGCCTTCGCCCATATGAGTTGCTATGCCTTGTTGATGCCGCGCTTAGCCGTGAAGAGATAGATCGCATATCAGCTGCCATAGTTCAGAAAGTTGAGCAGAGTGGTGGATACGCTGAAAATGTGCGAGTCTCGGAGGCGCGCCGGCTTGAATACCCGATCAAGAAGCGCATGCATGGCATTTATGTGCTTATAAATTTTAAGGCACCGCCAAGCATAGTAAAGGAATTGGAGACGATGTTGCGTTTCAATGAGGATGTGCTTCGGCATATGCTTGTAATAACGAAGCAAAGGGCGGAGCTTGAGTAGGAAATTAACTTACGATGAGGTGAAGCCGATTGGTCAATCAAGTTGTGATTATAGGCAGGCTAACAAGGGATCCGCAGTTGCGGTATACAAGTGCAGGTGTGCCGGTTACATCTTTTGTGGTTGCAGTTGACCGTTATAGGCGCAATGCAGCTGGTGAGCGCAGCACCGATTTCATACCCTGTGTGGCTTTCAGGCAGCAGGCGGAGTTCATCGGTCAGTTTGGAAGGAAGGGCGCTCTTGTGAGTGTTGAGGGCAATCTGCGCACAAGGCGCCGTGTTATGCCTGATGGTCAACAGCGTTGGATCATTGAAGTTTTTGTTTGGCGAGTGCAATTGCTTGAGCGCCGCCGCCCTGCAGTCCCTGAAGCCGCGTCGCAAGAGGAAGCGTTTTCGGGCAAAGTGGCAGCACCTGTTGATGAGCCATTTGCAACACCGATTGAGGACGAGTTCCCAGTTGAATTGTCGGATATAGTGGAGGAGCCAATAGAGGACATTGAACTCGGTGAGGACGAATTGGGAATTTGAGCCTCTGTTAATGCTTTCGTTGGTCGCATCAGCTTGCAACTGGAGTTGATTTGGAGGTGATAAATTCTCATGGCTCGCAAGAAGAAGCGGCCGTGTCCATGGTGCGTTGAGAATGTTGATTATATTGACTACAAGAATGTGGCTCGCCTTAGAAGATTCCTATCCGAGAAGGGGAAAATACTGCCGAGGCGACAAACCGGTGTCTGCGCAAGGCATCAAAGGCAACTTGCGGTTGCAATTAAAAGGGCAAGGTATATGGCGCTGTTGCCATATGTAGTCTATTGAACGCCTCTTATTCCATACACCTCAAAGGCGCCTCTCTGGAGTTAGAGCAGTTTAACGGTGAGCTTTATAGTTCAAGGATTGCAAATCGGGGTTGATCGCAAGTGCGCCATCTGCTTGAACGCATCTTAAAGCATCGTGGGTTTGAGCAGATTATAGAGGCGCTAAATAGCGGCGTAAAGTGGTTGTTGGTTGAGGGGGTAAGAGTTTGTGGCTGGAGCGTTATAATTGCAGCCCTCGGACTGAAACTCAGGCGAACCATACTCGCCATTACCTCAACACAGCAACATTCTGACAGGCTTTACGAGGATGTGAAGGTGCTATGGTCAAAGGCTGATGAGGTGATTGAATCACATCCAAGGTTGTATCGTTTCCCAAGCCTTGGGAACAGTGTTATCGGGAGGGATCCAGACGAGGTTTCATCCCGTGAACGGCTTGCAAGTTTGCTTGCCATGATGGAGCGTTCGGATTGTGTCATCATCTCACCAATTGATGCCCTCATATATCCGACTGCATCAAAGGACGCCATTAAAAGGTGCAACATCAGTTTGAGGCGTGGTAGTTCAATCTCAATGGATGAACTTCTTGAGAGGCTGGCTAATGGTGGCTATAGACATTCCACCGAAGTCCAACTCCCAGGTGAGTTCAGCAAGCGCGGTGGCATCATTGACGTCTTCACTCCATCACATGAGTTGCCATTGCGCATTGAATTCTTCGGGGAAGAGATCGAATCAATCAGGGAGTTTGACCCGCAAACTCAGCGTTCCATTCGGCAAATTGAAAAGGCAAATATAGCGCCGGCTCATGAGCTATCGCTGCCCTGTGACAGAAGTAGCATTGCTTCAGCCATATTCAAAGCAGCTGAGCGGCAAGCGGAAATGTTGCGCTCAGCCGGAAAACAAGAAGCAGCAAAAGCGTTGATTGAGCAGGCTAAATTGGATGCCGAGAGGATAATGCGCGGTGAGACATTTGAGGGGGCAAGTTGGTATTCGCTTTTCTCGGACGAGCCATTGCAATATCTCACCGATCATCTCCCCGATAGCGCTATCATACTTTGGTTTGAACCGCGCGATTGCATGGTCAGCTGCGAGCAGACAGTTGCCCGCCTGAATGAATTGTTGAATGACCTTGCAAGCACAGCTGATGTTCTACTCCCGCCAAGAAGCCCTTGGATTGACTTTAGCGAGCTTTGGAAGAGATGCGAACGCTTCTCAAATATTCTCTGCTCGGTCGCTCACGAACACGAGGAATTCAATTTAGGTGAGTTGGCGCTCACGCAGCACCACAGAAAAGTTAATGGTTCTCTTTCATGTTCCTTAATCCCTATACATCATGTTGAATCCTTCGCCGGTCAATTAAGGGCATTCATTGGGAGGGTGCTTGAGTGGCTTGACAGCGGTTTCGCTGTAGTCATCGCTTCAAAGTATTGCGAGCGGATCGTGGAAATGCTTGACCAGTTCTCCTCGGACATGCGCAGGCACATACCTTGGGCAAAACTCAGTTCTTATGAGCGGCTCCCGAATGGAATTGTGAGCCTCGTTAAAGCGACTTTTTCGTGTGGCTTTCTCTTTCAAGAGGCATCGCTTGTTGTGCTCACCGATTCAGAGCTGTTTGGCTATCCACCAGTAAGGAGGGCAAGGAAGCGATTCAAATATGCTATGCCGATAGCTTCTCCAAATGAGCTTAAAGCCGGCGAATATGTGGTGCACATACAACACGGCATAGGGATTTTCAGGGGGATAGTTAGGCAGAGGATACTGGGTTCGGAGGGGGATTACCTGCTCATTGAGTATGCTGGTGGAAGCATGCTTTATGTCCCAGTCTCGCAGATTGACAGGGTGCAAAGATATGTTGGAGCCGACGGGGCTGAACCGGCGCTCAGCTCGCTGACGGGCACAAGATGGGTTAGGTTGAGGCAGAGGGCGAAGCGCGGTGCTGATAGCCTTGCAAGGGAGCTGATTGAGTTGAAGGCGATTAGGGAGGCGGGTGAGGGATTTGCGTTCAGTGAGGATTCGCTTTGGCAGATTGAAATGGAGAGTGCCTTCCCGTATGAGGAGACAGAAGATCAGCTCAGAGCAATTGAGGAAGTAAAGCGAGATATGATGTCGCCGAAGCCGATGGACAGGCTCATATGTGGGGATGTTGGTTTTGGCAAAACCGAGGTCGCTATAAGAGCCGCATTCAAAGCCGTTCAAGATGGGAAGCAGGTTGCGGTGCTCGTCCCGACAACTGTGCTTGCGCAACAGCACTTCAATACATTCAAGCAAAGGTTGGCACCATATCCGGTCAAAATAGCGATGTTGAGCCGCTTCCTTCCGCAACATGAGCAGAAAAGGGTGATTGAGGGGCTTCGCGTCGGCTCAATTGACATTGTTATTGGGACACACCGCCTTCTATCAGATGATGTTATATTTCGTGATCTCGGCTTGCTCATCATTGACGAGGAGCAGCGCTTCGGCGTCTGGCAGAAGGAGAAGCTCAAAAAGCTCAAAGCCACAGTTGACATACTCATGCTATCAGCAACACCTATCCCAAGGACATTGCATATAGCCTTAAGTGGTCTTGCGGATATAAGCACGATAAACAGCCCGCCGCTTGGAAGGAGACCTGTCCGCACATTCCTAATGCAATATGATGAGGGCATCGTAAGGCAAGCTATACTCAGGGAACTTGAAAGGGGTGGGCAGGTCTATTATGTTTACAACCGCGTGGACGGCATCAACCATGTTGCTGAGAAAGTGAAAAGGCTTGTGCCGCAGGCGCGCGTTGCGGTGGCTCACGGACAGCTCCCCGAGGAACGCTTGGAAAAGGTGATGATGGATTTTTACCAGAACAAATATGATGTGCTGGTTTGCACGACGATTATTGAAAACGGTTTGGATGTGCCCAATGCAAACACGCTAATAGTTGAGGGCTGCGAGCGTTTTGGGTTGGCACAACTTTATCAACTTCGCGGTAGGGTTGGGCGCTCCGACAGGCAAGCGTATGCTTACTTCTTCCATGAGCATCCGAGGCGCTTGAGTGAGGCTGCAAGGAAGCGCCTGGAAGCTTTGCGCGAATTTACAGATTTGGGCTCCGGATTGCGCTTGGCTCTGAGAGACCTTGAGATAAGAGGCGCTGGCAACCTGCTTGGTCCTGAGCAACATGGTTTCATTAACGATGTCGGCTTTGACCTTTACATGCAGATGCTTTCCGAGGCGGTAAGCCGGCTTAAAGGGGAAGTGCGGCAGGAGCGCGTAAGGCTCCCGGAAGCTGACTTACCAATACGCGCCTTTATACCCGAGAGTTATATCCCCGATGAGATGCAGCGCTTGAGCATTTACAGGAAGATGGCTGCTGTCCAGACGATTGAGGATGTAAATGCGATTGAAGCTGAGTTGACTGACCGCTTTGGGTGCATGCAGACGGAGGTTTGCAATCTGCTATCTATCCTGCGCATACGCGTAAAGGCGCGTAGTGCGCGCGTGGCTTATATCACACACGACGGCAGGAATGTGATTGTTAAATTTTACGGCGTAAGGAAGCTCTCGGATTCGGCGTTTGCGAGAATCTACGCGAAGCTGCGCGAGCAATTCTCTGCAGCGACACTTAACTCCGTCACATTACAGAGAGACCACTTCACCATTGAGTATGGAATGCTGACAGAGCAAACTATGCTCAAGTTGGTTGAGGGTTTGCTTGAGGCGTTGGCTGAGTATCCGCCAACACTGCTTCAAGCGTAGTTGATTGATTTACACGGCGAAGTTAGCAGACTCATATCCAGCAGCGTTTGCACATCTTTTCAAAGGAGGGGACCATTTACACACGCTATTTTGAAATGAAAGCTGTGCGAGGTTGAGGTGAACATCTGCAAAGCGTTGGCAGTTTACTATCGCTCAACGCGAGTTATACTGTAAGTAGCTGTTGCAGTGCAGCATAAGTAGTTTTTGCCTTCCCTGATGTCATCAAAGCCGCGTCGGGCTTCCACAAAAGCCGTGCGGTGGAGATGCATTCGGGGCAGGTGGCAGAAAGGAGGTTCGGCGCGGTGAAGAAAGGCACCGTAAAATGGTTCAATGACCGCAAGGGTTTTGGCTTTATCGCCCAAGATGATGGCGGGCAAGATGTCTTCGTGCACTTTTCCGCCATTGAGGGCGAAGGTTATAAGACCCTGCGCGAGGGTGACAGAGTTGAGTTTGAAATTGACTCAACACCCAAGGGTCTGCGTGCAAAGCATGTTCGCGTTGTCCGCTAAAGTGGTGACGCTGTAAGCATCTTGCACCAACCACAAAATTGAAAAGCCCATCACTGCTTTGCAGTGGTGGGCTTCCATTCCTTAGGCGATAACAGTGTGATGATAGACGACAGTCATTTTATGAGCGCCCTTCATTTGTCCCTACTGTCATCTACGACTTGCTCATCACCGCTCTTAAGCCTGTAAAAAGCCCTAAAGCAATCTACAAGCAATCTATCACGGTCTGAGCCTCACTTTTGCGGTGAATGTTAGCGTGGTCTTAGCCGATGGTGGCACGGGGACTGTGAACTCGGCTGTCATTGCATCCCGTTGCTTCCACTCATGGCTTGACTGTATTATCTCCCACTCCAAGCCATATCCAATTGGCTGGCGCAATTGCACTACGACTTCCTTATCCTTACCATTCGTGATAACTACCTCAACTGACATCTCCCTCTCCCTTGCAGTCGGTGCTGCAAACTTTACCTGTCTCCAAGAGCCCACGATGTCAAAGGCAGAACCTATGCCCCATTCAACTTTCTGCCCTTTGCCTATGTGTGCGACTGGAGCTTCTCCTATGAAAATTGGTTTGCCATCGGAACTGAGTTTGTGTAGCTTGACTTTACCGGCGGGCAACGGCATGCCAAGTCCATGCTTTTCATCATTCACAAAGCTGATAACGATCTGTGCTGGTAATCTCTCCTCCCTGGCTCTCGGCTCAAACATAATTCCGGGTGCTGTGATGACAAATTGCTTTTCCACCCTCGCACCCTTTGCAGAGACAAGCCCTATCCTTAGCGAGCCTTTCTCGTCAAGTGTGACCTTCTGCGGTATGTCATAAAGGTGATACTCAAAGAATGGCTCTTCGGTGACCGCAACTTCGCCAGGTGCAGGTGCAGCCCTTGCTGCAAACTGCACTTCTCGGCGCGCCTCCCTTTCTCTTATCACTCTCAACGCCCCAGCAATAAGTTGTAGCTTGGCGTAGGGGAATGATATGCCGGCGTCGTTTTGCACATTCGCATATCCGGTCAAGTCCATCCTGTTGTCCTCTTCAGAAATGATGGCGATATAATCAGTGCTCCAATTCAGGTTTGATGCGATGTAAGTCAAAACCAGGTTATGCGTCCTCGCCTCTTTTGATTTGGCAAAGACAAGCAAGCGCGGCTTGAGAACCATGTCCTCTGGCATCTCAGAAAGCACAATCATGCCCGGCGGATACAGCAGAAGCTTATCACCAACTTTGATCGTCGCTGGACGAGCGCCATCAACGGCAAGCAGTTGCCCCTCAATCTTTTCAGCCGTGCTTCCATCTTCAGCGTATCGTATGATTGTGACAGCCCTTCCGATGCTCTTTTCAAGCAGCGCCGATGGAGTCGGGCGATTGGCGAGCAACTTGTGCATTGCCACCTGGATGGCTTCCGGGGCGTTCGTTGATGAAACTTCAACTGAGTCAAAGTCCATGCTTGGTGAGACATCGGGGAATTCAATCACAACTTCACCCGGTGGGATCAAAGCTCGCCTCATATCTCTCACGAGTGCAATGCCTTGATTGTAAACGACAACGGACAAGCCAATACGCTCACTCGCAACTACAGTGGTCGGCTTTGCAGTTTGCTCATCAACGGCTTGTGCGCCAAAAGCTGCATTGAGGGAAAGCAGCATCACCTGAAGCGCAATTAACGAGCGTGCAAATGCAAAAGCAAGGCGAAGCATGCTCACCATGCCACACTCACCTCCTTTGAGTTTTAAGCCCAAAAGTTTGCGCCCGGTTGTATTGCAGTCACACTTTAGACGGTTTGCCAACCGACATTTGTTCCTTCGGGATTTTCAGGCATCTAAACCCATATGTCTCCGATTGGAAGTTTACCAGGGGGCGGCAGGGAGTCAAATACGGCTTTGCGCATTATCAGCTTTAATGTGAATGGGGTAAAGCAATTCCAATGATGCAGACTCTTCCCCCCTGTTTCGATCGTCCAATCTCACCCGCTATCTTTAGACCCAAGGTGGTGGATAGCCCGCTTCTTTTAATTCGGCAAGATAGCGCACAGCCATTATAGCGGCTTTGCATCCAGATGCAGCAGCAGTCACAGCTTGCCTAAATGTTTTGTCGGAAACATCCCCGGCTGCAAATACCATTGGTATGTTAGTCCTCTGAAGCTCGTCCACCACGATATAGCCTTCATCATCAAGGCGGATTTGATCAGCGAACAGCGAGGTGTTCGGCTTTCTCCCGATGGCAACAAATACACCGTCAACACTTAGTTGCCTATCTTGCCCACTTATGACATCTCTGATTTTGATGCCGCTCACACGCTCTTCACCGAGTATATCAATGACCACGCTGTTCCAAATAAACTCTATCTTCTCGTTGGCAAAGGCTCTCTCTTGAAGCGCTTTGGTTGCGCGCAGTTGGTCACGCCTGTGGATTAGAAAGACTTTCCTTGCATGCGCCGTCAAATGCAGCGCCTCTTCAATGGCAGTGTTTCCTCCGCCGATAACACACACCACCTTGCCACGATATAGGAAGCCATCACATGTGGCGCATGTGGAAATTCCTCTCCCGATGAATTTCTCCTCGGATGGCAATCCGAGCATCTTCGGCGATGCCCCTGTGGCAATGATCAACGCTGCACACGAGTATTCATCGCTGTTTGTGCGCACCCGAAATGGGTGAGTTTTGAGATCAACTGAGATTGCGTTCTCACGAACGATGTTCGCTCCAAACTTTTCCGCCTGCTGCATCATCCGCATCATTAGCTCGTATCCACTTATGCCATCAGGGAAGCCGGGAAAATTTTCAACTGTGGTTGTGAGCATGAGTGCGCCTCCCGGTAAATCGCCTGTAAGGAGAGCCGTCTCAACTCCATCCCTTGCAGCATACAAAGCGGCGGTTAATCCAGCGGGACCTGCGCCAATGATGAGCAGTTCAAAGTGCCTCATAACCCATCACCACCAGCCAGTTTGTTCCTTCCATGAGCGTTCAGCTGCCCATTATTCTCAAGCTGCCCCGCAATTTTCATGGCGAGTGATGTGAGTTCCTCAAGTGCTCTCTCTTTCGGCACAACCTTGATCACCTCGCCGCGCACGAAGAGAGCAACTTTATCCCTTGATGGCGCAATCCCTAAGTCCGCCATCCTTGCCTCACCGGGCCCGTTGACATGGCATCCCATCACAGCTATTGTGAGCGGCGCGTCTATTTGCCCGGTGACTTCTCCGACCCTCTCGGCGAACTCCTTAACATCAATTTCATGTCGTCCGCACATAGGACAGGCTATTATGCGCACACCGCTATAACGCAGCCTGAGCATGCGTAGTATCATATGCGCAACCTTGACTTCTTTTTTGGGGTCGCCCGGAAGCGATACTCGTATAGTATCGCCTATGCCAAGCGATAGCAATGTGCCTATCCCGATTGCAGATGCGACGATTCCCTCTTCGCCGAAGCCGGCTTCAGTCACTCCAACATGCAATGGATATGCAAACCTGCTTGCAAAAGCTATGTATGCCGATATGGTGTCCATCACATCTGAGGACTTTAGAGAGACAACTATCTCGTGGAATCCAAGCCGTTCAAACTCGGCTATCTCCAGAGCGGCGCTCTCAACCATTGCCTCAGGTGTTGGACCGCCATATTTGCGCAGCAACTCCGGGTGAAGAGAGCCAGCATTGACTCCTATGCGTATCGGTATTGAGCGCTCTGACGCTGCCCTCACAACATCAACGAGCTTGTTTCTGTTCCTAATGTTGCCCGGGTTGAGCCTGACTTTATCTGCGCCGGACTCAATTGCCTTCAGAGCAAGGCTTGCGCTGAAGTGTATGTCAGCCACAATTGGGACATCAACTTGCCTTTTGATTTCGCCAATTGCTTTCGCCGCCCTCTCGTTCGGAATTGCTAAACGAACTATGTCGCATCCTGCCTCTTTAAGTTCTTTTATCTGTTGGACAGTTGCCTCAACATCTTCAGTTCTCGTTCTCGTCATTGATTGGATGGATATCGGCGCTCCGCCACCTATTGCTACGCTTCCCACATACACTCGCCTTGTCATCTCCCTCGTAAATATCTTGCTCCCCAGAAGGTTGTTGATGCTGTCCAAGCTGTTTCCCCCCGCTTTGAAGAAGTTGTTTAAGCGAAGCCGAGTTATTGTTGAGCGCTTTGGATCAGCCATCCAATCAGCTCTCCCAATTTAACTACAGCGCATGCTGCAACCCACCAACAACTCCATAGTAAATCCAAGCCGCTTTGCCCAAACCCAGCACTGTATTTGAATGCAACACTCACGAAAAGCCATAACGCTAATACTTGGCTTCAAATGTCTCCACACTCAACTGGCGACTTCTATTTTGTTTTCCGATCCTTTGCAGTATGATAGCGTATTGGTGAGAAGCGCTGTCGCTCGGCATCGTCCGCCCAAGCAAATTTAAAATATACTCTGATGAGAGTGCTACGCCGAGATGGGAAGTGGGAAAGCAATGGACTTGGGAATGAACAAACGGATAGATAGCAATCTGCGCTCCGAATTGAGCGATGTTATAACGCTGCCAAAGGTTGTGCCCGAACTTGAAAGGTTGACATGGCGTGCATTCACTATCGGTTGTTTGCTTTGTATTGGCTTCTCGGTGCTTGGAGCGATTGGCGCTCTACTCCGCTACGAAATTATTGGGACGGGTTATTTGCCTCGCGGTGTGGTATTCATAATGCTTCTCCTATTGCCCATCAACGCCCTTTTGGGCAGGCTGCCGCCATCACTTCAACTTAAACGCAGCGAATTGCTTTTCATCTTCTGCATGCTCATGGCGATGACAGCCATCCCGGGACAGGAGTATGCTAATCACTTTTACCTGAACTTGGTTGGCTTGGTTTATTACAGTGCTCCCGGAACACAGTGGGAAGGCATGTTCGTTAAGCATATTCCGGAATGGCTTCTGCCATCAACGGACCCGCGTTCAATCGCCGTTAAGGGCTTCTTTGAAGGGTTGCCGGAGGGCACTTCAATACCATGGTTGCTTTGGCTTATCCCGCTGGCGATATGGAGCGTTTACTTCTTCCTCGTTTATGCGCTCATAGCTCTTTTCAGTGCGTTGCTCTCAAGGCAGTGGGAAGAAAGGGAGAGACTTTTATATCCGCTAACTCAGGTGCCGCTTGAAATGGTTGGGAGCACTACAGCTGTGCGTTATCTCTTCCTCAATCCCATAATGTGGGTTTGCTTCCTCTTCAGTGCTGGACTCTATCTTATCCGTGGACTGCATGCATACTTTCCCTCCATCCCGGATTTGAACTTACAGCGCCAAACGCAGGTGTTGTTTCCGGCAGGACCGCTCTCCGTATTCAACTACATGCCGACTCACATTTACCCCGAGATGATTGGCATAGCTTATTTGCTCTCACGAGAAGTTGCATTTAGCTTTTGGTTCTTCTTCTTCCTCAGGAGGTTGCAGCAGGCGCTGCGCATGTGGCTTGGCATAAACATCGAGCATGAACAATTCTTCACGATGCAAACCATAGGTGGCTACATCGTTCTTGCTGCAAGCCTGCTCTACACAGCGCGTCATCACATTACCGAGGTCTTCAAGTTGGCGTTGCGCGGCTCAGATGAAGAAAGGGAAAGCCAAGTGATGGGTGATAATCCCGCAGGCTCTGCGCGGCTGCTTCTATTTGGCAGCGTTGCTTGCTTCCTTGGAATATGGATTTGGTATCGTATTGTCGGCATTGATTGGTTCTATGGTTTGCTGATGGTTGTTGGGCTTTTGATCGCGAGCATCGTTGTTGCAAGGGTTGTATGCGAAGCCGGCATATTCGTCTACTCAAGCCCCTTCAGGGTCAACCAAGCTATTTTTGACATCTTCGGCACGGACAGGATCGGTGCAAGGAATACAGTCATGCTCACGGCGGTCAGTTGGGTTCAGATACGGAGCACAGCTACTATGGCGATGCCCTATCTTATGCAGTGCTTAAAGATAGGCAGCGCTGCCAAGTTAAACAGGAGGCAACTGTTGCTTGCTATGCTCACGGTTATTTTCATTGCGATACTTGCATGCCACATCCTGTATCCTTATATCATTTACACGCACGGTGTGGGTAAGTTAGGTTGGTGGCCGAGCCGCTCCGCTTTCAACACCTCTAACTTACTCGGCAACAATTTGCTCTCGCCGAGGCACATGACGGCTGGCAACTTAGCAGCATTGCTTTGGGGAGCTGCCTTCACATGGTTCCTTGTGAAGATGCGTTTGACATTCCTTTCGTTCCCATTTCACCCATTGGGCTTTGTGGCATGGCTCGGTTGGCCAATAGACCGCTATTGGCTTTCAATACTCATAGGGTGGGCTATCAAAGTAGCTGTGCTGCGCTT
Source organism: Armatimonadota bacterium (assembly GCA_025062195.1). Taxonomy (GTDB): domain Bacteria; phylum Armatimonadota; class Fervidibacteria; order Fervidibacterales; family Thermosaccharophagaceae; genus Thermosaccharophagus. Next base: position 25,549 of record JANXAS010000039.1, read on the forward strand.
TGCTGGATACAAAGCATGGTATGATCTTCGCCCAGCTGCATACGGCTTAATACTGGGAATATGTTTTATCATCACCGTTTGGATAATCGTGCACCTGTTTTATCCAGCTCCGCCAGTTATCATTGAATGAGCAGGATGTTTTTTAATCCCTCCTCAAATGGGGGCTTTATTATCCCTCGTTCAGTTATGATCGCCTCCACAAGTTCGTGAGGTGTAACATCAAAAGCCGGATTAAATGCCGGAACATCAGCTGGGACTATTCTTGCACCGAGGATTGTGCGCACCTCTTCTCCATCTCTTTGTTCAATTGGTATCTCATCGCCGCTGTGGCAGCTCAAGTCAATAGTTGATGTTGGTGCAGCAACATAAAACGGTATGCCGTGATGCCTTGCGAGCACAGCGAGAGAGTATGTGCCAATCTTGTTTGCCACATCGCCATTTGCTGCAATTCTATCGGCACCAACGATGACCAAATCAACCATCTTGGAACGCATCAGCATGCCAGCTACATTGTCAGAGATGAGCGTAAACGGAATGCCATCTCGCTGCAGCTCCCAAGCTGTAAGCCGCGCGCCTTGAAGGAATGGTCTTGTTTCATCAACCCATACATGCACCTTCTTTCCTTGCTCGTGTGCTGCTCTTATCACCCCAAGCGCAGTTCCATAGCCGGCGGTGGCGAGCGCTCCGGCATTGCAATGTGTAAGTATGTTTGCGCGCTCTGGTATCAGGCTTGCGCCATACATTCCCATTCTCATGTTGGCTTCAACATCCTCACGGGCGATTGCTATGGCTTCAGACTCAAGCTCTGATATCAGTTCGTCCAAGTTTGTCCCACACCTCGTTACAACCTTAGTCATCCTATCAAGCGCCCAGAACAGGTTGACGGCTGTTGGGCGAGTTGAGGCGAGTGTTTCCTTTGCCCGCATCAATTCATCAAACATTTCATGTCTACAGCGAATCTTAGCTAAGGCTGTCTTTGCAGCAAGCACCATGCCGAATGCGGCGACGCATCCAATGGCGGGTGCGCCGCGCACCTTCATTGATTTGATCGCATCGGCTACATCCTCAGCAGTTCGGCAAACGATGTAACGCTCCTCAAGTGGGAGTGCGGTTTGATCAATTATCCTGAGCGCATCTCCAAGCCATTCAAACGGTGATAGGTGCGGCATTGTTAGTTACCACCTCCGCAGCGCAGTTGGGCGACTGGCATAATAGCATCTATGCTCAGCGTGTTTCTCTTTGGTGGCTACTCTTCATTCTACCGCTGCGTGATTAGCTCACTGCGCATATTTCACTCGCTACAATATTGGTGTAAAATGAAATGGGCGCTTGCATAACAGCATTTGCTGCTCATCAAAATGCACTTTGAGTGGTGAGGAGAATGAAAGCACAATGTGCTATTGCATGCTGCATGTGGATGGTGTTATGCTTTGCATCATTGGTTCAAGGTCGAGCCGAACAAGCTCAGCAAAAGAAAGCATACACTGAGATCGCCATCTACGATGGTGACCTGAGCAATTCCCAGGTTCAGTTAACCCTTGGGCAATGGGGGACGGGATTAGTTGAGGAGGTTGAAGGAGCTGGGTATATGTCTCGTGGGAAGATGTTACGGCTAACCATATACAGCCTCGTTGAGGGCGGTTGCTTCATCTTCGGCAAGCCCATTGAGATCCCAGGCAGGCAATCTTCCCTTTACATTGTTATGTGGGTGAAGTTTATTGGAGCGCCAACTGAACGAGTCCCTGAAGAGGTTTCCCCTTATGGGACAACACCTGAAATTGGTGGTGGTGCTGCTGAGTATCAACCGGGTGCTGACTTTAAAGGTGGCATTCCCGGTGTGGTGCCTTCTGCGCCTGTAGCGGGTGTGGGTAGGGTAACTGCAAATTTAACGACGCTGCGTCTGGTGCTTGATTTTGGTAAGGGCTGGAGCGAGTTGAATTACGAAGTCCCATTTGAAATATTGAAGCCGGAGCAGACTGGTTGGGTGCGCTTGCCAATACCTTTGGCGAATGCTCGCGGGCTTCCAATTGAGCCGGGGCTGAAGCTGCAGCGTTTGTTGATTGGAGCTGATAAAGCCGATGAGCTTTTCATTGGGCGAATGTTGTTTGTGCATGATGAAGAGCCGCTGAGAGCCACTATCAAAAGTTCGTGGAAAGATGAGTATGATTTTGATGTCTCGCGCAACATTGAGGAGGTGCGCCATCTCCCCAAAGTCTTTATCGGCGCGATTAACATGCCGATTGACTTTTGGATTGAAGTTGACGAGGGAGCATCAATAACTGAAGTCCTTTGGGACTTTGATAAATCCGATGGAGTCAACTGGGAGAAGCCAAACGCGAAGGGAAACATAGTGCGTATGTTCTATCCGAAGCCAGCAACTTATATCGTGAGTGTGATGGTTCGTGATTTGCTCGGATTGAAAGAGCCACTTATAGTTGAGCGTAAGGTGAAGGTGCTCAAGTGAGGGAAAGGTTTTCGTGTGCATTTTACTTTTATTCACTACTGCGGCATACTTTTGTGCTTCGGGTATATCGTAATCAACCCGAGGGAGTGGGAGCAAAAGTGAATGGGCTTACGCAGGAGATTAGAAAACCATCTTTAGGTTCATCAGGGTGTGATGAGAGGTGTTCAGAGTATATCGGCTCATGAAATGGTGCATAGCGCTACAGATACCGAGTTTGCCTTTGAAAGAGCCTTTCCATTTTGGGAAGGCTCTTTTTTTTGGGTCTATCAGGTTGCTCTCGTTTGTTAGGTTTAGGGGGTGAGGTGAAGTGAGTCTTTCAACGCAGGGTGTTAATCATGCCCCTTATACAATGGCGGTATCGGCTGGGCTTGATGGGTTGCGACAAATCAAAAAGCTTGAAAGAAAAGATTTGCTCGGCATGCATGACCTATCTTCGGAGGAAGTTGAGCTCATTTTAGATGTCGCCGATTGCATGAAGGGAGCCATGTCTAATGCTAATGTTTTGTCTGAGTGTCTGAGGGGCAAATCTTTAGCTACAGCATTTTACGAACCGAGCACTCGCACGAGGACTTCATTTGAGCGTGCTGGCAAAGCACTCGGTATGAGCGTCACCAATCTTCAAATTGATGTGAGCAGCGTGGCGAAGGGCGAATCGCTTAAGGACACCGCATTGACACTTCAATCGGTTGGCTATGATGCCATTGTGATACGCCATTGGGCATCTGGCGCACCTCACTTCATTGCGAAGTATGTTTCAGCTTCCGTCATCAACGCTGGCGATGGAATGCATGAACACCCAACACAAGCATTGCTTGACCTTTACACGATGCGCAAAGTGAAGGGGAGACTGCATGGTCTGAAGATTGCAATCATTGGAGACATACTACATAGCCGTGTAGCGCGCTCAATCATCTTTGCGCTCAGCAAATTCAATTCCGAGCTTGTTGTATGTGGTCCGCCGACAATGCTTCCAAGAGCGTTTTCGGAATTTGGTGTCAAGGTCGCAAAGAGAATTGAGGAGGCAATTGAAGGCGCTGACATCATCTACATGTTGCGCATACAGCTTGAAAGGCAGCGTGTTGGTTTATTCCCATCAATTGGTGAGTATGCGAAGTTGTATGGGATGACACTTGAAAGGGTGCGTCTTGCTTCCGAGGATGCAATTGTCATGCACCCAGGACCAATGAACCGAGGGGTTGAAATCGCCTCTGACCTTGCCGACAGCGAAAAAGCAAGAATCCTTGACCAAGTGACCAACGGCGTCGCCGTCAGGATGGCGGTTTTGTGGCTACTTTTAGGTAGTCAATGAAGGAAGGTGCCAATATGCTGACAATTAAACAGCAAATCCAAATTGCTGACCCAGAATTACACCGATACATAGAGGCGAATTGGGAGCGCATCTTGGAGTTGTTTGCCCCTCAACACTTGATCGTCTTTGGATCTCGTGTCAACGGTTCTGCAAGAGTGGATAGCGATATTGACCTTATTATCGTCTCTGACGCTTTTGAAGGCATTCCGTTTCTGGAGCGAACTCGCAAGTTCAACGAGCAAGTGCCCTGGCACTTAAGCGTGGATGCACTGTGCTACACCGTCAAGGAATTTGAACGGTTGCGACGGCAAATCGGCATCGTCGCTGATGCTTGTCGTGAAGGCTTGTGGCTTCTTAGGGGCAAATTGCTTCCCGACGAAGAGGTGGACAATGTGATGACGCCTGAAGAGCAAGCCCAAAGGTGGATATCTCAAGGCGACCATGACTTAAATCTTGCTCGCATCGCTCACGCTAACGATAGTTACGAGTGGGCAGTAGCCATCGCCCAACAGGCTGCAGAGAAGTTCCTCAAAGCCCTTTACATTGTTCGCTTCCAAGCGACACCCCCACGAACTCATGACCTTGTGATGTTGGCTAATGCTTTAAACGCCCCACCCGAACTGGCAGCCATTGGACGACCGTTAACTGAAGATTACTTGCGTGCCCGTTATCCTGACATTGCTGATGGCATTCCCCACGAAGTTTTTGATGCATCAACAGCACAAGAACGCATTTCTCAAGCCGAACGAATCCGTGAATGGGTCATTCAGCAACTTGGGCAAGGATGTCCATGAACTTAGAAGGCGACTCTCCTGAACTAACTGAGGTTGCCTTTCGGAGGCACATGCGCCATGAGCCAAATAACGCAGCAACTTATCAAGATGAAAGAAGTGACATGGCAGGAGGCGTGATGCATGTCTATGCCTAATTACTTTCTTATCGCCGTTTCAACTCGCCAACATTTGGAACTGTGCCTGAAATATGCGATGGCTGGCTTTACCAACAGTGCTGCAGGGGTATGGACTTTTGTTGAAATCAAAAAGGGCGATTTCATTTCTTTCCTTCATGCAGCCCGTGCTTTTAACCTATATGAGGTCGTGGACAAAAGAGCAATCGCTGATTTTGAAAAAATGCCACCTTGGCCTCCAGTATCGTTTAGGGAATCAGGTAAACTGTATCATTTTCCGTTTCGGCTTCATTTATGCCCTATTCGTGAATTTTGTGAGTCTTTAGTTCGCCCAGAGTTCGCTTATGTTGCCGAAAATTTGCTTTTGAGGGCAGGATACCGAAAAACTCACTTTCAAGCCGATCAGACGACTTTGCAGAATGTTTCGCAAATGGGTTCACTTTGGAACGGTAAATTGCAATCTTTGGAAATGCCGCCACATACTACCTTTGAGCCAATGTTTACCCTTGACAAAAGGAATGAGCGAGTTCCATTCGTTTTTCAATTTCAAGAGACCATTTTACAAGCAGCGATCAAGCATTGGTTGTCTGATCAAAGCAATTTCGCTAAATTTTTGTCAATCAACGGTTTTGGAGAACTTTCACCTGACCAACTTGAAGTCCTTGGCGAAAAAGCACTCTCGTATGGGCATGTTGATATTCTGATCAAGGACAGAGTTCCAATTGCACAAGCGAAAAAAATTATCGCTGAGGTCAAGATGAATGAAGCGAAACCAAAGGATTTGAAGCAATTGAAGGGTTATATGGACGAGTTAGGTAGGGAGTGCGTTGGTGGTATCTTGATCGCCAAATCTTTTACTAAGTCTGTCATCAATGAAGCCTACAAGCAAAACATCCGGCTGATTCGTTATGAACTTCACCTTGATTTGCAGTCCCCAAAAAGGTTTGACGAAATCTGTGAAGACCTTGTTTTGAAGCCACTTTGAGAGGGTGATGCACAATGAGCCGAAGATTGTTGCTCAAAAATGGGACGGTTGTTGACCCGTCCCAAAACTTGATGGCGAAGCGGGATGTGTTGATTGAACGGGACGAGGGACGGGGGACGAGGGACGGAAAAATTGTTGCTGTTGCAGAGAACATTGTCGCCGATGATGCGGAAGTGGTTGATTGCACGGGCAAGTTAGTTTTGCCCGGTTTGGTTGATGTTCATGTGCATCTTCGTGAGCCGGGCGAAGAGCATAAGGAAACGATCGCAACCGGAAGCGCTGCCGCTGTTGCGGGCGGGTTTACAACTATCTGTTGCATGCCCAATACTAAGCCACCAATTGACAGCGTCGCTTCAATTGAGTTCGTTTTGCGGCGAGCCGATGAGACTGGTTTATGCAGAGTTTTACCGATCGGGGCTGTCAGCGTCGGTCTCAAGCACGAGCAATTGACGGAAATGGCTTCAATGAAAGAAGCAGGTGCAATTGCTTTCTCCGACGACGGCGAACCCATTCAAGACAGCGGTTTTTTGCGGAAAGTTCTCGCTTACGCAAAAGTTTGCGATGCCGTCGTGATTTTACATTGCGAGGACAAATCTTTGACTGCAGGAGGCGTCATGAACGAAGGTCTGACATCCTTGCGACTTGGGTTGCGTGGGATGCCAAAGGCTGCAGAAGTGAATTCCATACAGCGTGCAATTGAGTTGGCAAGGCTGACAGGCTCA
>JANXAS010000003.1 GCA_025062195.1 Armatimonadota bacterium
GTGCAATGCAAATCATGCAACTGGAAGCCACGAGATAGGGCAAACTGCTCTATGTCCTTTCGTGTGCGCCTAAAGGCATTGCGAACCGTCTCTTCGTCAATCCTTGAGGTCAATGGCGCTTCATTATGTTTCTCCTCTGTCGCTTGATGAGCAGGTGACAAATACCACATCAATGTCCCGCAAGCGATTGATTGCTCATCGGAAGGAGAAATGAGCGATGGGACATCAAAAGAAACAGGCAAGGGAATTTGCTCCCTTGATTGTTGTGGTGGACTAACAAATCGTCCTAACAGAGATGTCAGTGAACTTTTTGGTGCGATGTGGTGAATGCTTCTTTTTGAACTGGCTTGTCCTCTTGCTGGGCAGTTGATGGTTCTTCTGCTGTTTGCTGCTCTGAAGTTGCAATCCCCAATGCTTCACGAAGGAGATGCTCGCAAAGTGCTTCAACGGCGAAAGAAGAGCCGTAGCGTGAATTTGGACGAGACCCAACACCATCGGCGACAGCAATAGCCAGCCAAGAATTGGCTGCACGAAGGGCGAAGGCATCATCTCTCGGACGGTTTTCTCGCAGATGCCATTTTCCGATAGCGCTTGCTCCGACAAAACGATACTGTCCCAGTTGCCCATACACGGCACACCAATCAGCGTGTGAATCTGCCGATAATGCCAAGATGCGGTCGCCAGAAGCGAAACCACGATTAGCCATATTTGCCACCTCCAAAAGCAGTCATCAATTGACGACCTTCGGAAGGTTCGGATAGCATGTCTACTGCCTTGCCGAATTCGGCACACAAGTAAGCGTTCCCCCGAATTGAGTGACGAGACGGATTTAGGATGTCTGATTGAAGAATCGGAGGGCAAGGCTACTGCCTTGCCGGATTCGGCTTGCTCGCCACCACCGGGCTGGGTAACGATTTTACTTACCGTCCTAACACTTTGAGAAACCCATTGGAAGAAAGTTCTGAAGGATGCTTCTGAGTTGTCCATTCGGAAAGTCGGACCAATGGCGATTTCTTTCAATGTCTGCTCGTCAATCTCAGGTCCACATCCGACAGTGATGACATTCAGCACTTTGCGCTCTTGTCGGTTTTTGATTTCTTGGTGTGGTGTTTGCCAATCGTCTGTCGGCTTGCCGTCCGTCAGGATGAAAACGAGTGGCTTCCAGTCACCTTTCTCTTTGCCCCTGATGGCAGGTCTAATATCTCTGTCCAACGATTCTTGCAACAACTTTACCGCTTTGCCCAACGATGTGCTTCCCGATGCCGAAAGTTGTGGCAGTTGAAGTTGGTCAATGGGCACTAAACCGTTAGTTACCATTCTTGCATCACTGTCAAAAGTTATGATGCTCACATGAACTGTCTCACGGGCGAATGGGTCATTTTTAACTTCTTGAATGAAAAGTTCCACACCTCGTCGCACCGCTTCAATGGGCGCACCAGCCATGCTACCTGAGCAATCAAGAAGCAAATAAACAGGCAGCCTACGAACACCTTCACCCAAGGCAACATCCATCTGTATTTCCGTCACATCCATCATCTCTATCAGGACAGATGTGCTTTAACTCAATCCTCCAACCAAGTTTTAATTGTAACAGCAACTAATGTCGTCGTCTGGGAAGCGATACCTTCACTAAACAAATTTGAGTGAACGGGTGCATTCAAAGTCGTCGCGCTTATGTGCGTTCATTGGCTATTCCTATCTTGACATGGATGGCTTGATGTTCTATCACTGAGGCGACAAAAAGGAATAGCTGCCGTTTGCACAACTCCTAAGTATTAGCATGCGCTATAACCTATACAGTGAAGGTGATTCAAACTGTGTGAGGGTGAAAAAAGAGGACTCAAAGAAAGATGTCAAATACCTTTCTGACAGTTTCAGTTAAATGGCAGGGTAGGCATTAGGCTGTCCACTCTTTGCTCAAAATATTGTTGGTGCTCAACCGGTATTATTCTGGCTTTAGGTAGCCGTTGATGATGAACTAATGAGCACCAAATTTATTTGGCGGGAAATTTTTCCACCATCGGAAAACGGTGCTCAAAAACTTCTTTGAGCAATTGATGATTTACATCACTGGTGAGCGGAGAGCATCGGCTCGAAACGAAGTGCCGATTTTGTCGTGTGACATTCAAAAGAGGGTGGGTGATATGGTTGCAAGCAACCTAACTAAATGCTTTCGCTGTGGGCACTTGAATCAGCCGTCGGCAAGATATTGTGTTCGGTGCGGGACGGCGCTAAATCCCTCGCTGAGGTTGCCTTCGGTTGGCGAAAGGTTGAATAACGGGCGATATGAGATTGAACGACCATTGAAGAAGGGTGGTATGGGGGCAACATTTCTTGCCCGTGATTTGGGTGCATTCGGCAGAAGATGCGTAATCAAGGTTATGTTGCCTTACTATGACCCCGCCGACCCTGACGAACATAAGGCGGCACTTCAAAGGTTTGAGCGTGAAGCGAAAGCGCTCGCCGAGCTTGGTGCACACCCGAACATACCGAACTTGCTTGACTGGTTTGAGGATGGTGGACAGTTCTACTTGGTGATGGAATTCATTGAGGGCGATGACTTAGAGAGCAAGCTTGAGCGTGAGGGCGCACAGCCAGTTGATGTAGTGGTTCACTGGGGAATTAGCCTTTGCAAGACACTTGAGTTTATGGACCAGAAGGGCTACATCCATCATGACATTAAGCCGGCAAACATCATTTTGCAAGCCAGTTCTGGCGAGCCTATACTTGTTGACTTCGGGACTGTGAAGGCAGCACACAAGGCTGTTCAAGCGTCATTTGGGACTATAGGATATGCCCCACCGGAACAGTTGCCGACCCAGCTGCGACAGCAACTTGGCATACAATACACCGGCGCGGATGCTACCGAGCATCGCTCTGATGTCTATGCGCTCGCGGCATCGCTGTATCAGCTTATCACCGGCGATGACCCAAGGGATAACCCATACAGGTTTCCGAAGCTTTCAACTGTGCCAGAACCTTTGCGGGGTGCGCTGAAGACAGCACTCGCATTGAACCCTCAAGATAGACCGAGGGCTTCTGAGTTGCGAAATATGCTTGAGGAGTTGAAATTGCGGTTTAGTGGCGTTGTAGTGCCCGTATTTATCTCGCGCAGCGGTTGCAGAGTTGCCTCTCCCGACGAACTTGCCGATTACGCAAAGAGACATTGGGACGAAGCTGTGTTTCATTTCAGTCGCGGCGACATTGAAGCATGGCTTAGAGGCATGGGGCGATTTGATTTGGTTACTAAGGCTGAGGATGCAAGGAAGAACTTTGAGGGTAACTTTGGCAGCGATGCAGCTTTACAGGCTTTCATTGAATCTTTTAACCCAGCTGTTGCGCCACGCCCTAAAATGCAAGTGAGCACGAATGCGATTGACCTTGGTGAGGTGATGGTTGACTCTGACAGGGCGGCGCAAGTTGCTGTTAGCAATGTTGGTGATGGTTTTCTATTTGGCTCAGCCCTTGCTCGTGGCATAGGGATTGAGGTTCAACCAAGAGTTATAAAGTGCAAGCCGGGCGAGACACAGCTGCTTCAAATTAAGGTGTGTGGAAGTAAACTGCCCATGCACAGGCATCAGAGGTTGCAGGTGCACATAGACACAAATGGTGGGAGTGAAGATGTGAGCGTTGAGCTTAAATTGAGTCTTCTGACAAAGCTGCTGCGCCTTTATGGCGAGGGCTTTGGGCGGGTTAGCGGCGCAGTAGGTGGGGCAATACTTGGTGCTGGTATCGGCTTTGCCATAGGCTGGTTGATATTTGTTGCTGGTGGCATCGTTGGCGCTCTAATAGGGACTGTGCTTGGTGCGGCTGGTGGTGGAAGTGCCAGCAATGATGCGGGTGGCTTGATTGGTGGTATGATTGGTGGAGCAATCATCGGTTACATTCTTGGGGCAGTCATCGGCGCTATAGTTGGCATTGGCGTCGGCGTTGTCTCCCTTGGCTTCTGTTCGGTTCACGGTGTTCGCGTCGGTGCGCATGTCGGTAGGACGCTCTCGCAAAGGTATGGTGTAGTGCCCATGGCAATGACTATTAGCGCCATCTTAAGCTTCCTGCTTGGGTGTCTGTGGATGGTATTGAACATGCTTAGTGGGGCAGGTGACAAGGACACTCACATCATGCTTGCCCTGGTTACGGTCACTGGTATGCTCATTGGTTCTCTTGTTGGCGCAGCTATATTTGCGGTGATTACACGCATGCATGGTGAGGGGATGCAAAAGAGCGATACAATACTTGCAGCCTCATTTGCGCCAATTGGGTTAGCGATGGCTCTTGTGTTTTACAACATGCTCTCACAGTTTGGCTTTCCGAGCATCACGAATATTGCCGAAAAGTTTAAAGTGGCAGCTTCCAAAGAGCCTTCATTGCAGCCAAAGCAATACACAAAAACGCCTTTGGTCACCAATGTGCGCATGTTCAAGTTGATGCGAATGTGCGTCAAGGACCAGGGAAGGCGCATAGAGCCATTGTTGTTCTGAGGAAAGGCACGAAGGTATTTTTGCTCGGCATATCGGAGGATGGAATGTGGGCAAAGGTGAAGTTATTGGATGGCAGAGTTGGTTTTATTCACAGGAAGCTGCTTGGCATCAGCAAACCAAAGTAGCGCTGATATTGTAGGTGGTTCAAAGGCGGGTGCGGATGAAGGTTTGCCAGTTTGTTTTGGGTGCGTTTCGTGCGGCTCTACCATCAATCAATCATTTACGGTTTGCTTGCTATCCCCGAGTGAGCTGCAGTGGTGAATTGCGCTATGTATGGCAAGCGTGCATGCGTGGCGATTGACTTGGGGACATCCTCTTGCAAAGCGGCAATAGTTGATGAGCGCCTAAACATACTGGCGCTTGAAAGCTCGCCTTTTGAGACAGTATACCCTCAACCGCGCTTTGCTGAGCAAGACCCAAATGAGTGGTGGAAGGCAACATGCGAGGCAGTGAGCGCAGCGCTCTCAAAAGCTGGTGATGTGCATGTTGAGTCTATCGTCCTTTCATCGCAGCGTGAGGGCTTAGTGATGCTTGATGAGCACTTTCAACCTGTGAAGAACGCTATCATTTGGATTGATAGGCGTGCTGTGGCAGAGCTTGAGGAGTTACTTAGTGAGTTTGGTATTGATGGCATTGCACGCATAACTGGCGTAGTGCCATCGGCTGGATTTACAGCTCCGTTATTGCGATGGGTTGCAAGGCGCGAGTGGGAAGTTTTTAAGCGCACAGCGTTCATCACGCAGCCAAAAGGTTTTTTGATAGCTCGCATGACTGGTGAGTTTGCCATTGATAAGACGCTTGCGCCACGCTTTTCTCTGGCTGACATATGGCGAATGAGATACGAAGAGGCATTGCTAAAATGGGCTGGTGTTAGCGAGTGGCAATTGCCGCGCATTGTTGAGCCAACCGAAGCTGTTGGCGGCTTGACCAAGACTGCCGCATCGCAACTTGGCTTGAAAGTTGGCACGCCAGTCATTGCTGGCATGGGCGATAGGCAGTGTGAAACACTTGGGCTTGCACTAAAGCCAATGGAAGATGTCATGGTGGCAAGTGGCACTGCTGCAAATATCTCGGTGTTGACTAACTTGACTGAGGTTGGACTTGATCCGAGAGTTGCAAGAGGTCCACACCTTAATGGCTTGGTGCAGCTTGAAGTTGGCTTATGGGCATGCGGCGCTGTGCTCAACTGGCTTGCGAGCTGTTTGAAAACAGATTCAACCGATATGTTGGATTGGATTGAAAGGGCATGCCATGCTGGCTCAAATGCTAAGTCGCTCATTGTGCTTCCATTCTTTGCTGGTGCGAGTGCTCCACATTGGGATGCGAAAGTTTTGGCATGCATTATCGGGTTGAGCTTAGGGCACGGAAATGAAGACATCGTCCGAGCAACAGTTGAAGCACTCGCTGTTGAGATAGCCGAGAATGTGGCGCTATACCGAAGCAAGGTGCCGACGATAAAATGTGCGGTTCACTGTGGTGGGTTGGCTCGCCTAATGCCATTCAATCAAGCCATTGCGGATGCAACTGAATTGAGCATTATGCTCCCAAGGCATCACGATGCAGCAGTGCTCGGAGCTGCATGCATTGGGCTTTCACAATTCACCGGCATAAATGCATTTGAGCTTGCTTCAAAAATCAACCCAAGAGTGAGGGTCATTTTACCGACAGAGTATGGAGTGGTTCAGATGAGCTTGCGAAGGCAGCTACAAAAGCAAGCTTACGAGGCTATAGCGCCACTCATGCATACGCTTCATGAGGCAATCTCAATGAGAGATTAAGCCATGGAGTTTGAAAGGCGGGAACGAATCCGTTAAGGCTCCTCTCTACTTAAACGCTACAAGCAAAATTTCGTCCGGGTGAGTTTGTTAGGTCAATGGAGTTTTTAGTGATGCATAGGGCGGAGCACCATCGGATAAGAGAACGCCGCCACACTTAGTTTCATGGCTCACTGCGGGCGGTGAAAGGAAGTCATTTTACTTCACACGGTTTATTCAAAGTATCATCCAACATATTTAGCTTTGTGGCTTGTTCAGGGCAGTTGTTTAAACTCCGTCAGCAACAAGGGGCAGTCCACAGCGTGAAAGTTTTTATCGTTTTAGGCTTACTGATTGCGCCGCTTTTTAGTTAGGCATCCAACAAAGTGCCGTCAAATTTGAGGGATAACGCTTTTGAAGGATAACGCTCAACACCTCTTTCGGTTTCAGAGCGTGATTTCAAACTTGTTCTCGTTGCCCTGTCGGACGCTAATTGAGACAGCTTTTGCATATCCGCTTTGTGCCCTGATGGTCAATTCATAGTCCCCGTAGAATGCTCTTGTGCGCCAAACGCCGTTATCATCTGTGGTGCCTTTCTCACTCGTCCACCATTCTCCCTTTATCAATCCCATAAGCCGCTCGTAGACTGGCTTCGGTGACATATCCTTTCTCAACCAACCTGCTGGTGCACCTTGCCATGCACCATCATCTGAGAAGTCCCACCATGTTATGGCTTGCACAGCATGATGAGAGAAGAGAACGGTGTAAAAGCGCACGGTGGCTTCGGCTTGTCTTTCCTCGCCGCCCTTTGTCGTCTCACTCCATTTGCCCCCGATGCGTTCGCCACTAAGTATCGTCGTCTCGGTAAAGTGCAACGGCATGCCAAGTTTTGAGAAGCGCTCACACACGCTCCATATTCTCGCTGGTGACCAAACTCCGCCGTGCATGTGGCTCTGTATCCCGATTGCGTCAAATAGCCATTTGCCGTTCTCATCCCTCAGTTGCTGCAGTATGCGGAAGTAGGCGTCGTCAGTGCGATAGTCGTTCACGAGCAATGTCGCCTTAGGGTTGGCTTTGCGAGCAGCTCTAAGGTGTATGGCAGTGTATAAAATTGCGCCGAGCTTGTTAGCCAGTGCATTCATTTTCGTCTTGAAGCGCAGCAGGTCTGTAGGCTCGTTTACTACATCCCAGATGTCAATCCGCCCCGAATAGCGTTTCACTATTTCGTGGACACGCTCGGTTGAGAGCCGCTCAACTTCGCTGAGGTCGTCTGGCAGCCAACCATCCGGTGAACTTGCTGGATGATCCCATGCAAGTGGGTGTCCCTTGCAAACAATCTTGTGCCTCTCGCACCACTCAAGCACTTTGTTGGTGTATTCGTAATTTGGCTTGCCGCGCACTGGCTCATACGAAGCCCAATAGAAACCGATGGTGGCGTAATTGAGTAACGCAGCAAAGCGTTCTAGATAAGCCTCTTCCCGTGCTACATCCTTTATCCGCCCAAACCGAAATATGTTAGAGCCGAATAAAAATGAGTGACGCTGTTGTTCAAAGCTCAATTCAGCATTGCGCACCGGCTTTCCGTCCTGAGTTCGCACCGTTATATTCACATCGCCTTTACGGTGACGCTCTATTCTTTCGCTGACCCCGTCCAAGACAGCTTCATCTTGAGCACTTTCAATCTCCATCCATCTCGCCTCCAATGTGACTGCGGCGCTTGCGCTCACAACCAGTTTGAGAAATGAACGCCTCTCCACTCGCAGCACCTCCACTCAAACAAAAATAGGGTAGGGTGCTACCCCTACCCTGAAAAAGCTTGGACTTTACAAGCCTAAGATTGTGCCCCTCAGCAATCACTCATACGGGCATTGCACAGTTGATGGACCAAGTAGACCATCCACATCATAGTCAAGTCCAACCCAAGGCGGTGCACAACTCCATTCATCTGCCGACACCGGTGACGGTTGCAAGCATGGCGACCACACAGCCGTTCCAGACATCCACTTCACATGCCCATCAGCAAAGGCGTAATTTGCCCCCTGAGTATGCCTCCAACCGTTTATGCGTCCCTCTGAGCTATCATTCCAGCTGGCTGCTGGCGGGTTTGCTGGGTTTGCGAGGTTGCGTCCAAGGAGTGTATTTGTCCCACCAGTCGTGCTCACCAAAAAGACAAGTGCTTGTCTTGAGTCAGTGCTGCCGTTGGCATCGGCAAGAATGGGTGTCTGTGCAGGCAGCCTTATCATCGCAAGAAGCATTCCACCGCCCGCACTTACATGGAAGTTGTAAGTGTAGGATATTAAAGTATTCGTGCTTGGGCATCGGAAGATCTGTTCGTTCTTGACATAGGGCATCATCAGAGTAACCCAGTTGAATGCAGCGCTGCTTGCGCCACCAACTCTGTGAGGGAGACAGACCTCGTCGTAGTCCTGCGAATACATCGTCCACGCATTGATGAGTTGTTTCAAGTTGCTCTGGCATGATGCAGTTCTTGCCTTCTCTCTTGCCCTTGCAAACACCGGAAACAGTATTGCTGCCAAGATGGCGATTATGGCAATCACCACCAGCAGCTCAATCAGTGTGAAACCAATTCGCCCCTTTGACATATGGGCAGCATTCACTTCCTTCTTTTGCATTCTTTATCCCCTCCTTCAAGTTGTTGCTTGGCTTGAACAACTCGTGACTGTAGCTATTCACTAACACCGCAATCCTTCAAGTTACTCCTTACCTTTATCACCTCCTATCAACTCAACTATGTGTCTGACTTTTCAGCCACTGTTCGTTTTAATCCCTTCCATGTCTGTAGTGAAGAGCGATTTCCATAATTAATTTAACACGCTCTCCTTCACTGTCGCTACTCAGCAAACTCGTCGGCGTTGCCAACCATGTGTTGGACATTATGCGGAAGCTTGTTTAACTCTTCAACCCTCGCCCCATACTTACCGCAAGTGTTTTCAATGACGATATAATCAAGGTCTGGAATGATAACCTCGTCCCACTTGTCGCCAATACCCCGCAGCGCAACATCAAGCATTATGACGATTTGGTTCCCCAGAGGTTCGGTTGAGTTGAGTGTTATTGCGCCATAGAACTCTTGGCACTCGGTGTAGCCGGCGTTATGCGTCCCGGTGTATGGCTTTAACCTTGTTAAGTCAACTTGCTTTCCGATGCGCCTTGAGACCTCGTCTGACTTTGATGCGAAATAGTCAACGAGCGCTTTCTCTTGCAAGTAAGCTGGCAAGTTCTTCTCGGCGACCTCAACAAGTGCCCTATAGCCAACGTTGTAAGCCTCTTCAATGAACTCAAACCAGTAGCGCTGCTCTGGAGTTAACTCGTTTGGCTTTCTCCCCGCGATTACGGAGCGCCGTATGCATGCGTTTAATCCATCTCGCTTTGGTGCAATGCCGATGTGCACCCACTCACCGTCGCCAATGACTCTGTTGAGCGCCTTCCCAATTAGAGTGCGATTGTTTTCACCGGCACCAAGAATGATGTCCCAGCCCATCTCTTCAGCTCCAAGTTCTCTTGCAACAAAGTATCCCCATGCTGCAACTTGCGTCTCCATCATTCCGGGCTTAAGCACGGCAAGCATAGCCCTCATCGCTGCATCCGCTATCTTGCACGCATCACTTATGAGGCGCATTTCATTATCCGACTTCTCGTATTTAATGCGCTGGTAAATGTGTTGACAGTCAACAACGCCATCCTTACCAAACAGCCCTTCAAGATGCTCAATGATTGATGCAGGTATGATCTGCCTCGGCGTCAACAAGCCAATTGCACTTACCTTTCCGCCGGCAGCTGCTTCAATGACATCCTCAATCCTTTCGGCTTCAATTGGATATTCCTCATCGGCGAGCTTCAGCATTTCAACTTTGTGCACCTGTGCCTTTGCCCTCCATGCCGATTGCTCTGCAACATAGCCACCTTCAAGCCCAGCGATTATGTGGAAGCCAGTCTTGCCTATCACTCCGGCAACTTGCTCAACATGAACATTTGTGTTTCCACCGAGGTATGGAACGTCGCCATCATAATGCTCGTCGGAGAATACAAAGCCAACATCCAAGCCGATACCACTCAATGCCTCATAAACTTTGCGCTGCCTCTCAAGGAATTCCTCAGTCGGTATACAAAACGACTTGTCAACAGTTTCACAGTTTGCGAGTATCTTTTCAACAAGCTTGCATTCCTCACGGAACTGCGAAAGCCTCAATTCGCCAACGCCTCGCATGCTGGCTCACCTCCATCCCACTTGCGCTGATTCTCATCCGCAGTTGATGAAATACCGTTTAAGAAATTAAAGTGGCATAGGCATCTTGCACACGAAAACTTTAGGAAACAGCCTTCTATATTCCCATTTGAGTCACGAAGGCGACAAAAATCATCGCCATGTAGTGTTGTCCTCTGCGTGCGATGGTAGTTTAGAGCCATCAAAGTTGTGGCATCAGGAATTTAAGACTATCGTGGACATGTCGCAACAATACATGCGTTAGATGTTACCTTCCCTCACTCGCCAATTGTGGTCATTGCTGCACTTCAATTGCAAGCCCGTTTAGAAGTTTTACGAGAATGTTATCTTTAGGGAAGGCATGTCCACGATGCTGAATAAAACACTCGGCGAACTCCGCACCGACCTTCCTGCCAACTTGCATTGCCCAATGACGCATGCGCTCAATATACTCATCAATCCCATGATGCTTTAACAACCATTGCCTTTGGCTCTCGTGGCACTTTAGCATTCTCTCCTTCAGCTCCATGACAGATGTGATATTAACGAAGATGCTCATTGGTGCCTCGTTACCAAAATGGTCTATGCCCTCAATTGGCATACAATAGTAAAGATACGGGATGCGCCCTATCGGTTTAGCCGACGGGAAAAGGTCGGTCTTCATGTTCGGTGCTCCGGCACAAAAGCATGCATGCCTAACGAGGATGCTACTCATCTCGTGGTCAAGCATATAGTCACCCGGATGGTGAGCGAAAACAATTATTGGGTCAACCTGCCTCACCAACTCAACTGTCCGTTTAATGCTTGTATCATTAACTGTAACGAGGAAATCCTTAAGCCCTGCGCAGTAGTATTTGCCATTGAGCAGTGCTGCGGAGCGTTCGGCTTCGCCGAGCCTTATGCGAGCTATCTCTTCCGGAGGAAGTTCCGTTGAACCACCATCGCCAGCAGTCATTGTGGCAATGTGCACTTCATAGCCACGCTCATGCAACAGCGCGAGCGTGCCAGCACAAAGAAATTCCGCATCGTCAGGATGCGCCATGAAAGCAAGAACTCTCTCACCCAACAAGCTCACCCCCTCGATGAAGGCACGCTTTTAAATTTTAACGAGGGAGGTCAACAGCGGACATTCCTCAAATCGTGCTGTGAACTTTAGCCCATAGTTGATGATGGATTTTTGAGCATTGCCTTTAGACGGCGGAGAAATCTTCGCCGAGTAGGTTAAATGCTTAATAGTTTCGTCACCAAGTGCTGGCTGAAGCCATCGGCTTAGGTGACACCGTTTCAGGAAATTAAAATAACATGGCTGCCGTTTGGAGCGCGAAACAGCAAGAACTCTAACAATGTAGCGTTGCCTTTTGGTGACGAAATTTAAACGACCGTCGTGGACAAGTTATAACGCTGTGTGGGGTAGATGTCACCCTAACCGCTCTTTCGCGAACACCGGAAACAGTATTGCTGCCAAGATGGCGATTATGGCAATCACCACTAACAGCTCAATCAGTGTGAAGCCGGATGATTCACTTTTCCCCAAAGCTGATACCTTGTTACCGACCATTCATCATCACCCTCCTTGGTTAGGTATATCGTAGACCGACAATTGCTTTGTGTTTTCTATACCACCTCCTTCGTTGCTTACAGTTAAAGCCTCCTGTCTAAATAACGCGTGAGAGAAGAAGCGGTCATCTCATCCTTTGATGTGAAGGCGATGAAATCGCAGGCTGAAAGTTCTTTTGTAAGAGCGCGCAAATGAGACAGCTGTTAACCGGCAGCTAATGCCTTGTAGGTAAGAATTCGGTGGCTAATAACTAACGCGCTTGATGATAATAAGCGTGCCGTGTTTGCCCTCAAGTTGCTGCAAGCTAATTACCCATTTATCGGTTTCGCCATCAACTCGCAATATTGCATTCATTCCATTGCTTGCCCTGAACTCATTAACCTTAGCATTTAGCTCCTTCAATGCCCCAACATACCATGTGAGCACCTGGCTATAACTGTCATTTGTTTCGTAAGCAGCATGGATATATTGGCGTGTATAGCCCTTTAGTTGTGATGGGATGAATGTCTCAAATGACTGGTTTTCAAGTGGCTTTGCTTTTGGGTAAATTGGGATGCCGATCTCGGCTTCTGTGAAGGGCTTGCGCAGCCATTTTCCCCTCTCCTTTGCGGTGCTGATTTCGTATGGCTCTGCTGCCGATTCTGTTACAGTCTCACCCGGCAGCTTTATACTCGTCACCCTCGTTGGAGGTCTGCACCCCGCCAGCATAACCACGAGTATCAAGTAAGAGTTCATGGCGAGTTTTATCGGCATCAATTTTGATCCCAATAGAGTGGAGCAAGCACCTCCCCTCATCCCTTTGGTTCACCCCTCACTTAGGCACGTTGCTCATCAGTCAATTTACCGCTATCATTTTACACTGCATTTGCTATCCAACGTAAGATGCCTTCTCGTCTGCTTTTGGCTTGATGGGGTGAGGCTTGTGCGCTGCGCAAAAATCATTTGCACAATCGGACCTGCGACACTCTCCAGTGAGAGCATTGAGCAACTAATTCATGCTGGGATGGATGTGGCTCGCATAAATTGCTCTCATGGCACAGTTGAGCAGCACATTGAGATGATAAGGCTTATAAGGGAGGCTTCATACAAGTTGGGTAAGTATGTAGCCATACTGTTTGACCTTCGCGGACCGAGGATGAGGGTTGGCGATTTAAGGGAGGATGTTGAATTGCATCGTGGCGATGTTATTACGCTCGTGACAGAGACACATGCCCAACATGATGAGATACCAATTCAGTCGCCATACCTTGCGATATCGGTCAGGTGCGGTCAGAGGCTCCTCATTGATGACGGGCGAATTGAACTTGTTGTCAAGCAGACCGATGGCGCTCGGGTGCGCTGTGAAGTCATTCGTGGCGGCGTGCTCAAGTCAAGGAAGGGGATCAATGTCCCCGGGGTGCGCTTGGCAGTCCCAATCATTGAGGATGACGAACTTGATGAACTTTCAAGGGGTGTGAAGGAGGGCGTTGATTTCATAGGCGCATCATTTGTCCGCTCCGGTGAGGATGTGCATGTCATACGAAGCGCAGTTCAGGCACTCGGTGGTAGGCAGCCGATCATAGCAAAGCTTGAGCACCCAGATGCGATTGCGAATCTGAATGAGATACTTGAGGCTTGCGACGGTGTGATGGTAGCTCGTGGTGACCTCGGTGTTGAGATGCTGCCTGAAGATGTGCCTATGTTGCAAAAGCAGATCATAGCCGAGGCGAATAAGCTTTTCAAGCCAGTAATAGTCGCAACGCAAATGCTTGAGTCAATGACGGAGTCGCCTCGTCCAACGAGGGCTGAAGCTTCTGATGTTGCCAATGCAATACTTGATGGTGCTGATGCACTTATGCTCTCGGGTGAGACAGCCATTGGTGACTATCCGATTGAGGCTACTCAGATGATGGACAGGCTTATACGAAAGACTGAAGGCATGATGTGGCAGTTTAAACCACCTTTGAAGGAGCAAAGGAACGGCAGCATTGAAGGTGTGTTCGCTGTGCCGCGAGCCGTCAGCAGTGCTGCATGTGTTGCTGCAGAGCAACTTGATGCTAAGGCAATCGTTGTATTCACTCAAAGTGGCTCAACTGCGCTCCTTGTAAGCAAGTATCGTCCAAGGACGCCAATTGTGGCTTTCACACCGTATGAGTCTGTTTGTAGGTTTTGCTCGCTGCTCTGGGGCGTCGTGCCGCAACAGCTTGGATACATTGATAACACTGATGAACTCGTCAGACAGATGGATGAAAGGTTGCTCTCAATGGGGTTTGCGAAGCATGGGGATATAGTCATTATGGTTGCTGGCATACCTCTACAGCTCAAAGGGAGAGCGAACTTCGTCAAAGTTCACATTGTTGGCGAGGCTTAGGATTGGTAGCAAAGCTTTTGTTGCGAGGTTGATGTCTAATGGGAGGCACTGAAGCGGTTGCGCTCGTCATTGATGCTGCTGACAATGTTGCTACAGCGTTGACGCACCTCATGGTTGGTCAAAGGGTGAAGTTAGTCGGCAGCTCCAAGCGTGGTTTCGTTAAAGCGAAGGATGATGTGCGCCTTGGACACAAGATTGCTATACGCAGCATAAAATCTGGCGAGCCGGTCATCAAATACGGTGAGGTGATCGGCAGAGCAACGCGGAACATAGCCGTTGGAGAGCATGTGCACACTCACAACCTCGTTGGTATTCGTGGCTCCGGGCAGAAGGTCTTACTGGAACGCATCGGCAAACCGCAGGCTCACAAGTTAACGCTGCCGGAAGATGTCCCAAAGGAATTCCGGGGTTACAGGAGAGCGGACGGAAGGTGCGCAACGAGGAACATCGTGCTTATTCTTCCGACGGTGGTTTGCGCAAACAGGGTTGCCGAGCAAATTGCATCCTCGGTTAATGGGGCAGTCTCTGTGACCCATCCATATGGGTGCACATTCAGTCAGTCGGAGAACGCCTTCCTGAAAAAGATCTTTGTCAACTACGCCTCAAATCCAAATGTGGCTGGTGTCGTCATTGTAGCGCTTGGCTGTGAGACAGTTGACTTTGCTGGCATTGCTGATGAACTTGCAAAGGTTGGTCAAGTTGTTGAGCTCATCACGATACAGAATGATGGTGGCAGTGATGGCTCCATTAGGAAAGGTGTCAAAGCCGCCAGCATGATGATGGCAATTGCGCGAAGGCTTCGCCGTGAAGCCATACCTATGAGCGAACTCACCATTGCTGTTGAATGCGGCGGCTCAGATACATTCTCCGGGCTAACTGCCAACCCAACTGTCGGATATGCATGCGACTTACATACGGCGCTTGGCGGAACAGTCATATTATCCGAGACCGCTGAGGTGATCGGTGCTGAGCACATTGTCGCTGCAAGGGCTATAAACGAGAGTGTAGCGAGGGATTTCTTAAGAGTGGTTGAAAGGGTTGAGAGGAGCTTAGCTAAAGTGGATGCTCCAGAAGTTGGTGCATATATCACTCGTGGCAACATTGAGGGCGGCTTGACGACACTCGAAGAAAAGTCACTTGGATGCATAAGGAAAGCAGGCACTTCGTCACTCTGTGAGGTTGTGCCCTATGGTGAGAGACCGAGAAGACGAGGCCTCATATTCATGGACACGCCCGGACAAGATGTCAAGTCCGTAACTGGCATGGTTGCTGGTGGCGCTCAGCTCGTCCTTTTCACAACTGGCAGAGGAACACCAGTTGGATGTCCAATAGCGCCGGTCATAAAGGTTGGGAGCAATAGAAAGCTTGTGGAGAAGATGCCGATGAACATTGATTTGGACACAAGCACCATAGCCGATGGCACCGAAAGGATTGAAGATGTTGGGTTACGACTATACAAGTTAGTCGCTGATGTTGCCTCTGGGAGGTTGACTCGCTCGGAGGAGTGGCGCCATAACGAGTTTGCCCTTCCTACCGAGGGTGTAATAACAGGGTGCCGTCCCGATGGGTGATTGATGGTGAGCAATCATAGGGGGTGGTAAATGTGTGTCTCGATCCATTTGAGGAGCATTACGATATCGCTGTGATTGGCGGTGGGCTTTGCGGTGTTGCTGCATCGCTTCGTGCAGCAATGGATGGAAAGAGAATCATCTTGATTGAGGGGCGCTCAGCACTCGGTTGGGAAGTGACATGGGCATATGAGCTCACATTTGATATGAGCCAGTTAGGTGTGCTCCCAGGGGGTGCTGAGTTTGCTATCGTTAAGCAGTTTGAGCAGCGAATGGAAAGTGTTGGCGGATTGCACAACGGGCGCATTGATGCGCCTGCCACCGAGATACTACTTGACAGGTGGCTTGATGAAGCGGGCGTTGATGTGCTTTTGTTCTCATTCCCTGAGGGATTGTTTGTTGATGGTGAGGACTGCAAAATAGCGCTTGCTACATCGGTTGGTTTCAAGTGCGGTAAGGGATTGATCAGGGCGAAAGTTTTCGTTGATGCGACTGAGGATGGTTTGCTATGGCGGCAGGCTGGGGCTTCATTCAGGGGGCTTGAGGGAAGAAGTGGAAAACAAGTGATAGCGTTCAATCACGCTGCCGGTGAGTTGACCCAACCATTTCAATTGAGCTGCCCAAATGACCTTGGCGTGTGCGAGATAATCATCCAACCTTCATTGTGGCACGGTGAGGCTTTCGTTGAGTTTACCCTCAGCGAGTTTTCCATAGCAGCTTGCAGGATCAAGGTTGCCGATGTGGTTGAATATGTGAGGAAATCAGTTGATGCTCTTTCAAACGCTCTTGTGACACATACAGGTCATGAGCCTATGCCCGTTGATGTTCCGGTATGCACATCGCAGCGCATGGATGAGCACCTGCATCCACATACTCTAAACCTTGTCGGAGCTGGCTTATGGGCGTGTGAGGAGGGCTTAGGAGTTAAGTTGAACGGAGTTGTCGGAAGGCTCGCTTGGGGCGAGATCGCAGGTGCATATGCAAGCCAACTTGTAGACGAACTCTCGCGCTCATCTCATTCCGAAAAGCTATACGGAGATTTGAGCGGCGCGAGGGCATGCTTTAAACCCCATCATGAGGATGCGGACATAGCTGTTATTGGCGGTGGGACGGCGGGCGCAATCGCAGCAATTGCAGCTGCAATGGAGGGAGCAAATGCTAAGTTGCTTGAGTGGGGCACGCTGCTCGGTGGAATGGGAACTGCAGGGGCAATCCATACTTACTACTACGGCGTCAAGGGTGGATTGCAAGACGAGATTGACGAGCGAGTTGATTCTCTCTCAAAGCTATTTGCGGGTGGTGGTAGCTTCGTTGGCTTCCATCCCGAGGCTAAGAAAGTTGTGCTAACAAAGATGGCGTTTGAAAGCGGCGTTGACCTTAAGTTCCTCACACTCGCTGTAGGAGCACTCGCTCAGCAAGCTGGTGATGTGAAGCGCCTTAAGGCTATTGAAGCGGTTGGAGTTGATGGCTCTTTCACATTGCGAGCGCATTCGTTCATTGATTGCACTGGTGATGGCGATGTTGCTGCGCTTTGCGGGGCTGAGTTCATTCTTGGCAGGGATTCTGACGGTTTGCTGCATGCTTATTCACAGCCAGCCGGAATCCTTGATAGTGGCGGTAGGTTGAGCTTCATTAACATTGACGCCGGCTATGTTGACCCAACCGATTTGATGGACATGACGAGGGCACGCCGACAAGGCATAAGGCATTATTGGCGTGAACGCTTCACGGAAGGGAATCGCCTGCTCTACATAGCACCACTTATGGGCATAAGGCAGGGCAGGCACATAATAGGGGACTATCAGTTAACGCTGATTGACGAGATTGTCGGGCGCAAGTTTGATGATGTTGTCAGTTACACATGGGCGCATTATGACAACCACTCGTTTGACTACGAGAACGAGAGCGACGAAGCCATCTTCTGGACATGGGTGCTCGGTCAGTGGGGCAAGCGTATCGGATGCGAAGTGCCATACCGATGCATGCTTCCAAAAGGAATTGATGGGTTGCTTGTAGCATGCAGAGCAATTTCGCTCACCGTTGATGCACATCACGAGTTTAGGATGCTCCGTGACATGCAGCGTTTGGGTGAAGTGGCTGCGGTTGCATCAGTTTTGGCGTTGAAGCGCGGTCTAACCGTTAGAAGCATTGACATTCCTGAACTTCAAAATCAATTGCGCCAGCGCGGCTTGCTTGGCGATGGCGAGGTCATACCAAATCCATTGAGCCTGAGGTTGCCCGATAAAGTTCGCTGCTCGCCCGAGACAGCGCTGAAGGAGCTGCCACAGGATGCGCTTGAGGAGTGCGAGCGTGCTCTCTATTCGGAAAACCCGGAGGAGGCTGTATGGGTGCTCGCGCATGATGGCGAGGGTGCTCGCGGTATCTTGCAAAGGGCGTTGCAAAGTGACTCACCAAAATTGCGCTTCTATGCTGCTGCGGCGCTCGCCATGCTCGGATTTGATGATGGCGCTGATGAACTTATTGCCTGCGTTAGTGAGCGCCGCGGAAAGCTGCATGAGGGAATGAAAGCAGCGCCAGTTTGGATTGCAGCCATTACGATGCTCGGAAGGTTGAGGTGCAAAGCTGCAGTGCCAGTGCTAATTGAGGTGCTAAAAGATGCTTCAGCACCGCTTGATGCACTCATTGCCTCGGTTAGAGCGCTCGGGAAGATTGGGGATGAATCAGCCTGTGATGAACTCCTGAAACTTCTCAAGCGAAGCGATTTGCCCACGCAACGCCAAATGCAAGTTAGCGTCGGCACAATTGAGCCGGTCGTTGAGGATGCGCGCTGGCAGATTGAACTTGCAACCGCAGAAGCTCTCGCAAAGCTCGGAAAACCGGTGCCAGAGAGCGCAAAGAGGCATATTGATGATGAACGAGCATATGTGCGAAGATATGCAAGGCGCATTTTAGAGTTGAGTTCCAAGGTCGCTTGATATGGCAATTTCGCTTGTGGGGAAAGGCAGTTAAATGCAATGGGCAGCCATCAAGCTGTTCACATTGTGGGTGGCACAGCGATTTTTCTGACGGGACTGCAATCTGCCCTCGCAAAATGACATCGGCTGCCCAAATCTCAGACCAACAGATGCGTTTGACGAAATTGGATTAAGCAATGGGGGTGGTATCATGGTGCGTTTGGTTGGCGCTATGGCGCTTGGCTTGGCGATGTTGCTTTATGGTGCGGCAAAGCCACAGAAAGGAATTGTGGATGCGAAACGGACAATAGTTGTGCGCGCTTTAAATAATGACTATCCAACAACACCGCTATCAATCAAGCTTGATGGGTTGAGCGTTCCTGGTGAGCTTTCGCCCGCTCTGGTGGATCTTGAATCACGCGAACTTGTCCCGGCTCAGCTGATGCGTGCCGATGGCGGGTTATACCTTATGTGGATTGAACGCCAATTGAAGCGCGGTCAGGCGAAACGCTACAGGCTCGTTTTCGCAAAGGCTGCCGAAGTGAAGCCATTGGCTCTCGTCAAGGAAGCCGATAAGGCAGTTGAAGTTTACATCAACGGTGAGTTTGTGACGGCGTATCGCTACGGCGATGCGCCGAAGCCTTACTACTACCCGTTGATTGGACCCACTGGAAAGGCAGTCACACGCCATTTCCCGATGCGCACCGATGTCAAAGGCGAACGCGCTGATCATCCACATCACCGCTCAATGTGGTTCACATTTGGAGATGTCAATGGCGTTGATTTTTGGACTGAGGGAGCAAGAGCCGGCGTGATAAAGCATCGTTCGTTTGAGGCAGTTGAAGGCGGACCGGTGTTTGCGCGCCTTGTGGCAAGGTGCGATTGGGTTGCGCCGGACGGGAAGCGGCTCCTTGAAGATCTCCGTGAGTTAATCGTTTATTGCGTTGATGGTGCAAGGCTGTTTGATTTTAATGTGACCCTCTATGCCGCTGAGGAGGATGTCAAGTTTGGCGATACTAAGGAGGGCATGTTCGGGTTGCGTGTTGCAAGCTCAATGCAGGTTGAAGGTGGCAGTGGTCAGATAATAAACTCACGCGGCGATAAGAATGCCGAGGCTTGGGGCAAGCGTGCAGAATGGTGCGACTATAGTGGCACTGTCAACGGGGATAGGGTTGGAATTGCCATATTTGACCACCCGAATAATTTACGCCATCCCACATACTGGCATGTGCGCACATATGGGCTATTTGCAGCCAACCCATTTGGCGTGCGCTCTTTTACCGGCTCGGGCGATGGAAGTCATATATTGCGCAGGGGCACTTCACTCAAGTTCCAATATCGCGTCTTCATACACAGGGGCGATTTAAGCTCCGCAAATGTCGCTTCGTTCTACAGGGCATATGCTGAGCCACCATCTATATCGTTTGAGTGAGGTGTATCGTCTCATGCGCTATATAGCGAGGAGGAATTTCATTGGCGGGATGATCGCCGCATGTGGGGCTGGGCTATGGGGCGCATTGGGGGTATCGCAAGGTGGGCAAGCAAAGGCGGAGGTGAGAAGAATGCGCTTGGGCTTGGTCACTTACAATTTGGCTAAGGATTGGGATCTGCCAACGATACTCAAGAACTGCCGTGAGGCAAAGTTTGAGGGTGTTGAACTGCGCACGACTCACAGACATGGCGTTGAGCCGGACATAAGTCAGCAGCGCAGAATTGAAGTGCGAAGGATGTTTGAGGACAGCGGTATCGTCCTTTGGGGGCTTGGGACGGTCTGCGAGTTTCATTCGCCAGAGCAAGATGAAGTTAGGCGCAATATTGAGGTGTGCAAGGCATTCGTTGTGCTCGCAAGGGATATTGGGGCAAAGGGTGTCAAGGTGCGTCCAAATGCCATTCCGAGAGGTGTGCCAGTTGAAAAGACCCTTGAGCAGATAGGCAGAGCTTTGACTGAATGTGGCAGGTTTGCTGCTGACCACGGCGTTGAGATTTGGCTTGAGGTTCATGGGCAAGGGACATCGCACCCGCCACACATACGCAAGATCATGGAACACTGTGAAGCGCAAAATGTCGGCGTCTGCTGGAATTCCAACAGCACAGACATTAAGGATGGGTCTGTTAAGGAATACTTTGAGCTGCTTCGCCCATACATTAAGTCGGTGCACATAAACGAGCTATGGCGTGAAGATTATCCGTGGCGTGAGCTTTTCACTTTGCTCAAAGCGGCAGGATATGACAGGTTTACGCTCGCTGAAATACCGGAAAGCCCAGATGCGCTTCGCTTAATGCGTTACTACAGAGCATTGTGGCTTGAGCTTACAAGGTGAGCTATTCAGCCGAAATAGCTTTGTAAAGGTGGACTTGAGTTAAGGAATGCCGTTAAGCATTGATGGCAGAGGTGAATCATTAGCCACCCATGTGACTATCGGTAGGACATGAGCGCGAGGTCCGAGAGCCGTGGATGGTAAGCGCAAATTCAAAGGGGTGATCATAATGGGCGGGATGACAAGGCGAAAGTTTGTAAAAGCTGGCGCTGTCGGAGCAGGCGCGCTTATAGTTGGTGTAAATCAACTTGGCGCTCAAGAGGCGCAGCCAAAGCTTTTGCGAGTCGGCTTTGTAGGCGTTGGCGGTAGAGGTGGTGGATTGTTGCAGACAGCGCTTGGGCTGCCCGGGATTGAGGTGGTTGCAATCTGCGACACCAATCCGACAAGGCTAAATAATGCCCTTGCGTTCGTTGAGAGGCGAGTTGGCAAGCGCCCACAAGGTTACGGTGAGGATAGAGACGCATTTGCATATAGAAAGTTGCTTGAGCGTGACGATATTGACTGCCTCGTCATAGCGACACCGTGTAATTGGCACGGTCGTATGTATGTGGATTGCCTGAATGCAAGGAAGCACTTCTACGGTGAGAAGCCGATAGCCATAACTGTGCGCGAGATTGAAATGATACAGGAAGCACACAAGCGCAATCCCGATGTGGTTGTCCAAATTGGCTTCCAGTGGGCAGCAAGCATGGCTCGCTCTGATATTGTTCGTAAGATACGGGAGGGAGCGATCGGCGAGCTAATTGAGGGACGATTTCACAGATATAATGGCTGGGGTGGCTTGAGAGGGTGGTTTAGCAGGCGGGAACTATCCGGCGATTGGATGCTTGAACAGGCTGTGCATGAATTCAATTTGCTTTGGTGGGTGACGCAGGCGCATCCGTTTGCGGCTTATGCGAAGGGGAGAAGGAATGTTATTGAGCCCGAAAACAAGGAGCGCAACATCACCGACTATTACACGGCAGTGCTTGAGTATCCTAACGGTTTCATCGTGCATTACACGCACGGCTGGATTAGCCCGCCAGGATACACCGGGATGAGTTGTAGGCTCATTGGGACAAAGGGCGGCGCTGATTTGCTTGATTGCACGATACAGCTTCGCGGGCAACAGCAACCAATTCGCGGTGAAGGAGCCGGCGGTGATACTAAGGAGCACATGCAGAACTTCTTTGACGCCGTCAGGGCACGAGACCCGAAGATGGTATACGCCGGGATTGAAAATGGTATAGCTGCATCCTATGTTGGGTTGATGATTCGTAAGTCGCTTGATGAGGGCAGGCGAGTTACATTTGAAGAGGTGCTGCAGGATAAAGGTGAACTGCCACCGCTCATCGTGGTTGATTGAAGCTATGTGTGTCGTTTATGTATCGTCACAAGTTGTTTGACTGCTTTTTGGCTCTCTTGCGTGAATGAGCTGCTCAGCAAGCCTTAGGCGGTGGATTGTCATCAGTATATCTCGGCGCTCCTCAATAGCCCTCTCGACTTTCATTGCGAGCAAATCATACACATCCACGCCCGGTATGTTCTTCTCAACATAGTCATAGGCGCCGCGCTTCATGCACTCAACAGCGTTTGCCACATTCCCGTATGCCGTCAAAATGATAACCTCGGTAAAGATGTCCCTGAGCAATGCAGCTTTAAGCACATTAAGCCCGCTCTGCTCGCTGTCCATAACCATGTCTGTAACGATGACATCATATGGCGGCTCTGCCTCCGAGATCATTCGCATTGCAGTGGTTTCATCGGCTGCCATATCAACCTTGTGTCCGTCTCGCTCAAGCCTTCGCTTAATTAGCTCCCTTGCAAGCTCTTCATCATCCACAACGAGTATGCGAGCCATTAATCCCACACCTCACCATGCACGCTTGCCTTGCTCACCGGTGCAGCAGCTTTGCAGCCGGAATAGTTATGACAAACTTTGCCCCCTCACCGTAACGCCCGCATTCTTCAATTGTTCCGCCGTGCGCCTGCACGATGCTTTTCACTATTGCCAAGCCGAGTCCAAGCCCTTGTGCCCTTGTGCTATAGAATGGTTCAAAGATTTTCTCCTTGTCCTCATCCGGTATGCCCTTCCCGGTGTCGGAGACGGTGATCATCACCTCGCCGTGTGTAGATGGTTCAATGCTAACAGTGATGATACCGCCCTGCGGTGTAAAATGGGCAGCGTTTTCAATCAGCTCACCAACGCACCTCTTTAATCTCTCGGCATCACCCTCAATCCATGCCTCGTCCAAGTGCGTTTCAAAGTGCACACTTACCTCGCCAGTTGAGTGAGAGATTTGCCTGACGAATTCGCTAAGCAATAAGACAAGCTCAACTGGATTCCTATCAACTCTTGCCGACTTGACAAAGTATCGGAACTCCTGCAGCAGCTCTTCCATCTCTCGGATAAGCCCGTCTATTGCCGCATAAAGCCTTTCCCTCTCCTCCCCCGGTGTAACTTGGGCTATTCTGAGTTCCTTCAGGGCACCCTTTAAGGCAAACAGCTTATTGCCGAGCATATGTGCTGCCCTTGCTGACATCTCACCGAGGGCAGCCATCCTTTCAACCTCAATCAGGCGCTCTTGCAACTCAACTCTATCAAGCGCTGCACCAACTTGACTTGCAAGCATATAAAGCAGGTTTTGATCCTCTGGCGTGAATGGGTTTGAATATGAGGCATCCGGGGGACGCTTCCTTATGGCACGCAACACACCTTTGCAACTTTGCCGCCCCATAATTGGCACCGCCAAAAAGGCGCCAATCTCATCAACTGGCACTTCGGTGTATCGTCCTCTCCACCTTGGGTCGGAACGCACATCTGACAGCCTTATTGGCTCACCATTAAGCGCTACCCAACCAGTCAGCCCCTCGCCGATTTCGTAAACAGCTTTGCCAACATGTTCCTTCAATGCGCCTTTTGATGCCTTTAGTATAAGCTTTGAACCATCCTCAATCAGGAAAAGGGAGCAGTCATCCGCCTGCAATATCTCAATGGCAGTGCTAACAACTTTATCAAGCAGCGCATCAATGTCAGTCTGTGAGGCAAGCTCCATGCCCAACTCTATCAACTTTTGTTCCCTTGCATGGTAATCAGCGGAAGACATCGCCAGCGCAGCTATATCAGCAAGTGCCTGCATTATGCGCAGGTCTTTCTCATCAAATGCGTTGTAACGATCGCTGCTTACACTTAAGATGCCGATGGTTTTCCCGCTGCGTTCCTTCAACGGAACAACCATGCGGCTGAGCGAGTCTTCAAACAGTGGATAGTGATGTGGATCGCTTTCAAGATCGCCGCTTAAGTATGGCTTGCCAGTTAGCGCTACATACCCTTCAATTCCCTTTCCGGGTTCGCGCGTTAGTTTGAACTTTGTTGAGCGTTTCTCTTCCGTCCATCCCGGGCCAACAACCCAGCCAATTGTGAGTTCTCCTGTATGGTAATTTACAAGGGCAATAAAGCCGTGCTTGCCTCGGGAGATCTTTAAAGCCTCTTCAAGCGCCACGCGCATGAGTTCCTCAATGTTTGGAAAGGCGTTCAAAATGCGGCTTACACTGTGAAGCGATAGGACACTTGCAATTGTGCCTATCGTGCTCTCAGTATAGTCAACGCTCCCATTCGCCTTACCAAGTGCCTCACCGCTTATCTGCCCGCTGCCGAAAGCATCTTCTTGGTCTGTTCCAAGTTCCACTTGCTATCACCATCCGAATCGTGTTTCATGCCATAGTGTTGTAGTCGGTCGTCGTATCGCAGCAGCTTCGAAGCAGTCATCATGAATGATGCCGCAGAATCACCCCTGGGGATAACCCGTTGGCTTTCCACGAGCTATAGTGTGGCTCTGAATCTCTTTGCTTTACGAACGAATTTGCGCACACAATGCTACACTTTGCTTTGGTTGTGTTGTTGAACAACGATGGTTTGAGGGTTGAAGTGAAAATTTTGATTTCGCTCTTTACTACAAACTTTGTTGGTTAGGTTAGCAGTTAGCCACGAAGCGAAAGCGAGGTGGCGTAAAATTGGTGCGATGTGCGGGGTGGTGTTATTGTCTTGCATCGCACCTGTTTTGACGGCACTCCGCTTTGCTCCGTGCCTTACTACAAACCAACAAACTTTTGGGTAAAGAGCGTTTGATTTTATGGCTTTGTGGCTTTCAACGCCGAGTTTAGCGCTTGTGGGGGGTGGTGCTTTTATGGGCGTTGTAATTGGAGTTGACATAGGCGGGACAAAAATAGCTGCCGCATTGGTTGATGAGAGTGGGCGTATTCTTTCGTCTGTGCGCCTTCAAACGCGCACCGAGCTTGGCAGGGAATTCGTGTTTGAGCAGCTAAAAGGGGCAATCGGTGAGCTTATGGAAGGGGCAAAATCTTTCGGCGAAGAGGTGTTAGCTGTAGGTATGGGTAGCCCCGGCGTGATAGACCCAGCAAGTGGTGTCGTCATTAAAGCGGCTGTGAACCTGCCGCAATGGCAAGGCATCTCTTTAAAGCAACTCGTTGAGGAGCATTTTGGAGTAAAGGCTTTTGTTGACAATGATGTGAATGTGATGGCTCTTGGGGAGTGTATGTTTGGCGTGGCGGCTGGGTTGCAAAACATCATCTTCATCGCCATTGGCACCGGTATAGGTGGCGGGATAGTCATTGGGGGGAAGCTTTACCATGGCTCCCGTTTCACAGCCGGTGAGGTGGGTCACATAACTGTTATCCCCGATGGTCCAAAGTGCCCCTGTGGCAATTATGGCTGTTTAGAAGCGCTCGCATCAGGACCAGTTATAGCAAGGCGGGCTGAAGAATATATGGCTAAGGGTGTGAAGACATCACTTCGCACAATCGCCGGCGATGGGAGAGTCACTTGTGAACTTGTTGCAAAGGTAGCTTCAGATGGCGATGTGTTGTGCAGGCGCCTGTTTGAGGAAGCTGGGAGATACATTGGTATAGCTATCTCATCATTGATGAATGCCATCAACCCAGACTGCGTTGTCATTGGTGGTGGTGTGGCACAAGCTGGTGAACTCATCTTATCACCAATAAGAGACGAGGTTGCGCTAAGGGCGTTATCTCCGGTTCCTATACTTCAAAGCCGCTTCGGCGATAGCGCTGGGCAAATTGGCGCAGCAGCGCTTGCGTGGTTTTATCTTAAGGCGGTTGCGTGAGGGGGTTGCGATATGAAGCTGGTGGGCTCGTGTAAATGTGCGTTTGCACTTCACATTGCACTTTCTCTTGTGGCGGTTAATGCTTTCGGTCTTGAACCTGATCAAGGCGATAAAAAACACCGAAGCAAAGTGGGCTGCTTTGAGCCACCAAGGCTCACCGCAAAATCGGCATTGCTTGTTGATGTTCGAACCGGGACAATACTATACGAACTCAACCCCACAGGGCACAGTTACCCGGCGAGCCTAACAAAGCTTATGACAGCTCTCCTGATCGTTGAGCACGGCAACTTGGATGATGCTGTTACAGTCCCCAAGGAAGCGACACTCGTTGGAGAATCCTCGGCAAATTTGAAAGAGGATGAGGTGGTGACTCTTCGCCAGCTGCTTTACCTTGTGCTTGTAAGGTCTGCAAACGATGCGTGCGTCGCTGCTGCAATTCACATAGCTGGCTCAGTTGATGCCTTCGTAAAGATGATGAACGAGCGTGCTATTGAACTCGGCGCTCAAGATACCAACTTTTGCAATCCACACGGGCTGCACCACAAAGACCATCGCACAACTGCCCTTGACCTGTGGCGCATAACAAGTGCTGCACTTGGCTATGGGGAGATACGAAGGGCGGTTTCAACGCGCTTCTTTGAAATGCCACCGACAAACAAGTCTGGAGCGAGGGTCTTCAGAAACCGAAACAGACTGCTTTGGGAATACGATGGTGCTGATGGCGTTAAGACCGGTTACACAATCCCAGCTGGCAGATGCCTCATTGCTACTGCCACAAGGAGCGATTGGCAGCTGATGGCTATAGTGCTCAAGAGTGAGGATGCATTCAAAGATGCAGCTGCACTCCTTGACTTTGGGTTTTCAACCTTCGTTTGCCTGCCGATAGCCATCGCCGGTCGGGCAGTGGCGAACTTCGCAGTTCATGGTGGCGTGCCATCTTGTGTTCCAGCTGCGCCTAAGCGCAGTTTCTATACGGTTGTGCGCAAAGATGAATTAAGCCGCGTCAGTTGGCGAGTTCATCAGAAAGCATTTGAGCCGCCAATAAGTAAGGGCGATGTGATTGGATACATTGAGGTCGTCTCGCCGAGGGCATCAAGACATCTGATTGAGCTTATCTCCGAATGCGATGTGAAACCCTCAACAGCTGTTATTTTGAGGCGGATCGCTGTCCGCGCCTCACTAATCGCGTTTGCCCTGCTCTGCATTGCTGCGTTGTTGCGAGGGCTTGGTTTGATTCGTAGTGGTATATTGCCTCGCAAATTAATTGGATAGGAGTTGCGCGCTGAACGCGTTGACGGTTTCAGCAGCAATTTTTGGGGGCTATTGTCCGCCCCTGCAAAGTGACGCTAACAGCTTAATTACTGTTAGACATAGGGGGTGAGTAGATGTGAGAGAATGCGTTATCGGGGTTGATGTTGGGACACTGAGCGTGAGGGCTGGCGCGTTCACCCTTGACGGGAAGATGCTCTCTTGCGCCGTTGAGCCGATTGAAATCTCATATCCGCAGGAAAACTTTGTTGAGCAGTCTTCCGAAAACATATGGGAGGCAACTTGTAAGGCTGTCAGAAGATGTGTTGAAGATGCCGGTATAAAGCGTGAGGAGGTCATCGGGATAAGCTATGATGCCACATGTTCACTTGTTGCCGTTGACAAGTTCGGCAAACCGATAACCGTCTCCCCAACCGGGGATGCAAAGTGGAATGTCATCGTCTGGATGGATCACAGGGCAATTCGGTATGCCGATGAGATAAACTCCACAGGGCATAGAGCACTTAGATATGTTGGTGGTATCATATCGCCGGAAATGGAGCCACCAAAGCTAAGGTGGCTCAAGGAACATCTTCCAAAGACATGGCGCAATGCTGGGAAGTTCTTTGACCTCGCTGATTTCATGGTCTACAGATCAACTGGTAATGATGTCCGAAGCCTTTGCACTGTCGTCTGCAAATGGCTTTACATGGGGCATGAGGGGCAATGGGATTACGATTTTTATGAGCGCATCGGGCTTGGCGACTTGCTTGAGGGTGGCAGGGTTTCTGAGAATGTTCAATTGATGGGCACTGCAGCCGGCAACTTGACAAAGCAAGCCGCAGAAGAACTCGGCTTGAGCGAAAGGGCAGTTGTGGGCGTTGGAATAATTGATGCCCATGCCGGTGGCATTGGTGTCCTCGGTGCAGTTTGGGAGGAAGTTGATGGGACGCCGGTTGAGTTGCTTGAGACAGCTATAGCGCTCATTGGTGGGACTTCATCGTGCCATATGGCTGTCTCTCGCGAGCCGAAGTTCATTGACGGTGTATGGGGACCTTACTTTGGCGCTATGATTCCCGGGATGTGGCTTACTGAGGGCGGACAAAGTGCTACTGGCTCGCTCATTGACTACACAATCAACGACAGCGCTCAAGCCGCAAAAGTTAAGGACATGGCGGAGCAGACCGGAAAGAGTGTTTATGAAGTGTTGAACGAAGTCGTTGAGGAGTTGCGTCAGCGCACCGGTCTATATGAGCGCCTAACCAGAGACATACACATCCTTGACTTTCATCATGGTAACCGTTCTCCATATGCAGACCCTCACGCTAAAGGCGTAATTGACGGGCTAACATTGGACACCTCGCTTGAATCACTCGCCAGGCGTTACTATGCGGTGATTCAAGCCATCGCATATGGCACACGAAACATAGTTGAGACCTTAAACAGACATGGTTATCGCATTGAGCGGATATACGCGTGCGGTGGTGGGACGAAGAATCCAGTTTGGCTGAGAGAGCACGCCGATATAACTGAGTGCAGAATATACTTGCCGAGGGAGCCGGAGGCAGTGGTGCTCGGTTCGGCGATACTTGCCTCAGTGGCAGCTGGAGCATATTCAAGTATACCTGAGGCGATGAAGGGGATGTGCCACAGCGGCGAGATAATTGAGCCAAACCCTGGGACCTTTGATTATCACCGGGCTAAGTTTGAGCTATACCTTGAAATGTATCAGCAGCACTTGGAGAGGCGAAAGCGAATGGCGCGCTTTTGAGGGCGATGCTTAAATAACCTTGAAGGGTTTGAGCTATGTTCCGCGAATGACCCAAACTTGTGCACGGAGGGTGATGACGATGAAGGTGGGAATATGCACATTTACCGATGGAAGGAAAAGGGTTGCCGATATGCTTCGCGAGGATTGCTTCCGCTTCCAGAGACGCATTGCCAATTGGCTGCGCGATGAGGGGCATGATGTTGTTGAGGGCGAAGAGATCATTTGGAATTACGCTGCAGCGAAGGGTGAGGGTAAACGGCTCAAGGACGCTGGTTGTGAAGCTGTCATCTTCAACTTCTGTGTTTGGTCGTTCCCGGATTTCACAGTTCAAGCAGCACAGCAGCTTAACGGCGTTCCAATATTGTTGCTTGGCAACATCAACCCTGCGTATCCGGGTTGGGTTGCCTTCTTTGCATCAGCTGGCGCACTTGACGAGATTGGGCTTCCGTATGGTAGGGCGCTTGGAGATATTGACGACAGGCGCGTGCAGGAAGCTATCCGCACATTCCTTGAGCGCTGCGAGCCAAATAGAAGAAGGCGCGGGATTGATGCGGCAGAGAAATTATGCGGCTTAAGATATGGTGAGTTTGATGGGCCTTCAATGGGCATGTATACAGGGCATATTGACCAGAGCCAGTGGATGAGAGAGCTCGGAATACATGTGCACCACTGTAGTCAATTAACCCTCGCCTACAGGATGAGAAGGGTTGCCGACGAGCGAGTTGAAGCTGGATTAAGATGGCTTGAGGATAACTGCAAGGCAATACATTATGATGGGAAGACGCTCACACCGGGGATGAATGGGACACTTGCAAGGCAAGTGAGACTATACCTCGCAGTCAAGGATTACTGCTATGAAGAGGGGATTGACTTTTGCGGGCTGACTGGGCAACTTGACTTCACCGAGTGGGAAGAAGGTTGCACGATGGATTTGCCGGAGGCGCTTTTGAATGACTTTGCCGATTGGGAAGAGGAGCCCAAGCGGGTGATAATTTGTGCCACTGAATGCGATTCAAATGGCGCATTGACAATGCAGCTCCTTCATCTGCTTACCGGCACACCTGTGCTCTTCGCCGACTTGCGCCATTATCACGAAGACCTTGACATCTACGACTTGTGCAACTCTGGTGAGCATGCCCCATGGTTTGCGAAGCGCAGTGACAACTGGCGTGAGAATTGGAAGGAGGTTGAGCTATACCCGGCACCGGCGATGTATTTTCCCTGCGGTGGTGCATCCGTCAAATTCTTCGCCGAGCCAGCTGAGAGGGTCACATTCGCACGCATAACTCGCAAAGCTGGAAGAATGCGCATGCATATTTTCACCGGCAGGTTCATTCGCTTTTCACCGGAGCAGGATGAAGACCTTGCTCGCCAAACGACGTTTGAATGGCCGCATGCATTTGCCCGCTTTGATTGCCCAATGGAAGTTGTGGCGAGGGAGTTTTCGTGCAATCACATTCATGCAGCTGTTGGAGATTGGGTTGGCGAACTCGTCTCAGCATGCGAACACTTGGGCATTGAGCCAATAGTGCTGAGTTAGAACTCCGCTTGATTATCATCATAAGCAATCGCGGCTACGGTAATCCCTCTTTTAGGCTCGTTGGTGGGCTGTCCACCGAACCGCAGGCGGCAGCCCACCGTTAACCTTTCAATGTGTGCGCCTGCAAAGAGCGGTGATTTGCTGTGGCAGTCTCGCAGGCAAGGAAAGTGGCATTGCTCGCGTTAGTTGAAATGGAGAAGAAGGGAGCATTCATCAACCTCTCGTTGCGCGAGCTTATGCGAGGCAGAAGGATGAAAGCCGTTGAGCGCGCCTTTGCGACACAACTTGCGATGGGTGTGGCTAAGATGCGTCTTTATCTTGATTACCTGATTGAGCGCCTATGCGAAAGGCGCTTTCATCGCTTAACACCATTAGTGCTGAACTGCCTTCGCATGGGTGCGTATGAACTTACCGTGCTCTCTCACCCACCTTATGCTGTGGTGAGTCAGTATGTGGAGCTGGCTAAGGAGTATGGTCATGTCGGCATAGCGAGTTTAGTTAATGCCGTTTTGAGAAGGCTCAGCGAGGAATGGCAGCATATACCGTTACCGAGAGCTGATGAAGACCCAATCGGGCATATCGCCGTGAAGACATCACACCCACATTGGCTCGTTGAGAAGTGGATTAAACAGTTCGGCTTTGAGGAGACAGTTGCTCTGTGTGCGGCTAATAATCTTCCGGCGCCGTTGTGCATACGAGTCAACCTGCGTTGGACGGAAGTTGAACTTGTTGAGCGCATGCTTGAGTTGCGCTGCCGCAAAGTTGAGCGTGCAAGATACGCACCGTGCGGGTTGAGGATTGATACGACGATGGAAATCACAAAACTGCCAGGTTACAAGGAGGGGCTATTTTCGGTTCAGGATGAAGCTGCAATGCTTGTCACCTATGTCCTTGAGCCGAAGCACGGCGAAACGATAATTGATGCATGTGCTGCTCCCGGCGGTAAGACAACGCACATGGCTGAGATGGTGAATGATGCAGCGCGCATCATAGCTGTGGATGTGCACGAGGGGAGAATGCAATTAGTCAGGGAGGCGGCAATTAGACTGAAGCTGCGTTCAATTGAGTTTGTAGTTGGGGATTTCATTGAGGTGGCAAAACAACATGAGGGTGTTGCTGATAAATGCCTGCTTGATGTCCCTTGCTCTGGCACTGGCACATTAAGGCGAAAGCCGGACGCACGCTGGAAAAAGAGCCAGCAGAGCATCGCTGAGCTTACAGCGCTGCAACTGCGCTTGCTTGAAGCAGCAGCGCTGACAGTCAAAAGGGGTGGAGTTATTGTTTACAGCACTTGCAGCCTTGAGCGTGAGGAAGATGAGGATGTTGTAAATGCTTTTTTGAGAGCACATGATGAGTTTGAGATTGAGGATGCAAGTGCATACTTGCCGACACGCATTGAGGGATGCAGGACGGAGGAGGGCTTTGTGCGTTTATTCCCGCACAAGCACGATACCGATGGGGTGTTTGTGGCGCGCTTGCGCAAGGTCGGTTGATGGGTTTGAACCGCCACAGAGAATCATCGTCTAAGTAGATGACCCTGAAAGGGTCAAATGCTCAAGGACAAATCCTGCACAGGAGGCGATTAAGGTGTTTCACAAAATGACAAGTTGGATTGCAGCGTTGGGGTTAGTTATTGCAATTTCGGTATCAATGGCGCAGCCACCGGGAAGACCGCAAGCTGGTGGGCCTCCAGGTTTGCAGCAGTTTTCGCCCGAGGAGTGGAGCTCTAAAATACTTGACTTTTGGGCAAAGCAGCTCAATCTTACCCTCACTAACGAGCAGAGGAAAGCGATACAGGATGCGATGAAGGAGCGCGTGGATGCTTTTATGAAGTTCGGAGAAGCACGCCGCAGCCTGGTAGGAACGCTTCGGGCAGGCGCAACAGATGCGCAGATAAAGACAGCGGTTGAGGATTATGGGAAAGCGGTTAAGGACTACGAGAAGCGCCTTGAAGAAATTGAAGAGCAGCTCAATGCCAAGCTCAATTACAAAGCCAATCCGAAGTTGCACGCGTTGCTGATAGTTGTCGGCGCCGTTGGGCGCTACGGTGGTATGTTTGGCTGGCGATGGGGTGCGGCAGGTGGTAGACAACCTGGCGCACAACCGCCGGGAGCCGGTCAAAGGCAGCAGGGTCGTTT
This sequence comes from Armatimonadota bacterium, assembly GCA_025062195.1. GTDB lineage: Bacteria > Armatimonadota > Fervidibacteria > Fervidibacterales > Thermosaccharophagaceae > Thermosaccharophagus. The sequence continues at coordinate 32,987 of JANXAS010000003.1, forward strand.
TAGAGGCAGGCAGTAAAACTTACACAGTGCAACTTTACGGTTGGTCTTATCGTCGTATTTAAGTGATGCAATCCTTTGCGGCGCATCATTCATCCCTCCCTCGCCCCACCGGCGGTGGCTTAAGAGCTGCCGCCGGTGTATATTTTTCATGCAGCGATGTAAAGCGCAACGGTATCGCTCTTGAATTGCAATCAGGTCTCTTTGACCTTTATGGGCTTACCTTGTTTTGCGGATGACAATGCGAGCTCAACTAATCTTATCACTTGTCTTGACTGCTCCGGCTTGACAGCCAACTCAGCGCCGTCAAGCAGCGCTGCGGCAATGTTTTCATAAAATGCAACCCACCTTCCCGGAATGGATTCAAGCGTCATTTCAACTTTGCTGCCGTTCAGGGTTGTAAATAAGCGTGCTCTATTCTCCGGGGCTTCCTTAGCAGCCCCAATATCACCGCGCTGCAGCGCTGCTTCTTGCGGGTCTAATCCGAACTTGATGAACCCGCCTTTGTCACCGAGCACATACCACCTTGGGCGTGGCGCATGAGAGATGTAGCTGACCTCAATGCGATACAATGCGTCGTCAAATTGCATTTGGACGGATACATAACTTTCAACGCTCATCCCCCAAATGAGGAAGTTGGTGCAGCAATTGATTGAGCATGGCATGCACCCCATAAGCTGCAGCCCTTGATCAATCAAATGCACACCCCAGTCGTGCAATATGCTGCCCATGAAGTTTCGTTCACATCTCCACTGGCTTGCTGGTTTGCCGTAGCGCACAACGCTTGACTCAATGAGGAATGGCTTTCCGAGCACACCAGCATGAATGACATGCTGCAATGTTAGGAAGTCGCAATCCCAACGCCTGTTGTGGAAGACGCTCAATAGCACGCCCGTCTTTTCACGCACCTTCAACATTAAGTCAGCTTCCTTAGTCGTGATGCACATCGGCTTATCCACTATGCAGTGCTTGCCGGCTTCCATTGACTTGATGGCGAGCTCTGCATGGCTGTCATGTGGCGTTGCTATCACAACTAAATCCACACGGGCATCTCTGAGCAGGTCATCATAGTTATCGTAAGTGACTACGCCGTATTCAGATTTGGCTTGTGTGCGCTTTTTCTCATCCCTTGAGGCGACGGCATATAAGTTTAGCCTCGGCACAAGCTTGATCAATTGAGCGTGTATGATGCGCCCAGCATATCCATACCCGACTATGCCCACATTGATCTGTTTTCCCGTCACCCCTTTTTTCACCTCCGTCGGCAGCCTGCTTTTGAGCTTATGACTTTAGGTCCTTCACGGTCACTGTCACAATTCTATCAAGAGCCTGCGATGGGCTACTATATCAAATGCGTTTCAGGGGGTGAATGCCGATGAGTTCGTTCGTTCTGCTTTGGTTTGATGTTGAAGATTACATTACTCCACAGAGCGATGATGCATTGCTTTGGCTGCTAAGGTCGCTTTCGGAAATGGGTGTTCCTGCAACTTTGAAATTCGTAGGGGAGCGCGTTCGCGCCTTGCAGAATCGGGGGCGAGAAGATGTGCTCTCATTGGTGCGTCAGTGCGAGCTTTTTGATGTGGGCTACCATACCGATATGCACAGCCTTCATCCAACTGTTGCCGAATACCTTGAAGGGCTTGGCTGGGATGATGGTGTAGCTGAATTTGAGAGGAGAGAGCGTGACGGGTTTGATTGTATCAGGGAGACATTCGGCAAACCAGTTATTTGCTATGGTCAACCAGGGGCGAGTTGGGCACCGCAAGTTTATGGAGCGCTTCATCGCTTAGGTGTGCCCATATACCTTGACGAGGGTGGACATGTCGGCATTGACGGCACGCCATTTTGGTATTGTGGCATCCTTACGATTTATCGCATGCGCAGAAACTGCACTCGCATAAATTGGGGTGAGCAAAATAGACTCCAAGCCGCCATTGAAAGATTTGAGCAGCTGCGAGGAATGATGGCTGACAAAGACGGCGTCATTAGCATCTACTTTCACGAATGTGAATTCTCAACTGCTGAATTTTGGGACGGCGTCAACTTCGCTAATGGCATTAACACACCAAGGGAGAATTGGCGTATGCCGAAGTTGTTAGATCCTGACGAAGCCAAAAGACGCATGGACGAGTTCAGAAGTTACATAGCGCATATAAAGGGGGCTGAAGGCTGCAAGTTTATTCGTGGCAGTGAGCTGCTTGAGCTTATACGAGACGAGGCTCCCGGCAGGCAATACAGCTTGGATGATTTAACCGACATTGCAAAAGCGTTTAGTGAATGCGTATCGTTCCAACGCCTTGGCAGGGTATGGCTCTCAGCAGCCGAGTGTCTTTTCCTATTGGTCAGGTGGCTAAACGCCTACTGCAGAGGGAAATTCTTGCGCGAGATTGAGTTACCTTTAAGCGCTTTTTTCGGACCGAAGAGACGGTATCGGGGAATCATTGGGCAAGTCAGATTGAGTTGCGAGGGCATCTTGAAGGCGTGCCAAAGGCTTGAGGAACACATGCTGACTGACAGGTTTATCCCAAGCGATGTTGAGGTTAATGGGGTAACCTTATCTCCGGCTCAATTTGCGGTTGCGTGTGCTCGTTGTGTTCTTCAGCTGCTCTCAAACCATACTAAAACAATTGAAGTCAGCGAGACGATGCTTCAAAGCGAAAAGTGCGTTGATGATTCTCCCGCCGTTTGGAGATGGATAATTTTTCCACCCGGCTTTTATGGGCGCAATATAACTGAGCTGGCGAAGTTGCAATGTTGGACAATAAAGCCGGCTGAAATTCATGCGGGGTGAACACTAAATGCGCAAGGTTATAAGAGGGTGTGAGCATGTAGCTGGAACAGTTGAAGTGCCGGGCGATAAGTCAATATCGCACCGTGCTCTCCTTATCGGCGCGATAGCTGAGGGCATAACGACGATTGAAGGTTGCTTGATCGCAGAAGATGTCTTGAGCACCGCAAGATGCCTCACGGCAATGGGGGTCCGCATAGAGGGGCTATGTGCGAATGCGCCGCTATGCAGTGCGTCTGCTACGCTATCAGTGCACGGTGTCAGCGGTGCAAATTTCAGTGCCCCGCAGGATGTGCTTGATGCCGGGAACTCCGGGACGACGATGCGCCTTCTGCTCGGGCTGCTCGCAGCACACAGATTTGAGGCGACAATAGACGGCGACGAATCGCTGCGGCGCCGTCCAATGGATAGAGTGGCGAAGCCGCTCACTCAAATGGGAGCTCATATCTCAGGGCAGGGTGATAAATGCTATCCGCCAGTTAGCATTCGTGGTAGCAGGCTGCGTGCCATTGAATACCAAATGCCAGTGGCAAGCGCCCAAGTAAAATCAGCAATATTGCTTGCGGGATTATTTGCCGATGGTGTGACGAGCGTTATTCAACCGGCAGCTACAAGAGACCATACAGAACGAATGCTCAGAGCATTTGGGGCTGACTTAAGTGTTGATGGTTTGAAGGTCTCAATTATCGGTGGTGCAACTCTCCGTGCGCAGCGCGTTTTAGTTCCGGGTGACTTTTCTTCGGCGGCTTTCTTCATGGCGCTTGCAGCGGCAATCCCCAGCGCAAAGCTTACGGTCAAAGGCGTTGGGCTTAACCCAACGAGAGTCGGTTTCATTGAGGCTTTAGTTCGCATGGGTGTGGATGTGCGAGTTGAAAACCAGAGAGTGGCATCTGGAGAGCCAGTTGGCGATGTGACAGTTATAGGGTGTGAAAGACTTAGTCCAATCAACATTAGCGGTGAAATCATACCGACGATGATTGATGAGCTGCCATTGCTCGCTGTGCTATGCAGCGTTGCTAACGGCGAGAGCCTGATAAGGGATGCGCATGAGCTGCGTATAAAGGAGAGCGATAGAATTGCAGCGATGGCGTCCGAGCTGTCAAGTATGGGCGCTGATATAACTGAGCTGCCAGATGGTTGGCGTATTGTTGGGGTTAGGCGATTGAGGGGCGCTCAAGTTAAAAGCTATGGAGACCATCGTGTCGCCATGAGCCTTGCCATAGCCGGAATGTTAGCCGATGGTGAGACTATAATTGACGATGCCGAATGCGTTTCAATTTCGTTCCCGCAATTTTGGGAGTTGCTTGAAGGATTGGTCGGACAGCCAGATTAGCCCTAAAGGGGTTGTGAATGCATTGTGCTGTAGAAGATTTGTGGTCGCAATTGACGGACCTGCCGGTGCTGGCAAAAGCACCGTTGCAAAGCTGCTCGCAAGACACCTTGGTTGGTTGCATATTGACACTGGCGCAATGTATCGTGCAGTTGCCCTCAAGGCGCTGAGAATGAAAGTGCCGCTGGATGATGAAGGTGCGCTTGCGACCATTGCTTCATCCGTGCGAATTGAATTTTCAAATTCACCCGATGGCATACAGCGAGTCTTGCTTGATGGGGAGGATGTAACGGAAGCAATACGAACACCAGATGTGGATGAGGCAGTTTCCGTCGTGAGCGCGCATAGTGCTGTTCGCAGAATTATGCAAGGGTTGCAACGCAAGCTTGTAGAGGGCGTTCATGCCATTGCCGAGGGCAGAGATATGCAAACCGTTGTCTTTCCCGATGCCGAGTTAAAAATCTTCCTGACTGCCTCTCTTGAGGAGAGAGCTAAAAGGCGTTGGCTTGAGCTTAAGTCAAGAGGCTACGATGTCACGCTTGAGGAGGAACTCAAACGGACTGAAGAGCGTGACAGGCTTGATGCCACAAGGGTGGATTCACCGCTTGCTATGGCGAGCGACGCTGTCGTCATTGACACGACACACATGACGCCTCAAGAAGTTGTTGAGCACATAATCGCCTTAATTGCGCAGAGGCTTCGGCGACACGGTGATTAGATGGAGCCATGCATAGACAGTTTAAAGCGGATTTCACATCGGGTATGATTAATACGACCCTGCACTTACAGTTATTTCGGGAGGTGGTGTGAAAAGTGAAGCCGAATGACTTGGTCGGGCGTATGCAATCTCATCTTGGAGGTGGGGGTAAATGATGCGCCGCAATTTAATCAGGCATGTTGCGATGGCGATTTCCGTTGGTGGCTTTCTTATCGCCGGCGTTTTATTGTGTGGATGTGATGGGAATGGTCGTCCGGCAGGCGACACTGGTATTGGCGTTCCAACTGGCAGCATAACTGGGAGATTGGTAACGGGTGCTGGGAGAAGCCGTGCTGTGGCATTGGTTGCCATTATGGGCACGCAAACTGTCACACCGTTGCCAAGCTTTGATGGTAACAAGTTTCGCATTGACAATGTGCCAGCCGGTGAGCAAGTTGTTTACATCCGTGAAAAAGGTGTCATGCGTGGTGCTATGTTTGTCGCTTTGGTTCTTCCGGGAAAGGTGACGGATGTTGGCGATGTTGAAACAGAACCGTTGGGCAAAGTTTCCGGGTTCGTCTACGAGGTTGATGAGGACGGCAATAAGGTTAAGCCAATCGCTAAGGCGAGGGTCACAGCAAGGGCAATTGGAGCCGGCGATGAGGGTGATGAGTTGGGCGAAGTATCTCGTGGCATTTTTGCTGTGACAGAAACTGACGACAATGGAAGCTATGAGCTTCTCCTTCCTCAGGGCATCTATCTCATTGAAGCGCGCGCACCACGGTATCAACCTGCAATGGACACAGTGACTGTTGATCCGCTTGTCACAACATCATGTGACATAGGACTGCAGCGTCTTCAGGAAGGTAATTTGGGGGTTGTCTATGGGAAAGTTACAGCGGTGCTGGATGGTCAAATTATTCCCGTTGCTGGGGCAACCGTTGTGCTTGCTCCGAGGGGTGTGCCACAGTTACCGGAGCCACCGTTTGAAATACAGCCTGTGAAAATTGAAGTAGAGATTTTGCTGAGCGTATTCCCCAACCCACTTGGTGCAAAGGGCAAAAAGCAAACTGTTGTTCCACCAGCCTATGGGCGTATAAGAATCGCGTTTACCGATGCGGAGGGCAATTACAGGATAGAGGATGTTAAGCCGGGTGGGTATAGGGCTGTAGCATTCAAGGAGGACTATGGGGTTGATGAGAAGACTGTTAGCATTAGCCCCAGAGAGAGCGTTCGTGTTGATTTTGAACTCAAAGCCATGTTCGGCATCGTGCAGGGTAATGTGAGGGATGCCGAGACAAAGCAGCCAATTAGGGGCGCAACAGTTACAGCAACGGTGGTTGGCGACCCGTGGTTTATTTGGGACAAGCGGGTTAAAGCCCCCGGACACGGGAAAGTAGTCATTATGCATGTCTGCCGTGCCAAGCAGAATGTTATCCCGCCAATAGAGCCGATCCGACCGCCGCTGCCACCGATTACACCACCGGTGCGAGCAAGTGCTGTCACCGACGAAAATGGCTTTTATAAGCTTGTGCTTCCAGAGGGCGAATACTTTGTTTCAGTTTGGAAGGAGGAGTATGTCCCAGATGGTGCTATTGTGACGGTGAGTGCTGGTCAGACTGTCACCCGGGACTTTGAACTAACCAAATGGCAGCCCGGCTTAGAGGTTGATTTGGAGTTGCCAGAAAATGTAGCCCTCGGTGAGCCTGTTAAAATGAAACTTATCCTGCGCAATCGTGGCAATGAGCCAGTCAAGTTGTCCTTCCGCACGGGGCAGCGCTATGACTTTATAGTGCGCAACATGGATGGCGAAGTTGTCTGGCAGTGGTCACATGGCAAAGCCTTTATACAAGTTCTTGGCGAGATTGAGCTACACCCTGGCGAAGAGAAGTCATTCGTTGAGGAATGGGCACAGGTGGATAACAACGGCAATCAAGTTGGCGCTGGCGAATATGAGGTTGAGGGCATCGTGACCTCAGACCCAGCGATGTCAGTTGCAAAATGGCTCATCATAGGCGGTGTAGAAGGCGGTGAAGTAGCACTTAAGGGCAAGAGAACTCGCAAGCGTTAATATGTGTCAGTGTAGCTTGAAAGGCTGCACATCCTCAAAGGTGATATGGGGCGCATGTGCCAGAATGGCGCATGTGCCTTTTCTCGTTTAATGGTCCGCTCTGTTTTAGGCAGCGTGCCTAATACCATTTCGGGAAGTTAAAGCGATGCTTCGCCTACTTTCTCTTCTGTAGTTACCGGACTCACTCTTTGCTCAAAAATTTGTTATATCGGGGTGTTAAGCTGCCACCCGAGCGAAAACTTTCCGGCGGATTTCATCTTGCCCATACATTCAATTGCATAACTCCTACTCCCATTTGAATCATGAGGCGACAAAAACCCTCGTCCTGCAGTGTTGCCTCTCGTTGGCGACGGGGTTAAGTTAAGCGGCTGTTGTGGGCAAGCTCTAATGCTGCATATGCTAAATAGGTTGGATGCTGCCTCATTTTTGAAACAACGGGATAACCGGTGTCTTAAGGTGGTGTCACAGATGGCACAGTTAAAGCCGTTGTTCGTTGGCATTGATGTTGGCACTGAGGGTGTGCGTGCAGTTGCAGCAAGCGCTTCGGGAGAGATTGTGGGAAGCGTCAGCGTGCCGCATGAACAGCCAAAGTTTCAACTCCCTGATGGTTGGTTTGAGCAGGATGCAAGCTTGTGGTGGGAGACGACAAAGCTTGCCTTGGCAACTCTCTGCAAGCGTGTGGATGTGTGTGACATTGTGGCGCTCTCCGTCACTTCCACATCGGGCACATTTGTGCCGGTAGATAAATCTGGCAAGCCGTTGCGCAACGCGTTGATGTATAGCGACATGCGTGCCATTGAGGAGGCGGATGAAGTTCGTCAATGTGCTCATGAGCTTGAGGCAAAGCTTGGCTATCGCATACAGCCATCTTTCGCCCTGCCAAAGATGCTCTGGTTGAAAAAGCATGAGCCGCATATATTTGAAATGTGTGCAAAGCTCCTTCACGCTGCCGATTTCATCGTAAGCAAGCTGACTGGCATTGTTGGTGTGAGCGACTTTTCAAACGCGCTTAAGACATGCTTTGACCTTGTTGAGATGCGTTTTCCTGAGTGGATTGAAAGCGCTCTCGGGATACCGATTGATAAGCTTCCTAAAGTAGTTGCGCCGGGGGATGAGATTGGGTTTGTTAGCAGCGATGTAGCCGAAGAGATTGGCATGCCGACAAGCATCGTTGTAGTTGCTGGTGCTACCGACGGGACCGCTGCTTTCATTTGTTCCGGGGCAAAGTGTATAGGTGAGTGGAATTCAAACCTCGGAAGCACACTTGTCTTGCGTGGCTTATGCAAACGGATTATTCCCGATGAGCGGGGTCGCATATATTACCATCGTCATCCAGATGGCTTTTGGCTCTCCGGTGCTGCAAGCAGCACTGGTGGTGAGTGCTTGCGCGTGCGCTTCCCAAATAAGGACCTTGCAGCAATGGATGAAATGGCGCTAAGGTGTATCCCGACTAAACTGCTCATTTACCCATTGGTGAGGCGTGGTGAGCGTTTCCCGTTTGTTAATGGGCATGCTGAAGGTTTCGTTGTTGGTGAGCCAAAGGACGAAGCCGAGTTATATGCCGCTCACATTGAGGGTGTGGCATTTGTTGAAAGATGGTGCTTTGAAGTGTTTGAGCAGGTTGGACACGACATTTGCGGGACAGTCTTCATCACTGGTGGCGGGTCAAAATCCAAGTTGTGGAATATTGTGCGCTCAAGCGTGCTGAGGAGAGCTCTCGTCCGACCGAAAACAATTGAGGCGGCGTTTGGCGCAGCGATAATAGCTGCATCTCGGAAATGGTTCTCTTCGTTGAGTGAGGCTGCAAGCATTATGGTGCAACTTGAGGAGACAATTGAACCGTGTGAGGGATTATCAAAAGCTTACGAAGATGCATACATGCGCTTCCGTGAGGAGTGCGAGAGGCGCGGCTATGAATGAGGCTTGACGATAATTTGTCATTCCAAGTTGAACATCGCAACGGAGGCATCGTCAGCAATGCTTGAGCATTTGCTTGCCGAGAAGGCGCTCACACTTCGTGGCGATGTCCTTGAGTGGGTTGAAGGAATGCGCCTAACCAATAATCTATACGGGTGTTATCGCTTTTCTCCGTCACGCCAATTCCCAGATGCTTACTCTTCGGCGCTCGCCACATTCATTCGGGACTTGCTTGACGACCTCATTATGATTGGCGATTTGGAGAGGTCACAGTGGATTGCTCTTCTGCGCTCATTTCAACAGCCGGGCAGTGGCTACTTCTTTGACGAGCGCTTACTTCATGGCATAGGAGATGACCTCTTCTCCGCGCTTGAGCTTACACATGCGTGTGTATCGGCGCTTGATATACTTGGAGCATTGCCATTACATCCGCTGCGCTTCTTGAATGAGTTTGCCCATGCGCCGAAACTGATAAGATGGCTTGATGAAAGGATGTGTGCAGCGTCATCCGGGAGCCATTTGATTGACAGAGCTTCAATTGAGTGCAGGCTGATATTCCACATCGGTGGGTTGCTGATATGCGCGTGCGAGTGGGGCGACTTAAACCATGATATCCTTGAAGTGCTGTTCAGGTGGCTCGATGCAAGCGTTGATCCATCAACTGGTTTTTGGGGCACAAGGGAAGGTTGTGGCTTATTAAGCTCAATGTGTGGGTCAGCTTATATTTATTCCCTCTACTTCCACCAGTCTCGGCTTGTGCATTACCCCGACAAGGTCATTGACTCCGTCCTCTTGCTGCAGCGCCAAGATGGGCTATTTGGTGGCACGCCGGAAAGTGACTTTGCAGCGGCGATGCTTCTTGCTGGGATGCTGATGCGCTGCGAGTATAAGCAGATTGAAGCTGAAGCAGCGCTCAGGCGTTTGCAACACTCCATCCTGTCATTCGGCTTGCATAATGATGACGGCGGCTTTTGTGTTGGCAGGCGATTGCGCTCCGAGCATAGCCACTTTGGCCTTAAGTGGTTAAGTTCTCATCCGAGCGAGAGCAACATGCTTTCAACATGGCTTCGCTGCGGCACATTGGCGCTTATCTCCGAAGTCACTGAAACTCCGTTAACCCGTGTTGGGTGGGTGCTAAGGGAAGGCAATGAGGCGCCCACATTCGCCACTTGGCTTTAAGGTGTGAGTCTGTTGCCATCTCAACATGCAACACCTCAGGGCATCATATCATGCGCCATACTGTCAAGCATGAAGTTACTTGCATTCCCTACCGATTAAGCGATGGGCAGATTTGTGAATAACAGTGGCGCAAAAATGCTCGCAGAAAGGTGAGACGGACTTACCGTCCGAAACGCTTTTGTGTCATTTCCGTTTCATTGAAGGGAGGGCAAGATAGGATCGCTCTTTGCTGTGGTGTTGCTGGTGAACGCATTCCCAACTATTCTATGGGCTCCCAAATTTCTATTGGCTTTAACTCATTGTCGGTGGCGAAATTTCTAAGAGCCCTATTTAGGTGGCGTGGAGAATTCACTCTGTATGAATTTGGCGCTTATTGTTTTTATTAGTTAATGGTGGCTAAATTCAGTGGCATAGGTGGCAAAGCGCCAACAAACTTCTTATTAAAGAGCGAACGGGTTTTTGACATTTAGTGCTAATTTGGAGGGCGATGCTCTGTGGGCAGTGTTGAAAGATACGACTTCAAAGCTGTGGAACGAAAATGGCAGAAGCGATGGTCTGATTGGAACTTGTTCAAAGTGGTTGAGGATCGTTCTCGCCCCAAGTTCTATTACCTTGACATGTTCCCTTATCCGAGCGGCGAGCTGCATATGGGGCACATGCGCAACTACATCATCGGCGATGTCATTTCCCGATACAAGCACATGCTTGGCTACAATGTGCTTCACCCAATGGGTTACGATGCCTTTGGGTTGCCCGCCGAGAACGCTGCAATACAGCATGGTATGCATCCGAAGGTTTGGACTGAACAATGCATTCAGAGGATGCGCAGCCAATTTGACATGCTCGGAATATCGTTTGATTGGGGGCGCCAAATACGCACATGCTCTCCCGAATACTACAAATGGAACCAATGGTTCTTCCTCAAGTTTTACGAACGGGGTTTGGCATACAGGCGTCCGGCACCGGTAAACTGGTGTCCAGCATGCGAGACGACACTCGCAGACGAGGAAGCCGAGAGAGGCTATTGTTGGCGTTGCTCGACGCCGGTTGAGAAACGATGGCTTGAGCAGTGGTTCCTGAAGATAACGGCATACGCTGAGAGACTGCTTGAAGACCTTGATTTGCTTGAGCATTGGCCGGAGCGGGTCAAGGTCATGCAGCGCAATTGGATTGGTAAGAGTGAGGGAGTTGAGTTTGATTTTGAGCTTGATGGGATTATGGAAAAGATTAAGGTGTTCACAACGAGGATTGACACTGTTTATGGTGTGACATTTGTTGTGCTTGCCCCAGAGCACCCGCTTGTTCCGAAATTGATCGAGCGCAGCCCAAGACGCTTTGAGCTATATGCTGCTGTCCAAAGGATGCTCTCAGAGAGCATTGAGGAGCGCTCCTCGGAGGAGGTTGAAAAAGAGGGTGCGTTCTTGGATGCATACGCCATTCACCCACTCACTAAAGAGCGTGTTCCAGTTTGGGTTGCAAATTATGTCCTGATGGAGTATGGCACTGGGGCAATCATGGCAGTGCCAGCGCATGACCAACGAGATTTGGAATTCGCACGCAAGTATGGCTTGGATGTGAGAGTCGTCATTAAACCGCCAGATGCGGAGCTTGATGCAGATCAAATGGAAAGGGCATATGTTGAGCCGGGCATAATGGTTAACTCAGCTCAATTCAGCGGCATGTTCAGCGAACAAGCAAAGGATGCAATAGCCGATTATATGGAGCAAATGGGTGTGGGAAAGCGCAGCATCCAATACAGGTTGAGGGATTGGCTAATCTCAAGGCAGCGTTATTGGGGGACACCGTTTCCGATTATTTATTGCGACAAGTGTGGCATTGTGCCTGTTCCAGAGGAGCAGCTGCCGGTTCTTCTACCGCCCGATGTGAAGATAACTGGCAAGGGTGGTTCACCGCTCTCTCAAGTGCCAGAGTTTGTTAACACAACATGCACAAGGTGCGGCGCAATGGCTAAGCGAGAGACAGACACTATGGCAACATTCGTTGACAGTTCTTGGTATTTCCTACGGTTCTGCGACCCACATAATAACGATGCCCCATTTGGCAGTGATGCTGTTGACTACTGGATGCCGGTTGACCAGTATGTTGGTGGCATTGAGCACGCTGTCTTGCACTTGCTCTATGCTCGTTTCTTCACCAAGGTGCTTTATGACATGGGTTTGGTGAAAACAAAGGAGCCTTTCACGCGGCTGTTCACTCAGGGCATGATTTACCACGAGAGCTATTATTGCAGACGCTGCAGATCATATAGGCGTCCCGAGGAGGTGAGGAGCAAGCGGGCGGGCGAGAGAAGGATTGTAAAGTGCAATGTCTGCGGTAGTGAAGTTGAGGTTGGCATGGACAAGATGAGCAAATCAAAGCTCAACATCGTAACGCCAGATTATGTGTGTGAGCAATACGGAGCTGATACAGCACGCCTGTTCATCCTCTTTATCGGTCCTCCGGAACTGGATGCCGAATGGAATCCACAGGGGGTTGAGGGGATGTATCGCTTCCTGAATCGCCTTTGGAGGTTAGTCAACGAGCGGTTGGATGATTATATTCCAGATTGGCGCGAGAAGCTAAACGAACTTAAGCCAACTCTTGACGATGCTCAGAGGGGTTTGCGAAGGAAGTTGCACCAGACTATAAGAAAAGTCACGGATGACATTGAGGGGTTTGGATTTAACACAGCCATCGCCGCGCTTATGGAGCTGTTCAACGAGATGCAATCTTTCGCTTCGTCAATGCGCCCTAAAGATGAGGTTGAAGGCTTTGCCGACAGAGTTGTGCTCTCTGAAGCTGTGGAATTGATGCAGGTTATGCTCCACCCATTTGCGCCGCACATCGCAGACGAGCTTTGGGAAAGGCTTGGCAAGCCGGGGAGCGTATATCAGCATCGTTGGTGTGATGTTGATGAGGATGCCGCGAGGGAGGAGGAGCAAGTCATCGTCGTGCAAGTGAATGGAAAAGTTAGAGATAGACTCATTGTGCCGGTCGGCATCTCAGAGGATGAACTGCGCTCTCTCGCCCTCAATTGCAAGGGGGTGAAAGCGCATGTTGCCGGAAAGGAGATCAAGCGCATCATCGTAGTGCCAAACAGGCTTGTGAACATCGTCGTGTGAAAACCGCAGTTTGAGTGCTTCATCTCAATGAGGGGTGAACAGAGGTGATTGACGAAGAGAGGTTGCGACGCAAGCTGCAGCAGTTGCGCCTGCAAAGGATGCAGGTTGAAAGGCATATGCTTCATCTTGAGCGCAGGATGGCTATGCACCGTTCAGCGCCTATGCTGCGGCGCGAACTTGAACGCCTTGATGAGAGGCGCTCAAAATTGATTGAGCAGGAGGAGAGAATCCTGAGGCAGCTTTCCGTGGAGGTTGAAGCAACAAGCGAGGAATTGCAAGCAACACCATCACTTGAAGAAACTCAACCTGCAGCTGTAACAGAAGAAGTTAGCGAAGTGGTAAGCGCTGAGGCTCATGAGGAGGCTAAAATTACAGCGCCATCTGAAGGTGGCAGGAAAAGGCGCAGGCGAAAGGGTAAGGTAGCCTGAGTTTACAATTTGAACTAAGCCATGGTGGTTGTGAAATGTCATCTGAGAGGCAATTTAAGATACTTGTGGCAGATGATGAGGTGTCCATAACCGAGCTTGTAAAGGCAAATCTTGAGCGTGAAGGTTACGAGGTCATTGTGGCAGGCGATGGCTCTGAGGCGCTTCGCAGGATTCATTCTGAGCATCCCGATTTGGTCATCCTTGATGTCCTCATGCCACACCTTGATGGTTACGAAGTCCTTGAAGCAATGCGAGCTCATCCAGAAACAGCTAACATACCTGTCATTATGCTTACAGCCTTTCCGAGCGATATTGGCGCTATAGCCGCATTTGAACATGAGGCTGACAGCTACTTGCACAAGCCGTTTGACCCAGAAGTGTTGATTGCGCTTGTTAAAAGGTTGCTCTCGGAGAGAAATGCGTCCGGGTCACAATTTGATTGAGCATAAAGGCTGGTGCAGATGGGATGCAATGGTTTGACAGAGTGCTCATTTGTGCTCTCATCGTAACCATCATCTTTGCAACAGCTGTTTTGATAGTCCATGTCCGAAAAGGGTCATCTCCAGAGATCGTCATCAGTGGTGTGGGTAGCGCTTCTTCCGGGATTGAAAGCGTAAGCAAGCCCTTGAAAATCAAAGTTCATGTCAAAGGGGCTGTGAGGAAGCCGGGAGTTTATGAGTTCGCTGCCGGTGAGCGAGTTGAGGACGCCATCAGGAAGGCTGGTGGGGGATTACCGACGGCAGACATTGAAGCGATTAACCTCGCAGCCTTCTTGAAGGATGGTGATGAGGTGTTTGTTCCAGACAGGCGTGCAAGGGCACTTGAGGTATTCAGTGAGGCAATGAGTTTAACTCAGCGGAGCAGTTCATCAAGCCGCCACAAAGCAAAGACACAGAAGATGCCCGTTGGAAGAGTCGCTATCAATACTGCCACTGTGGAGCAGCTTGAGAGCCTGCCCGGGGTTGGTCCGGCACTCGCACAGCGCATTGTTGAGTATCGCAGGAGGAACGGACCTTTCAAATCCGTTGAAGAGCTGCTCAATGTCAAGGGGATTGGCGAAAAGAAACTTGAGGCATTGCGCCCATATGTCAAGCTATGGTAGGACTTTTGTGAGTGGTAAGATTGGGTGGCGTTCAAAATTTGCAGGGTTGTAATAATGGCAATTATGGCTTGTGCTTAAACCGGTGCAGTGTGTGGCTTTGGCGAAAGTTGTATGAAGTGCTACATTGGCGCATCCTCATTGTGGCTTCGCTCATTTACATCCTCGGGGTTGTAGTTGGCTGGCTCGCAATTCCAGTTGAGTATTCAAAAGTGAGCGTCATCGCATGGTCAATTGCCTCATTTATCTATGCGCTGCTTAGCCTATACATCTGCTTTCGCGGCGGAATTCTTGAAGGGCTGACCATCTTGCTCATCAGTCTGTTCAGCATCGGCGTAGCATTTCAGCAGAGAAACACAGCGCGGTTGGTAGATGCATTATGGGCGGCATGTCATCCGATAAAGCCATGCAAGCTTTTCGTGTTTCCCTATGAGCATCCGAGGGAGAGATACCGAGCCATTGATGCATTGGAGGATGGGGAAGTAACTTACCAAGCAAGCGCTTTGGTGCTAAAGGTGATTGAGCCTGAGGAGTTGAGAGTGGCATTGCATCCCATTGAGGGGAAGAGCCTTCTCTTGTGCATAACCGGGGATGGCAAGGCGGCTTTGAAACCGCCGATTGAACCCAACAGAGCTCTCGTGGTGGACGGGATTTTGAGTCCATTGCCACGGGTGAGCAACCCGGGGCAGGCTAACAGGGTGCGCAGGTTCTTGATGAATGGCATTGTTGCGCGCTTTAAGGCTGAAGCCCATGGCATCACCGTTGGTGAACCGAAGTTGGATTCATCTCCGCCTGTTGTCCACAGCCTTAGGGCAAGGTTGCATCTTTTCAGGATGCGTTTTAAAGAGCGCCTCTTTGAGCGCATGCGCTCTTGGCTGCCGGAGAAGTTCCGTGATGAAGCTATGTCAGTCATTGGAAGCATGCTCCTTGGAATGCATGCTGCAAACCTCCCTGAGGGTATAGCCGATGCTGCGAGGCGTTCCGGGACAGTTCATGTGCTCGTGATATCTGGTCTGCACATCAGTTTCATAGGCATGCTTATGGTCATGCTCACTCGCCCACTCGGTGGCTTCGGCATAGCTTTAAGCCTTCTCACCATTGCCTGCTATTGGCTCGTGAGCCAAGGCGAGCCATCCATATCCCGCGCAGCGCTGATGTTTGCATATGCTCTTATTGGCTCGTTGTTCAAACGGGTTCACAGGGTGAAAAACTATGCGCGCGATTGGATGGCTGCGCTTTGTCTCTCAGCCGCTTTCATGGTGGCGATTTCTCCCGCTTCACTCCTTAACATTGGCTTCCAGCTCTCATTCGCGGCTACTTTCGGTATACTTTGGGTTGGCGCAGCTTTGGTTGATGCGATTGCACCTGTTGATGGCGAACGGAAAAATCAATTGGCTGTTATTACAACTCGCTCGCTACTTTGGTATTCAGCTGCTGCAGCCGGAGCACAGCTCATGACGATGCCGATCATCGTATATCACTTTTCCAATATTGTCCTTGCTGGCTTCATATCAAACTTATTCATAGTGCCATTGGCATTGCCTATAGTTGCGCTGTCATTCTTGTGCGCGCTGTTCGTAATCGCATACGAGGCAGCGATGTCGGTTAGCTTCGCCCCGTTCACTCTTATGGCGCAAAGCATCGCTATCGTCGGAAAGGCTTTAATGTGGGTGGCTAATGAGCTCTCTGGATGGCTCATCTGGCTCATGGGACAATTCGCGAATTTGCCCTACGCCACAGTTGGTGTTTCTGAACCGGTCGCTAAAAACGCAGCTACAATTATTGCTGCTTACACTGTGCTCGTCCTTGCTCCACTTGTTCTTCGCGCAGCTGCTGCCATACGGGACTGGCTTATGCGGTATAGGTCAAGGGTGCTCACCGCTTTCTCGCTTCGCTTAGCACTTGTATTCGCTCTCATCATCCTGCTTCCTATAGCGAGCCGCATCCTTTGGCATATAAATCCAACCGCCACATTGACTATGCTTGATGTTGGGCAAGGGCAGTGCATATTCGTTCGTGCCCCAAATGGTGCGTGCATGCTTGTTGATGCGGGCACAGTCGGTAAGGACGAAAGTGCTGGCGATATTATTGCGAGGGAAGTTGTAATCCCATTCCTTTATCGGGAGCGCGTGCGCCGGATTGATGTGCTCGTTATAACTCATCCTGATACCGACCATGTATCGGCATTGCCGCGAATAGTTGAGCGCATCCCCGTTGGTGTTGTGCTTGACCCTAAATTGCCGTCCGATGAAACCGCATATCTTAGAACCATCAGCATTTTGGCTCAACTTGGTGTCAAGCACATCTTGGCTCGTCGAGGACAGACTATCACGCTTGATGAACAGCATGGGGTGTATGCCCGTGTGCTTGCGCCAAGCGAACCGCTGCTGCGCGGCACAAGGGACGATGTGAACAACAATGTTGTGGTGCTGCTCTTAAACATGTTTGGGAAAAGAGTGCTGATTACAAGCGACATGATGGACGAGCAGGAAAGGCATTTGCTCTCAATAAGCCAACCTGGCGAACTTCTTTCAGATGTGCTCTATGTGCCCCATCACGGAAGCAAAACCTCATGCACTGATGAGTTGCTCATGAGCGTGCGCCCGCAAGTTGCGCTCATATCCTGTGGGCGCTTCAATCCGTTTGGTCACCCCCACTTGGAAGTGATTGAAAGGTTGCGGAAGCACGGAGTGAGGACAATACTTCGGACAGATGAGGATGGAGCAATAATACTCCGCGCAAATAAGCGTGCGTTCTCAATCGTAAAGTTTGGCAGGCGTTGGTGAAGCGCTGTATCTAACATCCAAATGGGCGCTATAATTGAGCAACGGGATGATTTGGTGGGGGCGTAGCTCAGTGGGAGAGCGCTGGAATCGCACTCCAGAGGTCAGGGGTTCAAATCCCCTCGCCTCCACCAAGTTGTCCGTTTGAGACCTCAACACCCTCAAGAAGCGTGGTAGCGGATGGACAGCAAAAAGACCTCTATTCGTCATGCTGATTTAATCGCCGTCGTTTTACTTGTAGTGCTGTCTGTCCTCTTTCATTGGCGCTACATCATCGGCGGTAAGGTCATGCTTCCCGAAGCCCTTACGGTGCTATGCGGTGTGCCGGCGGAGTTAAGCAAAACTGTGCGTTGGGATGCCCTTCAATGGGATAGCGCCGCTCAATATTTGCCGTGGAGGCATGTTGCCGAGAAAATGCTGCGGCAAAATACTATCCCCCTTTGGAACGCACATCAAGGTTGTGGTATGCCGCTGCTCGCCAACCCGCAGGTGGGTGTCTTCTATCCGTTGAATTTGTTGTTCTGGCTTCTTAAAGACGAGGTTGCTATAAATTGGTCAGCATTTTTGCACACTGTGATAGCTGTGCTTTCTGCATACTGGCTTGCAAGGGTGATTGGGCTCTCGCCCGTTGCAAGTGTTGCCAGCTCTATTTCATACGCATTCAGCGCCCCGCTCATCACTTGGCAAATGCTTCCTCCAGCCTTTAACACTATGTGTTGGTTGCCATTCGCTATAGCGTGCATCGCCTTATATTTGCAGCAGCCAAGCCCGTTCAAATTAACGTGCATCTCCATTGCGTGTGTCATGCTCATCTTGAGTGGTCACCCACAGATTTGCATATACTCGTTCATCGCCATGGCTGTAACTTCGCTGCTAATTTGCGCTGTCCTTAGCGAGCGTGTTGGGGTCGGTTCGCTTATGATGCATCTTCTTCTCATCATCCTTTCAATCACCCTTGCTATATTCATTAGCGCCGTGCAACTCCTTACGACGCTTGAGCTTGCGATGTATTCTCACCGCTCCGGAAAGCCAACATGGGACAGCTACCTTTGGTTCTCCTCAAGAGGGATGCGCGTTGAGGACTTTGTTATGCTCATACTGCCATATGCTTGGGGCATGCCGCAGCTTGACAGCTATATTGGTAAGGAAAACTTCGCCGACTACTGTCCATATGTTGGTGTTATTGCCATCCTGTTTGCTGTTATCGCGAGCCTGCCCACACGAAACGGCGTTAACAAATCAAAGCGCTATAGCATTGCGGTTGTAATGGGTGCCTGCCTCGCCATTGTTGGCTTCCTCTTAGCCACCGGAAGCCCGTTCAACATTCCGTTCTACTTCATCCTACCCGGCTTTGCTCAGATTGGCACCCCGACAAGGGCGTGGTTTATGAGCGCGCTCGGATTGGCTATGCTATGTGGTGTTGGAATTGATCGGCTTTTGGAACAGAATAATAGGGTGCCATCGTTTTTAGTGGCTCTGTTCGTTGCATGCGCTGTCGGTTTGCTGATGGCAGTGGCGGCTTATCGTGCGCAGCTTTGCGGCACCGGATTTGGCAGCGAAGCAATGCAGCTTGTCCACTTGAATTTGGGTGTTGTTTTTGCGCTCTGTGTTGTTGGTCTCGTCTCGCTTTTCCTATCTTGTTTTCCACAGGTGAAGCGACTGACTCATGCAATAGTTGCCCCTATAATAGTTGAGCTTCTTCTTTTTGGCTATGGCTATAATCAAGCCTTAAGCCGTCAGGAAGCGCGCTCTCTACTTGATGTCACACTTAAAGCGATCCATGGAAGTATGTCCTATGATACAGCGGACTCGTTTCGTGTGTTGCCGGTGAGTGTAAGATGGAGGTTGCGCGCCATTCCGGGACAGCCAAATTATGCTCGGGGGATTGGTGATCCGAAAGTCTACGACGAATGGCTCAGGAGACATAAGTTGCCGGATGCCCTCCTTCCGCCAAACCTTATAAGCCTTGTTGGGTTATCCGACCCGCAGGCGTATGATTCACTCATGCTGCGAAGTTACAAGGCGTTGATGGAAGCTGTTGAGGGTGCTCATCCGTGTCCACCCGAGAATGGGAATATGGTTCTGCTACGCAATGTCAAATCATCGCTGCTAAGGCATATTTCAGTCCGTTACATAATTGTGCGAGAGCCGTCTCAAGCCACTGGCGCTCGGTGCAAGATGTTGAAGCAGATTGGGAACATGTGGCTGTGCGAAATTGAGGGTTCGTTGGAAAGAGCGTGGGTGCCAAAGCGCATTGTAAAGTGTGTAGATGGCGAAAAAGCCCTCGCCGTTCTCAAGAGGCTGTCTTGCAGCGATGAAATGCGAACAGGTGCGCTGGCTGTTGTGACATGTCGGGATGATTCATCCAAGCTGCTGGCCGATGGTTGGCTCAAGTGCTCAATATATTCTGATGAAGGCGTCGCCGTGAGAATTGATTGCTATGGTGTTGGTGGTGTTGTGCTCGTCCTGAATGATACCTTCTATCCTGGGTGGAGAGCGTGGCTTTCATTCAGAAAGAAGCAACTTGAGCTGCCGGTGCTCACTGCACAGTATGCTCTGCGCTGCGTGCCAATCCCAAAATTCACAGAGCCGATGCAGTTGGAAATAAAATTTGCTTACCTGCCCACATCCTACTTAATCGGTTCGTTCGTCTCAGCCTCTTCTTTCTCTGCACTTATAGGGTTGCTGTTCTTTGCGCTCCTGCGTAAACGCTCAATCAGGCACTGAGCCTCCTTAGACAACTCAAGAGAGTCAGCATCAAACATTGAGGCGACTTCAGCAAGCAGCATTGCTTTTACATACTCTGGCAGGCTGTGGTCAAGCACCACAATCCACTTGCCCCTGTATCGTCCCGCACCACCTTTTCCAGAAAACTTTCCCTTAAGTATGCGCACACCGAGCTTGCAAAGAGCACCCTCAAGTTCCTCGCATAGCTTTGCTGCCTGTTCCTTTTGCATCGTGAGCTTCAATGTGCGCATAAGGCTGTGCCCCCAACAAATTGGGCTGCATACTATAAAGCCAGCCTGACAAATAGTTCATAAGTGCGCAAGTATAATTAGCGTTTGCGCCCTATCGTCCTCTTGGCAGTCTCAGCGATGTTATCTGCGGTCAAACCATAGTAGCGCAAGAGGTCATCAGGATCGCCAGAGCGTGAATATGTATCTCCGAGATTGACGAAGCCAATTGGCACGGGGTATCTCTCCGCAGCAGCCATTGCAACAACGCTTCCAAGCCCACCATATGCGAAATGCTCTTCAGCAACAACTATTGCGCCAGTATCCCTTGCAGCCTCTTCAATTGCGTAGGCGTCAATTGGCTTAACAGTGTGCATATCCAGCACTCGTGCACTAATCCCATCTTGCTCAAGCAGGTGGGCAGCTTCAAGTGCGGCTGCAACCATTATCCCGTTGGCTATGAGCGTAACATCCCTGCCGTCGCGAAGCTTATTTGCCTTGCCTATGGTGAAGTTGCACCCATCGGTGTAAACGATCGGGACTTCTGGGCGACCAACTCGTATGTAGACCGGACCATTATGGTAGATTGCCGCTCTAACCGCTTCCCTTGTTTCAACTTCATCTGCAGGCACTATGACAACGAAGCCACCCAGCGCACATGCAAGTGCCACATCCTCAACGCCCATCTGTGAAGGACCATCTTGACCGATGCTTATACCGGCATGGCTCCCGACAAGCTTGACATTCATCCTTGGATATGCAACTGACATGCGCAGTTGATCAAAAGCGTTGCACATAAGGAAGCAGGCAAAGCTCGCCACAACCGGTATCTTGCCGCACGCAGCCATTCCACCAGCAACACCAACCATGTTTGATTCGGCGATCCCGAAGTTGAAGAAGCGTTCCGGGAAGCGCTTCGCGAAGTGCTCTGTGCGAGTTGAATTGTTCACATCGCCGTCTATGACTACGATGTTTGGCACTTCCTCCCCAAGCTCAGCGAGGGCTCTTCCAAATGCTTCCCTTGTTGAGAGACCAAGCTTTAATCCAATTCTCCTTCCCAGCTCCATCCCAATTCCTCCAATGCCCTTTTGGCTTCATCAATTTTTATCGCACGCCCATGCATGTCACTTCTGTGCTCAAGGAATGAAACACCCTTGCCCTTAATGGTGTGAGCGATAATGACTGTCGGAGTGCCCTTAATAGGCTTGCTCTTTGCAAGCCTTAATGCGCTCAGCACCTGTTCAAGGTCATGTCCGTCTATTTCCTGCACATGCCAACCAAATGCGCGCCACTTATCGGCGAATGGGCGATAGTCCATGACATCAAACACGCAACCTGTCTGCTGATACTTATTGTGGTCAACGATACATGTCAAGTTATCCACCTTGAAATGCTTTGCAGCCATTGCAGCCTCCCAAACTTGTCCCTCGTCGCACTCGCCATCGCCAACCATTGTGAAGACATGATAGTCTCTTCCATCAAGGCGAGCAGCGAGAGCATGTCCTAAACCGATTGAGAGTCCTTGCCCAAGTGAGCCTGTGGATGCCTCAATTCCTGGAAGAGCGCGCATGTTCGGGTGACCTTCAAGTGGGCTTCCGAGCTGACGAAGCGTCTTGAGTTGCTCAACTGGGAAGTAACCGGCTTCGGCAAGAACAGCATAGAGTGCTGGGCAGCCATGCCCTTTGCTCAAAATGAATCTGTCTCTATCTTCCCAGTATGGGTTGGATGGGTCGTAGCGCAATATGCCGCCAAAGTAAAGGGCAACAACCACTTCAACCATTGAGAGGGCAGTTGTTGGATGCCCTGAGCCTGCCAGAGTCGTCATCACAATGATATGCTTGCGAATGAGCCTCGCCTTTTCCCTCAACTGCTCAATGCCCAATGCTGGTGCGACTGCCATAGCACATTCCACCCCTCGCTCAATCGCTGCTATCTTATGGGTCGTCTGCTATGCTTAAGGACACTCACCGCTTATTAGTTGCAAGCCGCACATACGACAGTGTAGCGTAAGGGCGCACCAATATAGCCATGCCATTGAAGCACCATCGCCAGCTATGCTTACTGACAACGTTTTGAGCGGCACAACAGCATGCCCGATTTCTTTTGGCGCATTTTGCGCGCCCATACGGTTTGCAAACCGTCAACCCGCCGTTTGCGTCTCGCTCACAGTTTGATTTTTGCCAACAATTTTGCAATACCAAGCAGCGCATCATTGCAATCGGATAATAAACATAGCCTATGTTTATGAGGTTCAAAATTGCCTCTTGCTGTCAAGGAGCAAAGTCACCGGTCCATTGTTATCTATCCTGACAACCATCCTCGCTCCGAACATCCCGTGAGCCACCTTTACGCCCTCTTTTTTCAGGGCGCTTATGAATGCCTCATAAAGAGGCTGTGCTAACTCCGGCGGTGCAGCCTCAGTAAAGCTTGGTCGGCGACCCTTCCTGCAATCGCCATAGAGTGTGAAGTTGGAAACAACGAGCACTTCGCCATTGGTGTCAAGCACCGAGAGGTTGAGTCTCCCAGAGTCATCCTCAAAGACTCGCAGGTGCGCAACTTTGCCCGCAAGGTAGTGGGCATCCGCTTCCTCATCCTCAACTCCGATGCCAAGCAAAACTGCTAAGCCATCTCCCACTGACGCTATCACATTCCCATCAACCTCAACATGCGCGTATTTTATGCGCTGCACTACTGCCCGCACTTTCGTTCACCCTTCCCCAAAATTATGGTTTAAAGTTCATTGTGCGCCATCTCAATTGCGGCTATAAGTGCCATTGCCTTGTTCAATGTCTCCTCATATTCGCGCTGCGGTATTGAGTCCGAAACTATGCCAGCGCCAGCTTGAACATATGCGTCATTGCCCTTCATCACGATTGTGCGAATCGTTATCGCCGTGTCCATATTCCCCGAGAAGCTAAAATAGCCAACAGCACCCGCATATGGGCCGCGCCTTGTCGGCTCAAGCTCCTCAATTATCTCCATAGCTCTCACCTTTGGAGCGCCAGAGACAGTCCCGGCTGGAAATGAAGCCCTGAGCAAATCGTAGGGTGTATAGCGTTCATCAAGTTCTCCCTCAACCGTTGAATATATGTGCATGACATGTGAATAACGCTCAACCTGCATTAACTCCGTCACCTTGACGCTGCCTGTTTTGCAAACACGCCCAATGTCGTTTCGCCCGAGGTCAACGAGCATTATATGTTCGGCACGCTCCTTCTCATCTCTTAACAACTCCGTTTCAAGGCGCTTATCTTCCTCGGGTGTTTTACCGCGCCGCCTTGTTCCAGCTAACGGTCTTGTGCGCACGTGCCCGTCAATGCATGTGACGAGTATTTCAGGTGATGAGCCTATAAGATGCAGGTCTCCGAAGGTCAGATAGAACATGTATGGCGATGGATTGATTGAACGCAGCGCACGGTAGATATTAAAGCTGTCAACGCTCACCTTCGTTTGTAGGCGCTGAGAGAGCACAACCTGGATGCAATCTCCTGCGGCAATATACTCCTTAGCTCTCCTGACGATGTCCAAGAAGTAATCACGGCTCATGTTTGAAGTGATGTTTAGATGAGAGGTTTTCGGCTGCGTTAAGGATTTTGGCAAATTGAGTTGTCCCCCACTCAATACCTTGAGCGTTTCCTCAATCCTTATAATGGCACTTTCATATGCGGCTTTTGGATCGCCCTCAACATAGGCATTAACGAGCACCCTCATCTTTCGCATCACATGGTCAAAGATAATGACGGTGTCAGCAAGCATGAAATAGCAATCCGGGAGCTGCAGGTCATCCTCAGCCAGCTCCGGTAGGTGCTCAAAGAACCTGACCATATCATAAGCTATGTAACCAACAGCACCACCACAGAATCGCGGCAACCCCGGCAACGAGGCGAATTTGAACTCGCTCATCATGCTTTGAAGGACATGCAAAGGGTCTTCACCGCTCTTTAGGTGCCTCTCAGTAACTGTCTCGCCACGCTCAATTCGCACAAGGTCACCCTTGCTTGAAAGGCACATTAGCGGTTTGGTCCCGAGAAAGGAGTAGCGAGCGATTATTTCACCGCCTTCAACGCTCTCAAGGAGGAATGAATAAGGTCCTTTGCGCAACTTCAAAAATGCCGACACGGGCGTCTCCAAATCGGCAAGCATCTCGCCATACACCGGGATCAAATTTCCATATGAAGATAGCTCAATGAACTCGCTCAATGTTGGTCTGATGACACCCATCACTCTGCACCTCAAATTTTGTTCGTATGAAAGTCCGCTTGTTACAGTGTGCAGCCAAACTAACAATTTAATGGTTGAGCCTCGCTATTAGCATAACGGCATAAAATATCGCTGGCAACATTAAAACGGGTGATGTCGCTGCGATGGCGGATGAGCATAAACGCTCAAAGGCTCATTTTAGAAGGCTCGTCAAAGAAAGGTTTAGAACGCTGTCAGTTGGCGATAGGGAGAGGCTCAGCAAATTGATCTGTCAGCGCTCATTGCACCTGCTGCGTTCAATCGGCGCACATACAGTCATGCTATATGTCCCGATGCATGATGAGGTGGATGTTGAGCCGCTCATAAGGAGCTTACTCGGTGAGGGTGTGAGGGTGTGTCTTCCTCGCATTGAAAAGCCCCTGTGTAAAGTCACGCCGAGGCTTATCTCTTCATTTGATGAACAAATTGCAATTGGCACTTTTGGCATAAGGGAGCCAAAGGAAGAATGCCAAGTTGTGCCATTAGACGAGATAGAGGTTGTCATAGTGCCGGGCAGAGCGTTTGACGAGCAGTGCAAACGCATCGGGAGGGGTGGCGGATATTATGACCGCTTTTTGTGTGAGCTGCCTGAAACAGCATGCTCAATTGGGGTTGCGTTTGAGTTTCAAGTGTTTGATTCAATCCCGGCTGACGAAAACGACATCTCGGTTGATTGCATCATCACCGAGAGGCGGATAATTTTTTCGGAGCGCTTCGTGAGGCGATTTGGCGCATGCATTAGTTGGTGAAGACGGTTTTGGTTAATGTCATGGGGCGCTTTGTTGGATAGCAACTTTACCCCTCCGTTCAATCACGCCGGTGATGCCAATTGAAGCGAGCATGATTAGCCACGGCTCTGCAACTGCTCTAAATCTTGGTTCAAGCTGTGGACCCGGAGTGAGAAGCAGATAGAGTGATATGGCGATGCAGATGAGGCAGATTGTTCTTGCGATGTCCCTGCGCACAATATACACTTTAATAGTGCCAAGAGCTATGCCCTCAATTAGCAATGTGAAGATGAGGCTGTAAAACCAAAGCAGCTTAGCTCCGAGGGGCAATGGTTTTAGGCGTTCATTCCATGCAAGGGAGATTGCCGTGCCCACCTTTCCATCATTGAGAAGCCTCATCAATCTTTCCCTTATCGGCTCATCAAACACTTTTCCCTCAACTCCGGAAAACTTCGCAAGCACATCTCTAATTGGTATGGTCATGAAAAGGTAATGCATAAAGCCCTCGGCGTGCACCAGGACGGTTTCAGTCGGGTGTTGCCTTACTATCTCTTTGGCGCGCCTCATCAACGCCATAGTGTTCCTTGGGTCTTGTATTGCTGGCTGCCATATATCCTCTGCGTCCTCAGCTTTGAACGGGCGCATCCCATCAAAGTCGGATATGGATTCATTGAACAGCCGAACTTGTGCTTGCTCAAGTGATAAGCCGGTTGCACGAGAGAGCACCGAGGCGGCATTGTAATAAGCAAATGCAATGTGATGCCCTGTGCAAAGGAAGAGCATTTTGAAGGCAATGAAGTTGCGAATGAGCCATGGCACAATCGGCAGCAGTGACGAAACAGCGAATTTGACCATTGCAAGAAGCCATTGCGATAAAGTGAGCCTGCGCATCGCTATAGCGAGCGCTATGAACCAAATGAACCATATCCCGATGCCAACGGGTCTTGTGAGCGTAGCCAAGCCGAGCATCAAGCCACAAGTCATGATTGCAAGCGAGCGATGATGCGTAATGGCTTTTAAGCCGGAGAGCGTTGCTGCCAAGATGAAGAAGACAAAGAGTGTTTCTGTCAGCATCCTTTGACACTGGAATATGGGCAACGGCGCTATGGCATATGCGAGTGAGGCGATAATGCCTGCCTGATTTGATGCGCTGCTCGCTATGGCATATATGAATGTGGTATTGAGGGCATCAATGAAGTTCTGGGCGAGTATGACCGCTATTGGATTTCTATCGGTGGCGCTATAGACTGACGCGATAAATAGAGGGTAGATTGGTGTGCGATGCGTGTCCAAAGTGAAAGGTGGCATGCTGGACTGAGAGAATACACGATGTTCAATCAAATTGATGGCAAGCCTCTCGTAGCCATATGAATCGGGCGCGAGCACTTTCTCTCGCTGGTTAAACCATGTGATTGTGATAGTGCATCTTATGATAAGTGAGAGCAATGCCATCAAGAGTGCGCTTGCGATTTTTCGTGCCATGATGATGCACCAGACTTTGCACTGCTAATTTGGGCACGGTCTGATTTGCTTCTTGTGTTCAATGAGTATGATGCGTCAATATAAAGATGTTCATTGGTTTGCGTTGTTTGGGGGTGGATGCGCAGGATGGGCGATATTTTCATATACAACACGCTCACGCAGAGCAAGGAGAGGTTTGTGACGAGGGAACAAAATAAAGTCTACATGTATGTGTGCGGCATAACGCCATATGATGCCCTCCATGTTGGGCATGCGAGAACATTCACAGTCTTTGATGTTATGCGCCGCTACTTGGAATATCGTGGCTATGAAGTCTTCCATGTGCAGAACATCACCGACATTGATGACAAGATAATCAACCGTGCAAGTGAACTAAACATATCTCCGGGCGAGCTTGTTCAGCGCCAAATTGCTGAGGCTGAAGAGGACTTGTGTGCTCTTGGGCTTTTGAAACCGCATGTTGAGCCGAGGGTGACAGAACACATTCCCGAGATAATCGAGATGGTGAGCACATTGATTGAGAAGGGTTATGCGTATCAGGTGGATGGCGATATCTACTTTGATGTTTCAAAGTTCCAGCGCTATGGGCAGCTGTCAAAGCAAGACTTAAGCTCGCTCATTGCTGGCGCAAGGGTTGAGGTTGACGAGCGACTTAAAAACCCGCTTGACTTTGCCCTGTGGAAGGCTGCCAAGCCGGGAGAGCCATGTTGGGATAGCCCCTGGGGGAAGGGTCGTCCCGGATGGCACATTGAGTGCAGCGCGATGTCGCTAAAGTATCTTGGGAGCGGTTTTGATATACACGGTGGCGCTCTTGACCTTGTTTTCCCACACCATGAAAATGAGATTGCCCAATCGGAGGCTTATACTGGTCAAAGCCCGTTTGTGCGTTATTGGGTGCACTCTGGACTTGTAACAGTTGGCGGAAAGAAGATGGCGAAGTCGCTCGGCAACTTCATTAGGTTGAGAGATGCCCTAAATGAACATGGCAAGGATGCGTTGCGCCTGGCATTTTTGAGCGTTCATTACAGAAGCCCGATGGACTACACAGATGAGCGAATCAGGCAGGCAAAAGCAGCGCTTGAGCGAATAAGTGCTTTCCTTGCGACAGCTAATTCTCTGATGCGCCACCCTGCAATTGGCGAGACGAAAGACGAGCTTCTGGCGAAGCTTGTTAGTGAGCGTGAGCGCTTTGTGCTTTCATTCCACGAGGCGATGGAAGACGACTTCAACACAGCTCAAGCCATCGGTGAGCTGTTTGAGTTTGTTAAAGCAGCAAACACGCTGCTCGTAGAGTTGTTGGCGTCACCATCAAACGCAGCTCGTGAAGAGGTTGCAAGGTGTGTTGCATCTTTAAGTGAAGCACTGCGCATATTGGGGATAGATGTGCAACCGGCTGCAGCCGGTTTTGGCGAGGTTGAGCGCCTGATTGAGCTTTTGATTGATGTCCGTCAGAGGCTACGCCAGAAAAGGGACTATGAACTTGCAGACATGATAAGGGAGCGAATGAAGGAGCTCGGCATAATACTTGAGGACACACCTGCTGGGACGAGATGGAGAAGGGCTACATAAAGCTGCAATGAAGGTGTGCGGTGATGGACGAGATGTTAAAGGGGAAAGCAAATCGTGAGCGAAAGCACTTGAAGCGATGCGTGTTTTGGGGTGCAGTTGTCTTATTTGGTGTGTTGGTCATCTTTTTCCTTTGGGCATTTTCATTTGCTTTCAAAGATGATGGGCGTATCATCCGAGGGGTTCGTTTTGTTCCAGCTCCTCCTCCAAAGATTTGCTTTTCAAGCGGCATAATGCTTGGCGGCGCAACCCCTAAGGAAGCAGAGCTTAGGCTGCTTCAACACAAGGAACAGATTGAGCGAAGCAAAGTATGCATAGTTGCAAAGCCGGTGGGTGGTGGCTCTCAATGGAAGTTGGGTAATTTTGAAGCTCGCTCAATTGGCATCCGGTTTGATGTTAATTCAGCTGTCAGGGCTGCTTATGAGTATGGGCGGCGTGGTGGCTTTATGACTCGCTTTAAAGAGCGCTGGTGGGCGATGAGGCATGGCTTGGCAGTGTATCCGAAATATGTTTTGAATGAGACGCTTGCAGGGCGGATTGTAGAGCAGCTCAAGCGCAGCATAGAGCGTCCGCCAAAGGATGCGGGAATAAGGTTTGTTGGTGGGCGCATGCAAATTACTTCTGGCTGCTACGGCAGACGAGTTGGCGAAAACCAGAAAGCCATGAGCCTCTTTCTATGGAGGGCTCTCGTTGAAATGGGCGCTTTCACAAACTACGAGTTACCAATCTTCTTTGAGCCGGTGCGCCCACAAGTTTCAACCGACGATTTAACTCACATAGATGCGGTCATTGGTAGGTGCATCACTTATTACAGCACCCGAAAGGTGTCTCGTGCGCACAATATTCGCCTTGCCGCTGCGGCTCTAAATGGAAAGCTTATTCGTCCGGGTGAGGTCTTCTCGTTCAATGAGGCAGTTGGTAAAAGGAGTTTTAAGCGCGGCTACAGGGTTGCACCAGTGCTTGTGCGAGGCGAGTATAGAGACGACATTGGTGGCGGCGTGTGCCAAGTAGCTGGGACATTGTTCAATGCAGCATTGTCTGCCGGCTTGGAAATTGTTGAGAGGCACCGCCACAGTCGTCCAGTTGGCTATTTGCCAGCTGGGATGGATGCAACAGTTGACTATGGAAGGCTTGACCTAAAGTTGCGCAACCCATATCCATATGCCGTTTACATAAAGGCGCATTCTAATAGTGGGAGGCTGACGGTGCTTATTCTCGGTAAGCAAGGTAAGCTGCGGTATGAAGTGCGCAGCGAGTTGATTAAAGTTATTCCGCCACCTGTTGTGGTAAGGTTGGACTCGTCGCTGCCTGTTGGGGCAAAGCGAGTGGAAAAGCGTGGTCGACATGGATATGTGACAGCCACATGGCGGTTGGTGTATAGGGACGGCAGGGTTGTGCAGAGGGAGTTGATTTGCAGGGATACATATCCGCCGCAACCCAGGGTTATAAGGGCGTATGCGCCAGCTAATAGGCTGCAGTCATCGGAGAAAACTGCACCGGCATCTCGTAGCGGAGAGAAAAACACCCATGCATCATCACACGCAAACCAGCAATCGGTGCACAAAGAAGGGTCATCAAATGAACAGTTAATTGATGTGCACAAGCTCTTCTTCCGAGACAGAGAATGAGCTTCCTAAACCAGTTGCAGCTGATAGGGTTTTGCGTTTTGCAGTTTAGCTTTTAGCGTCACCCTCATTTCACTTCATGGATATGTTCAATCAGCCTTGATATTATTTGGTCAGCCACCACACCCTCAGACTCAGCGGAATAGCTCAATACAATTCTGTGCCTTAAGACAGAATGCGCTATTGCCTTCACATCCTCAATTGATGCTGCATGTCTTCCCATCACTATAGCTCTTGCCTTCGCGCCAAGTATGAGGCATTGCGAAGCCCTCGGTCCGGCGCCCCAGCTGATCCATCGCCTGACGAATTCTGGTGCAAGCTTATCTTGCGGGCGTGTGCTCCTGACCAATCTCGTTGCGTAGTCAATAACATGTTCTGGTGCTGGCACTTTTCGCACAAGTGCTTGCACTTCAAGTATCTCCTTTGCGCCCATCACTGTGCTAAGGTTTGCGTTCCTCGCCGATGTTGTCAAACGCACGATCTCCTTCTCCTCATCGTGTGATGGATAGTCAAGCACGATAGCAAACATGAACCTGTCAAGCTGCGCCTCTGGCAGTGGGTAGGTCCCCTCAAGCTCTATCGGGTTCTGTGTGGCGAGCACGAAGAATGGCATTGGCAGTTCATAAGTTCTGCCGCCGGCTGTCACACGGTATTCTTGCATGGCTTCAAGCAATGCCGATTGGGTCTTTGGCGGTGCACGATTTATCTCGTCGGCGAGTATAATGTTTGCGAATATTGGTCCTTTAGCGAACTCAAATATGCGCCTGCCAGTCTGAGCATCCTCTTGCAGTATATCGGTGCCAATTATGTCAGCCGGCATCAAGTCCGGTGTGAACTGAATTCGTTTAAAGGAAAGGTCAAGCACTTTCGCTATGCTGTTCACAAGCAGTGTCTTTGCCAATCCGGGAACACCTATGAGAAGGCAATGACCCTGTGAGAATAAGGCTATAAGCACAAGCTCAATGACCTCATCCTGTCCAACGATGACTTTTCGTATCTCGCCGAGTATCGCCTCCCTTGCCTCACGCAGCTTCTTAACAGCCTTTAGTTCGTCGCTCTCAATTTGGCTTGTTGAGCGAGCGTTGCCCAATTGTCTCACCTCTCCCAGAAAACGGTCGCTACACATTATGGCGCACAGCTATGGCACAAAAAGTGCATCAGTTACTCTTTTGAGCACCGCCTTTCAAGGTTTAGTGAAAGCATTGCTGTCTAAACGGTTGAATTTAATTCAGAGCTGTGAGCTACGGTGCGAACACCGGGAAGTAAGAGGCGAACAATAGCCCGCCCCCAACTTATTCGGATGCACTTTATGCACACCACTCTTTTGACCATCATAACGGTATGCCATCGTGCGCAATAAAATTACACCAGCTGCGATGCTAAGGCATGTGCTCTGGAGTTGGTTTGCGCGCTCGTTTATGTTTTTACCCATGAGTTACAAGTTTGTATTTTTGTAAAGCTCCTTTATCGCAAATTGTGGTTTGCTCTTCGCTACAAAGTTTGTTGGTTCGTAGTAAGGCACGAACGAAGTGGAGTGCTGTCAAAATGGGTGCGTGGTGTGAATAAAATGACACACACGCTCTGCGCTTAGCGCTTCACACCGGTTTTATGCCGCCTTGCTTGGTGGCTAACCAAAAACCCAACCAACAAAGTTCGCAGTGTAGAGCGTTGAAATTTTTATGAAGCAGTGCATGATGCATATTGCTTATGGTCTAACTGGCTCAAAGGCAGTGCCATATTGAAGGTTACGAACTTTTGTCGTGAGCGAATGCCAAACTTTTCAATTGGCAGATAGCTCCTTTACTGGAGTGGTGGTTATGGGCAGCGAAAGGGGGCGCTATACGCTTAAGGACATGCCGGAGGAGCTTCGCCCGAGAGAGCGCCTAATGCGTGACGGTGCAGCTGCTCTCTCCGATGCGGAGTTGCTCGCTATAATCCTTCGCATTGGCACAAGCTGCGAGACCGCCCTTGAGTTAGCTCAACGCCTTCTTGTGCATTTTGGTGGTCTGCGGCAATTGCACTCGGCTGGTATTGAGGAGTTGTGCAAGGTGAAGGGGGTGGGAAGGACAAAAGCAGTTCAAATTAAAGCAGCGCTTGAGCTTGGAAGGAGAGCTTTCACTGTTGCGCTGAGTGAGCGTCCGCTCATAAAATCACCTGAGGATGTAGCTCAGCTGCTTATGTCTGAGATGCGCTATCTTGACAGGGAGGTGCTTCGCATTATCCTATTGGATGCCAAGAATAGGGTGCTTGGTGCCCCAATAGTCTCTGTCGGAACTGTGAATTCATCGCTTGCTCATCCAAGGGAGTGCTTTAAAGAGGCGATAAGGCAAAGCGCAGTGAGCGTCATATTCGTGCACAATCATCCAAGTGGTGACCCACAGCCGAGTGACTGCGACATTGAACTGAGCAGACAGCTTGTAGAGGCAGGAAAGCTGCTTGGGATAAATGTGCTTGACCATGTCATCATTGGTGATGGCGTATTTGTGAGCCTTAAGGAGAGGGGAGTAATCTGAGGGCGTATGGGCAGCACTTATGCTCCCCTTCCCATATTTGAACGATGGTTCATTATGTGCCTTAGTATGGATGTGGGCGGCTTGTGGGCTTTTTGGTTGTTAAACTTTGTATTTGAGGGTTGGCATGCGGATGTCCAAAAGATAGAGACGGGGTGAGAGGCATGTTCTGGAGGGCTTTGTTGAGGCGTTTCTCTTGTGATATGGGTATTGACCTTGGGACTGCAACGACGCTTGTATATGTTCGTGGGCGTGGCATTTTGATCAGGGAGCCATCGGTGATTGCCGAAGACATTGAAACCGGCGAGATAAGGGCGGTCGGAGAAGAGGCAAAGCGCATGGTTGGAAGGACTCCGGGACACATAGTCGCCAAGCGCCCAATCAAAGACGGAACAATAGCCGATTACGACACGGCTCTAAAAATGCTCAGCTACTTCATGAGGAAAGTTCACAGGCGTAGCAGCTTCATTTCTCCGAGGGTTGTAATTGGCATACCGTCGGTTGCAACTGAAGTTGAAAGGCGTGCTGTCAAGGAGGCTGCGATTGAAGCCGGAGCAGCAGAAGCTTGTATAATTGAGGAGCCTATGGCTGCTGCTATAGGTGCTGGCTTGCCGGTGAGTGAACCAATCGGAAACATGATTGTTGACATTGGTGGTGGCACAACTGAGGCTGCTGTGATATCGCTTGGTGGGATAGTGACGGCGAACCCGATAAGGGTGGCTGGAGACGAAATTGACGAGGCAATAATGTCGTATGTGCGCCACACATACAATCTGCTAATTGGGGAGCACACCGCCGAAGAGATCAAGATTCGTATTGGCTCGGCTTTCCCATTTGAGAAGGAGTTGAGCATGCAGGTTCGCGGGCGCGACCTTATCTCCGGGTTGCCAAAAAGCATTGTTTTGAGGAGCGAAGAAATAAGGGAGGCAATTTCAGAGCCTGTATATCAAATCGTTGAAGCTGTAAAGGCTACACTTGAGCACACGCCCCCCGAACTTGCTGCCGATGTTATGGAAAGGGGCATCGTGTTGTGCGGTGGCGGCGCATTATTGCGAGGTATAGATAAGCTCATATCAGCCGAGACTGGCATCCCTACAAAGATTGCCGATGATCCATTGACATGCGTTGTCATAGGTGCTGGGAGGGCTGTTGAGGAGTGGGATACTTACATAAAACGCATCATGGATGGGAGCAAACCATAATCCTTCGTCAAGGGCTATCCGGATACATTTTGAGTTTGCTTCAATATTTCCCTTTGCCGTTATCCGAGGGTGACTTTAGATGGAGCCGGCAATGCCAAGGCGTCGTCTATCTCGTTTCTTTCTTCTCGGCGGGATAATTGGTGCTGCTCTCTCTTTAATGGTGTGGTTGCGTCCGAGCGCTCCAACATATGTCACAAAGGTTGAGCAGATAGGAGTTTTGCTCATGACGCCCATCAGTATGGTCACCGAGCGCGTGTGCTATGTTGCCGGGAAGATGGCGAGTGTGTTCAGGCTGTTTCACGAGGTTGAGCAATTGGAGAGGGAAAATAGGCAATTAAAAAGGAGGCTCGTTGAGCTTGAAAGTGAAAATAGGCAACTTCGCCGTTACATGACGGAGAATTATCGTTTGCGCCGTTTGCTGCAGCTTGAGCCTAAGCTGCCACAAACCCACACAGTTGCTGAGGTGATCGCAATAAGCCCATCCAATTGGGTTGCATCAGCGGTGCTAAACCGAGGAATTAAAGACGGTGTTTCTGCCGGCGATGTTGTTGTGGCATGTGATGGATTGGTTGGGCAAGTTGCTCGTGTATCACAAAGCAGCTGTGTTGTCCTCTTCATCACTGATAAACGCTGTGGTGTGGGTGTGCGTGTTAAGCGCAACGGTGCAGTTGGGTTTTTGCGTGGTTGTGGCAACGGCAAGTGCTTGGTCAGGTTGCTTGACTCAGAGGGCGACTTGAGGATTGGCGATGAACTTGTCACTTCGGGGCTCGGTGAAGTTTACCCTGCTGGTATCCCAATAGGGCGCGTAGTCAGCATTCACCAATTTGAGGCGAGCCAGCTCCTTGAGGGAATTGTTGAGCCATTCATCAAGTTCGGAGGCTTGCAAGAAGTATTCATCATACCTCAAGGGCAGGGTGTCAAATGGTGAACGGGTTAAAGTGGATACTCCTTTGGATTCTTTGCGTTGTTGCGTTGACCATTTTGGCGGTGGGTGTTTTGCCAAGAATGAGATATAGTTGGCATCCAATTTTGCCAGACCTTTTCATTATCACATGCATTTGTGTTGGCATTCGTAAGGGCAGTCTTAGCGGCGCTATTGTTGGCTTCGCTCTCGGTCTGCTGCAGGGAAGCTTATCTGGCGCCTATGATGGTCAATATGTTGTGAGCAGACTTTCAGCTGGCTTTGCAGCCGGTTGGGTGAGGGAGTATATGCTTCGCGAGCACTGGCTTACTCCCTTTCTGTGTGCGCTTGTTGGGGCGGTTGCATGCGAAATAACGATGCTGTTGACGGCGCCTCAACTTTTGCTCTTGTTTGGCAGGTTGGATGCATTCGCTATTTTTACAGCTTTGGTTGAAGTCGCCTACACAGTTTCCATTACACCGATTGTCATCTTGGCACTGAACAAGCTGCATTCAGCATCTCATAAGAGGGGCAATGTTGTGCAAGCAGTCTAACCGTTCCTTGCGCAGAGGTGCGATCATCTTATGGTTGAACAGCAACTTGGCTATCGCTACCAGTTCATTGAGGAGATAGGAAGGGGGGTGCTTTTTTCAGTCTACAAAGCGAGGGATAGATTGACTGGGAGAGTGGTTGCCTTAAAAGTGGTCAATGAAGCGTGGGCGAGGAGCCAACAGTTTAGGGAACGCTTCAGGGAATGCGTTGAACCGAACTTGAACATACCTCATCCAAACCTGACTCGTTACCTTAACATCGGGGAGGCTGCCGGCACCCTTTACCTATCGTGCGAGTATGTCCCTGGGGAGAGCCTTGCTGCAATTCTTCACAGGCGCGCCCTTATACCTGTAACGCAGGCTCTCAGAATTGGAATTCAAGCTTGTGATGCGCTCACACAACTTCACGAGCTTGGAGTAGTGCATGGTGACCTGCGTCCCGAGCACATACTCATAACTCATCGTGGCGAAGTCAAGCTAACCGATTATGCCCTTCATGAGGTAATAGCATCGGAGAAGCTCCTTGAGGCTGAGTGGGTTAGGAAGGCAATTTATTATCTGCCCCCAGAAAGATTTGAGGAAGACATCGTGGAGTTAGCTGGCGACATATACTCCCTTGGCATCGTTCTATTTCAAGCTGTCACCGGTGTGCTACCGTTTCGTGGTGGCTCAATGACTGACATTGCCACAATGCACTTGAGTGCGCCACCCCCTCTTCCGAGTGACTTAAATCCGGCAGTCCCAAGGGTTGTAGAGAGAGCTATATTGAGAGCGCTTGAGAAGGACCAAGCAAAGCGTTTCTCATCGGCTCAGGAAATGGGTAATGCTTTAAGGGAGGCAATCTCAGCGCTTGACCAAGTCAGCGTGTCCGTTCCGGCAATGCCCGTGCGCACGGAGGTTGAGGAGCGACAGCAAGTGAGCGTGAGTTTGCTCAGCAAGGCATTAATAACCATTGCAGGTTCAATCATTGGGATGTTCCTTCTTGCGCTCATCATATGGTGGCTTCTTGTGGGGACGCCGCCATCTGAGGTGAGTGTGCCCGATGTTGTTGGAATGCCACTGTCGGTGGCTCAGCAAAGGATGGCTGAAGTTGGGTTGCACCTTCGTGTTGCGCAGACAGAATACAGTCATGGTGTGCCAGCTAACCATGTCATCTCAATGATTGGTGTTGAGCCTGGTAAACTTGTGCGCCGCGGCAGAGTTATTGATGTCGTTGTAAGTAGCGGTCCTGAGCAGGTTCTTGTGCCAAATGTGCTTGACCTGCCAGCCGATGAGGCGCAGCAGAGGATCAGTTCCGAAGGGTTAGTTCCAAGGGTTGTCGGAAGAACATACAGTGAAGTCATTGCTGAAGGTTATATAGTTGGTCAACAGCCGCCGCATGGGTATCGTTTGCCCAAGGGCGAGGTTGTGCAACTTGTGGTTAGCATGGGTCGTCCACCACAATTGCCAGAGCCAAAAATTCTGCCGGGACATAAAGGAGCGAGGGTTACAGTCAGTGTGGGGAAAGGGCAGTTGCTTCAAACGGTTGAGATTGAGGTGATTGATGAAGATGGAAGGAGGGTGGTATACAAGGGTGAGCATGTCCCGGGAGATTTAGTCACTCGCACAGTTGTTGGGAAGGGGGCGAAAGTTGCAGTAAGAGTTTATGTCAACGGAAGGCTTGTTCGTGAGGAAATGCTTTGACAATTGGGATGGCGTGACTGTAAGGTATGGTATTGGAGGCGTTTCATTTCATGGCGAAAAGGTTAAGTAGTGATGGCTCAATGCCTGTGCGGAAGCACAAGATGATTGTAAATCATGATGATGGCGCTGCAGATAAAGTTATATCTCAACCGTTGGTTGGCGAAGCTTATGCTACTCATGGCAGCGAGTTGCAGGAGGAGAGGTTAATTGAAGCATGCCTGCGCGGTGAGGAATGGGCATGGCGCGAATTGATAGCGCTCTTTCACGGGCGAGTCTATGGGATGGCATATCGTGTGCTTGGCAATCATGACGATGCAATGGATGTGACTCAAGAGGTCTTCATCAAAGTTCTTGAGGGGTTAAAGCGCTTCCGCAGAGGCTCAACTTTGAGCACTTGGATTTATCGCATTTCGGTGAATGTGTGCTTTGATTACCTTCGCAGGCGTCGTGAAGCACCGATGTCGTCCTTAACCGAGGACGAACGAAATGAGGCATTCGCTTTGCCAGACCCATCTCCATCTCCCGACGAGATTGCCGAACGAGGCAATTTGAAGGAGTTAGTTCGCGCAGCTGTAAGTCGCCTTCCCGTGCATTTGCGTATTGTGATAGTGCTCTGTGATTTGGAAGGGCTGAGCTACGAAGAAGCTGCGTCTATACTCCATGTCCCAATCGGCACAATCAAATCAAGACTAAACAGGGCAAGGCTTTTGTTGAGGAATGAGCTGTCAAAATTGATGTGACAGAAGATGTAACGAGAGTTTAGTGGCGCTCGGGAACAAGTGATAGCCAATTTCATGTCTAAAGCATGGGATGTGTTTTACCGAACTGAGCAAAGGGTGATAAGAGATGTTAAGCAGGCTCAAATGCAAGCGCATACAGAAGTTATTTGCCGATTACATTGACGGGAGTCTGAAACGCAACCAAAGACTTTTATCTGCATTCCATGAGCACCTAAATAGGTGCCACAGCTGTCGCGATGCACTTGAGGGCTATACGAATGTTGTGACTGCGTTGCATTCCATCTCTTCCGAAAAGATCACTCCACCCGAGTCAGTTTACGAGCGCACATGCGCTGCTGTTCTGCAACGCCTTGAGAATTTGCCCTTGGAGCGCAAGAGCGCTTTGAGGAGGCTAATTGGTCAATCAGCATTCGCATGCGGTCTTGCAGCAGTGTTTGTTGTGGTGATTTTCATGGTGCGTTCACACATCTTCGTAAGACATCATGAACTTGTTGGGGAAAGAATAGCTTCACCGGGGAAAACGATTGCTGGTCCACCAAGCCTAAGTGTCACACCGCCAGTCAGTAGCACGCCAGCAAGAGAGAAAGAGGGTGGCAGAGCTAAGTTAAGAAAAATGCCAGTAGTTACGCTTGAACGAAGGGACAAGGTGAGAATCGCTAAGGCTCCAGTTCGGCATCGCATTCCGGCTCTTACGCCTTATCCTGAGCCAATAGTGTCAGCGCCAGCGCTGTCCGAAGGCGCTGGAACGGAGCGTGAAGCTCAAACAGATTTAGAACGCACATTGACTTTGTCTCGCAATGTGATGGATAAAGTGGAGCTACCAGAGCCAGCTGTTGCAGGGTTGCCATCTGGCTCTCAAAGGTCAGAAGTGGCGGGTGATGGGATTAATGTATACCGCCCGAGCGGGAGAAGCTTCCAGAGACATCTACCACCTTCTGGTGCTCCTGCGTTGCAGCCGAGCCCGGATGAATTGGGCGAAGGTAGAACTATCCAGGGCGAATCATTAGGTCCAAGAGGTCCGGAGGGTCCGAGAGGTCCAGAGGGTCCAAGAGGTCCAGCAGGTCCGGGAGCTCTGGAAGGGTTAAAAATTTCAGAAGTAGCTGCCAAACTTTCAACTGAGCCTCACCCGTCAATGCGCTCTGCTCCAAGTGTTGCTCGTCCCGAAGCAGTGCCGCAAGATGTTGAGCGAATCACAAACGAAAGGTTGAAGGAGATTCACCGTCGGCAACCTTCCCCTGTGCATGCAATAGAGGAAAGCAGCGCTGCTCAACCGTCAGTTGAGCTTGATATTTTGCAAGCATCGCCAGGGATACTAAATCAGAGTGGGTTGTGGCTGATGGCGCTTCGCCCAAGGCAAAACTTGGAGAATGTTCGTGTGTTGGCATATGCTCCAAAATTCCTTGATGTTGCAGCTGTGCAAGCTTTGTTGAATAAGCAAGTTGCAGGTGCGCCTGTAAAACCATCGCAGTATGCAACTCCACTTTGGGAGGGCAACCTTATCGCAAGTGAGTTGCAACATGTGCCAGTGCCGATTAACCCACTTGTGCCAGGCACGCATGAGGTGCGCCTTGTCATTGAGAGCGCAAATAAACCTATTGCGAGTTGGCTTGTCCTATACCCGGTTGCCAAGTCCGCAGGTTATTTCTCCGACTCCGTGGAAAGGCGAATTGTCAGCGTGAACGCAAAGGAGTGGCGCTTAGCAGACCTATGCCGTTATTTGGCTAACAGAGTTGGATCTGTGATTGTCCTTCCGGCTGAGCTGTCTGACATCAAGGTCTCGCTCAATGTGCAAAATGTGCAGTATGAGCATCTTGTAAAGATGCTTGCAAGTCAGTTGAGCTTGCAGGCACGCTTGAGTGGCAATGTGACTGTAATATCTCACCACAGAGGAAGCTTGCAGGGTGAGTCACAGCAAGGTAGGTGATAACAATGCGCAAATCAAGGAGGCAACGCTTCAGGTCGCTGTTTGAGTTCTTGGCTGGCATTGCCATTGTTGTTGGTGCAATCGGATTTTATCAACTCGGCAAGGGTGTCATCGGTCCATACTTGCGCACTCGCGTCAGTTCTGTAACGAACACGGTGGCGACTGGCACAGCTGGGCTTGGCAGTGAAGCCATATCGCAATCATTTGTCCGAAGTGACATGGCGCTCATACCGGACGAGACTACGGTCACAATTGAGCCAATTCAGGCACCCAGCGAGGAAACGATACAGCCTCAAAGCACTGCAC
Source organism: Armatimonadota bacterium (assembly GCA_025062195.1). Lineage (GTDB taxonomy): Bacteria > Armatimonadota > Fervidibacteria > Fervidibacterales > Thermosaccharophagaceae > Thermosaccharophagus. Next base: position 72,809 of record JANXAS010000003.1, read on the forward strand.
CATCAGAGGGGCAGGAAACACCACCGGAAGCTATATCTGGTGTTTCCTCAGGGGAGGAGACACAATCATCAGAAGGTGAGGTGGCTAAACCCGTTCCAGATGCAACGGTAGCATTGCCACCTTCACGGACGACGATTGAAATTGCACCCCCTCAAAGAATTCCACAGCCTGAAAGACCTAAGCGCCAGGAGATGCCATCACCGCAGCCACGCCGACAGGATGTTAAGCCGATCGGTGAGCAACCGCCATCAGAAACCAACCCTTCTGAAGTGCTGGCTGGGGGAATTAGAAGGCGGTATCAGGTTCAAGCCGGCTTGTTCAGGTTGAAGGAGAACGCGGACAGGCTTGTGCAAGAGCTTGTGAGCAAGGGCTATCAGCCATCGGTTGAAGTTGTTAAAGCACAAGGTGGCGAACTTTATCGCGTCGTGGTCGGTGCTTTTGATGATCGCAACGATGCTGAAAGGCTTGTTCAAGAGCTTGACGAGCTCGGCATAAAGGCGATTGTGCGAGAGGTTGAAAAAAGGTGAGGTCGCTAACTCGTGGGCGAGTCGGCAGTGAATATAGTGAATTAACCCGCTGCGCTGATGCTCTTCCGCTGAGGTTGAGCAGGCTAATTCGTGAGGCAAATTTGAGCGCTCAAAAGGTTTTGAATACGGGTTCACGGTCTTCATTTGCGCTGCCTGATGAAGTTCAACTCACTCGTCAAGTCGCGCAGCGGTGCTGTCCTATTGGAGTGCCTCATTATCGGTGTGAGGAGTTTGAGTTTGAGGACATGATTTGTGGCTTTGAGTTATCCCCAGATATGGTCAGTGCAGTTGATGTTGCATTTGAAGAGAACAATTATTCGTCTCTCCTTGCGCGTTCTTTAACGGCGTTGATGTGCTCTGATGTCATCGCTGATGCGATACGAAGCATCTCCAATAGCTCAGTTTCGGAACTGCTAAAGCTGCGCTCTGTTGAGCGCGTCCTGTTTGTTGATTGCGAGACGCTCGGCTTTCATAGCACGCCCGTTTTTCTCATCGGTGCACTTGAGCGGCTGAGGAGTTCAAAGAAAGTTACATTGCATCAATGGCTCGCACACGATTACTCCGAGGAGCCACTAATCATTGATGCTTTTCTCAAACTCGCAAGCGATAGCGCACTTGTCACATTCAACGGTAAATCATTTGACCTGCCGATGTTGCGCTCAAGATGCATGCGATATAAGCTCTCGTGGGTTGAGCCGAGAGCACACATTGACCTACTGCACATCAGCCGAAGGTTATGGCGAAAGCATCTTAGCAATTGTCGTCTCTCAACGATATGTGTCGCCATACGCCACCCAGTTAGCTCACCACCCTCGTCTATCCTGCCCGAAATTTATCGCCAGTTTGTTGAGAGCAAAGATGAAGCGCTCCGTGAGAGCTTGCTCGTCCATAATGCTGTGGATGTATGCGCCCTACCTGTGCTTTTGCACGCAATGCTTTCTTCAATCCACTGTAGTCTTCAACAACGCTAGGTGTGATGCCGTTTCAAGAAACCAGAGTAGCGTGGGAATGCTGACCAGTTTACTCGTATGATTTTTTCGGCTCGTTGTTAACCCTGCCCCATCAAGAAAATTTCTCGGCAGTTAGTTAGCTTCAAGGTTCTTTGGCATTTCCGGAACACGATAAGGGCTTTAGCTCAAAGTCGGTGACGAAATTTTTAGCGCCCTCTTCAGACGGAGAAAAACTCCTCGGCAAGTGGTGTAGCCTTACAATCCAGGATTCTTTGGCTTGGCAGTAGCCTTGCACTCCTAATCTCGCCGGGAATAAACGAGTGGCAAACTTACCGATGAACCGCAAATCACCTCAGGAGCATTGTCTTCCCAAGTTGGAGAATGAGTTCAGCGCTCGCTTCATTATCAACAGCTTGCCAAAGCCGGTTGCGTAGGTAGCTGTCCATTAGCCACCTTTAAGTAAATAGCGATCAACAATTGCGGATTGTAATTAACAAGTATAGCTTTCAGTATGGGTTCCCTATGAAACCCGCTTTGCCCTTCACTGGGGATGTTTTTGGTGGAGACCCCTTCACAACCGTGCTATGCTCTTCAGCCCACAATAGCTTACGAAACTTCTGTATGCCCTCTTCAGGCGGCGGAAAGATATCTCGCCGAATGAATTCGTCACCCACTTATTTCGTCTTATTTCGTCAACAGCCACTGGCTGAAGCTAATGCCATGGATGGCTAAGGAGAAGCAAAGCCTTGATTGAAGAGCGATTTACTTTCCACCGAGCAGTGTCGCAAGCCATCCTCCAATAAACCAACCAATAAGCGCAAAGAACCCCATTGACACGATGGGGTTAGCAATTATGCCTCACGGCAATGTTCCACCCTTACATGCGCTGAGCCTGTAGAGCACAAATCCAATGACAGCGCCAATGAGCGCCATGACGATGCTTATAAGGTTCAGCATCCTTAGCATCACCTCACATTTGCAGGCTTGCTTTAAGGTAGTCAATGTTGATGATGGCAGTTGGGTCAACACGGTTTAAAAGGGCAAGATAGTAGGAGACGAAATCACCGAGCATGACCATTTGGAGAATTTCACTAAGTGGATGCTTTACAGCATCAATGCTAACTTGCTCGCATTGCATCCCGCAGTTCGTTAGAAGCTTTGCAACAATGTCTTCTCGCAGTTTGTTCCTTTGATGCGAGAACGCAGAGCGCAGTATAATCACAAACATTATCTCACCCAACTGGCTTGGGTGTTCAAAGCCGACAATTGTATTGTGGCACATCTCTGGTAACTCCTCAAAGAAGCACGCTGTGTTTGCGTTTTCGTTCATCTGTGTCTTCCAACGCCTTGCCACCGCTGTCAATGGTGCTGAGGCGAGTATAAGACCAACTCGTCCATGAATTCGCATTGCAAGTTGCTTTGCCCTGTTTGACTCAGATGGCACATCCGCATCCAGTTTCTGTCGGAGCTTATGCAAATCATAAATAGCCTCGCTGATTATGTTGTCATCAAGTTCATACAATCCAAGGGCATTCATCAATGCCAAAATCGGCGTGAGCAGAAAGCCAAGAGAAGCCCTCGGTGGTGCATCGCTTTCATACCTGTAATATTGCACTTTGAATTTTTGGGCAAGTTCAATCAGCCTGCCGCCACTTGCTATCGCGAATATTGTTGCGCCCCTTCTGCGTGCTTCCTCAAAGCCATTGATTATCTCCTCGGTATCTCCGGAGTGCGAGACAGCTACGACAAGAGACGAACTGTTAACACAAGCAGGCACACCATAATCACGGTGCACGATGATTGGTATCTTGGCTGCATCATGGGTAAGTGAACGAGCTATGTCACCACCTATTGCGCTCCCTCCCATGCCAAGGATGACCATGTTACTCGGATTAATTCTGGGCAGCTCATGCATCTCATGAATTTGTCTCCATGCTGTTTCAATCTGCGCCGGCAAGCTCCGTATGTGTCCAAGCATGTCGCTTACATCTATCAGTTCACGATACAGAGGGTCATCAAGCACACCTATCATTTCCATCACCCCGAGAGTTGCGAATTTGCTGTGCTGCAGCTTATTCATTGTTTGCTCCCTTTGTGTTGGATGCATTCCACTGGCTTGCCGGAGCGCAAGTTTCCAAAGCAGCCCTCGTTGCAATATCGGCACGCAATTATCTCGCCCAGGCGCCCCTCAATTGTCTTTTGCACCCATTGTGGGTCGGCAATTAGCCCCCTTCCTATCGCGATTAAATCGGCACGCCCCTCACGCAATGCTTCAACTGCACGCTCGTGTATGCCCATCATGCCAACAGCTATAACTGGCACATTAAGTGCTCGCTTAAACGGCTCCGCTAAATCCCCGGGGCGATTCTCACTTGCTGGAGAGATGTCAAGCACATCAACGCCAGCTTTTATCAGGTTCTGGCAAAGGGTCAAGCTCTCGTCAATCGTGTAACCATTGCTCTCCTTTGGCGTATGCCGATAAAGCAAGATCATTTCGCCACCGATTTCGGAGCGTATTGCGTTTGCGATTTCCAACGCAAGGCGCATCCTGTTTTCAATGCTCCCACCATACTCATCCGTGCGCCTGTTTGATTTAGGTGAAAAGAACTGGTTCAGCAAAAAGCCGTGAGCACCATGCGGCTCAACGCCATCAAAGCCAGCCTCTTTGCAAACTGCTGCTGCACGCTTGAACCTATCAATGCTCAGCCTTATGTCTTCAATCGTAAAAGCGTTGGGGTTATTACGACCATCAACTGGCGACATAAAAAGCTGTATGGCAATCGCGGCACCCTCAGCCTTTACAGCTTCAACCAACCTCTTTAGCCCATCAACTTTTATGTCCTCACCGATGCGTGCAGTTTGTGTTGCCTCAACTATCACCAGACCAACACCACCATTGGCTATACGCCTATACCACTCAATTCCATCATCTGTGGTTATGCCCCTGTTAGTCACCATTGGTGGACAGACAATCCGATTGCGAAGCATCATGTGCTTCACTTTAAATGGCTCAAACAATATATCATACTCACTCGCCATTTACTTCACCTCCACATATGAGGTTGCGGTAGGACATTAACTTCAAATTTTATCGCAGCATCATAGGCAACCGTTCTTGCGAAATGTTGCCTGCTCATCGCATCTAAGCGCCAAAGCGCTGGCACTTTAGCCTTGAACCTTAGGTGCAGGCTTCCCAATGAACTTTCCGTCTCGGAAAAACATATCGCTGCCTTTCGCTTTGCTACTTCTGCAACCGCAGAATTTTGATGCAAAGGTAACACCGTCTCAAAAACTCAATGTGACAACTCAATGTGGCATAGGCGTCATTGCCCATGAAAGCTTTTGGCAAAATGACCTGCCCCAAGCCCTTCACATAAAGGGATTGAGAATTGCGCAGTTGAATGTAAGGGTAGTTGCCAAGCTGCCAGCATCATATGTTTTTGTAAGTGTGGAAGTTACGCAGTAGCAATGTTTTGTAAGTGCGGACGACAGTCTGCCAGAAAACACACCACAAAAATGAATAATGCAAACGGCGTAAATGACAACCTCGTAACTAAGAGGAAGCTTTAGCCCCGACGAATTTAGAGTGCCGTCAAAAATGGGACATGGGACAAGGGATAACTTATGATGCCATTTTGCTTGGTGGCTAACTACGAACTTAAACAGATTTTTGACGCCGCTACGCTACCGCTTCGTGGCTAACTACGAACCTAAACAACAGAGTTTGTAGTGAAGAGCGTTATCCCTTCACTGCAAAGTAGCAACTTGGGTTAACTTAATTAAGACGGTGAGAGATGTTGTAACTACAGATGCTGTTGAAGGAGTTAACTTGGGCACGAGGCTGCGTTACGATTGGGAATAGCAGTTTCCCGTAAACGGTATCCATAGGTTACGAGACAGATGGCTTTCGGTTTCATCTGACAGTAGTTCAAATAGTGTTAGAGCAAGGCTCTGCCAAGCCAAAATCTGTAGTGGCAGATGGAGTGTGCGCGAAAAGATCAGTGTGAAGTTGCTGCTGAACCAAAGTGCGTAGTTTTGGAAGACAAGACTATTGTGCTGCCGAAGTAGGTTGGTAAGCTGAAGGTCTATCCTGTGAGAAATATTTGCTGACCTAGGTTTGCACTCAAGAGTGCCTCAATGGCTGTTGCTAAAGCCCGTAGCATAAGTTGATTACTGTATGGGTGCAAAGTAGAGAGTGCGAAGTTTTTGAGGATGAGGTTTTTGGTGGAGCTAAGAAATGTAAGGATGAGAGATTATAAGGCTGCTCCCTTAAGTGGGCGAGAATTGTCCAAATATTGTGAATAAAGATATCGGTGCAAAACTTGTTTGACAAAAGGTATGGAGGCGAGCCTTATGGTTCAAGGCTACGATGAACTGGCAAATCAAGCATTGGCAGTTGCTAAAGCCGTCGCTTACGAGAATAAGCGAGCGATTTCTGTTGGAGATTTGTTTTTGGGTTGTTTGGCTGTTATCAACCCTTCTGGGTTGGGAATTACCTTCTCTCCTGACCTTCAAAGGCGACTTGAATCTTTGCGCAGTAAAAGGGTTCAAGAGAAGGTTAAAGTTGAGCCAGAAGTGACCGAGCTTGACAAATGCCTTAGACAAAAATGTCGCTCGCAAGGTCACTCAGCAATCACTGTGTGGGATATTTTGTCGGAATTGACTTCAAACCCAAATGCGACTATTAGGCAGTTGAGCGAGGATTTTGGTATTGACCTTGAGAAGGTGCGAATAGTTGCCCAACAAAAGCTGTCTTCGCCTGCCCAGTTTGTCTCCCCATTACCTTCTTCAGTTCTGGAGGCGTTGCATCATTTCACCATCAACCTGACAGAGCAAGCGGCACAGGGACGCTTAACTTACGCTTACGAGCGAGATAAGGAGCGTGAGCAAATCATCCGAATTTTGTTGCGCAAGACCGAGCGCAATGTAGCGTTAGTTGGACCTGCCGGGGTTGGAAAGACGAAGCTTGTTGAGGACTTGGCTTTGCGAATTTATCATGGTGAAATCCCACAACTTTCAAATTGCGTTGTTCTCGCCCTGAATTTAGTTGGTCTAAGGGCTGGAACGCATATTCACGGTGAATTGGAGGAAAGGGTAAATGTTTTTAGGCGAACTTTGGAGGAGTATGGCGAGCAAATTATCCTCTTCATTGACGAGTTACACACAATTGTCGGGACGGCAGTTGGTGGTCCTGTTTTGGATGTTGCCAACGCTTTGAAACCACTGTTGGCTTCGGGTAGAATTCGCTGCATCGGTGCAACAACGAGGCAGGAATATGTTCAATTCATTGAAGCCGATAAAGCCTTAGCGAGACGCTTTGAGATGGTAACTATTCAAGAGCCGTCCAATGAGACAATGATGAGGATTCTGGAACGGGTTAAGGGTGAATATGAGCTGCATCATGGGGTAGTTTATCCAACGGAGACTTTGCGGACAATTTTGGATTTATGCGACAGGTTTCTGCCGATGCGCCACTACCCCGACAAAGCCCTTGACCTTCTTGACGAAGCAGGTTCCTACGCCTCAACTCAAGTTCATGCCGACAGACCGATAACTGTCACACCTGAAATAGTTCGCCGCGTCTTAGCAGAAAGGTTGGGGTTACCTTTGGAGGAACTCGAAGGTGTGAGTTATGTTGGGTTAGCGAAACGGCTTAGCGAGGTAGTTATTGGACAAGAAGATGCTTTAGAGCAAATAGAGCAAGCGTTAGTTGGTTCACTGTGGCAGGAGATAGACCGAGACAGACCAAAAGGCGTTTTTATCTTCGTTGGTCCAAACAGTGTCGGAAAGACTTTAACGGCTCAAGTGTTAGCCCGACATTTGTGCAGGAATGAGCGCGCCTTTTTGGAGGTTGATCTTGACCAAGTTTTGCGCCGATATAGGTTTGAGACTACAGGCGTTGATGCCTTGATTGGTGTTAGACCACCTTATGTTGGGTGGGAGAGGGGAGGTATATTGACAAATCATGTTTTGGAATTTCCAAGAAGCGTCGTCGTCATAAAAGGGTTGAAAAATGCCCCTCCAGAAGTCTATCAGCTCTTTGAAAGCATCTTTAGGGAAGGTGAATGTTAGGATGGTAGGGGACAAAAGGTGAGTTTTCGTGAGGTCGTCTTCGTGCTCATTTGGGATATGGATATCGCAGAGGAACGTGCGATTGGTTTTCGTGTCCATGAGGAGGGGAGAATTAAACCATTTGACCGTGAAGCCATTAAGGAAAGGTTGAAGCGACAGGGTATGCCTGATGAATTATTGGCTTATATCCAACACATTATCGTTTTCCGACCATTGGAGCGGCAGGATTTGATACAAATTGCGCGCCGTAAATTGGAAGAATTGAGGGAGAAGCTTTATCGGCAGGAGGGTAAAGTGCTTGACATTGATTTTAGGCTTGTGGAAAATTGGCTTGTTACAGATAGAGCATTGCCATCACCGTTGGAGTTAGAGCAACTGGTAGAACAGCATATACTTTTGCCGCTGCAAGATTTGAAGTCTAAGCGCCCTGAGGATTGGGCAAGCTGGAAGGTAATCACCGTCCAGATGTTGGAAGGTGAAATGCAGCCTGCCCGTATTAAGCCAAGATTGCTTGTAGTGGATGATGTGACTGATTTTTGGGAAGCATTGAAGGATGCCTATCCGGAATGGGTGTGGTATTACGCAGCTACAGTAGAAGAAGCTGAGCAGGTGATAAAGCGTGAGCGCCCGCATTTGGTTTTGGTAGACACATGTCAAAGTGCAACAGACCCAACGGATGTGCGTGGTTTGGAGGTTTTGCGGAAGTTGAAGGAGCATTTCCCAAACCAGACGATTGTAATGGTGACTGCACAACCTATGAGTTTTGAAGCAACAAGAGAAGCCTTCAAAAGCGGCGCTTATGATTACCTTTGGAAACCGCCTGAGGAATCCGTTTTGCGACAAATCATTGCACTGTTGGTTGAAAGGGAGGAACAAGAACAAAGGTTGGCTTATCAGCAAAATTTGCTCAAGCGTTATCTATCAGTTGGTTATGAAGTTCGCCCAGAAGAGGACAAAGTGAGGGTAATTTATAGCATTCCTTCGGAAGGAGTTACTAATTCACAGCGATAAGACAGAATTTGGAAAATATGGCAATTAATTGGCTGCAAAAATAACCAGCGTTAGTTTTACAATGCATTTTAGTGTGTTCAGGCTAAGCTAAGCAAAATTGAACAGATTTTGTGCCTCAAAGTTTTACAATGCATCTTGTGTTCAAGTTAAGCCCCATAAAATTGAACAGAGTTTTATAATGCGAGAAGTTTATGGTAGCAAGATCATTGCACTGCTGAAAAGTCAAAAGAGCAAGCTATAGCAAGCTATTGTCTTACTGGGAGGCGGCACATTACGCCAGCAAAAATCTAGCCGAAGTTTTACCTTCGCAATTTGAGGGTGTGAGAACCGGAGCAATGACGACCGTTGGGATTACCCTATCCTCTCTACTTGGCGGGTTGATTTTTGGCGCTTCAATCTCACCGTGTAAGTGGTGGGTTTTCGGGTTCATTGGTTTTGGGATTTTACTCGCCTTGAACACTTTCCCACTAAGATGGCACGAAAGGGCTATTTCTTCCATGGTTTGGGGGATCTCATCGGCAATTCTCCCAATAGCTTTCGGAATTAAAATGGCAAAGGAACATTTTGCGGATTATCCAAACGATTTTTCTGGATGGCTCTATGCCCTTCAGCCATTCTTTCTTTTGTCAATTTTCGTTCACCTAACTTGTTCAGTTGCTGGCGAATTGTGGTTGAGCGGCAAGTGGAAAAGGACTGATTGGGTCTTCTTAGTTGCAGCTTTTGGTGTCGTTGCCGAGTGGTTTACTCTTTTCCTGCCATTGCCTATTACCTTAGCGGTAACGCAATCTCGCTCCCCTGCCAATTCAATTGCCTTTTTTGCTGGAGTTTGGGGAGTTTCATGGTTCGTTTGGTTTGTTGCTGCAGCCGTTGTGGAAATGGTGTTAAAACAAAAGTTGAACTGGACGACGATATGTTGTGCTTTTCTATTTCTCATCGTCCCTCATATGCTGGTTAAGTGGCTTCATAAAAATGCCCCAAAGCGGGCTTTAAAAGTGGCGCTAATCCAGAACGGTTATGAAGAGCCTCTGACATTGGCAGCGAAAGTTCGCGATGTTGAGCTCATCGTCTTGCCTGAACTTGCGCTCGGTCAAGAAACACAATTGACGATGAAATCACTAAAGGAGCTTGCACAAAAGAGTGGAGCAAAAGTCGTTGCCGGCTTTGAGGAAGCAAACCCACTCTCAAATTCTGCCGTGCTTGTTAGCCATAATGGTGAGGAACTTTTGCGTTACCGCAAAATACATCTTTTTGGTGCAGAGCGCTTGCGATACCAACGGGGCAGAGAAGTTAAAGTGTGGAATGGACTTGGCGTTGCAATTTGTTTTGACACCGTTTTCCCCGATATTACGAGAATGTTGGCAAAACAAGGCGCTATATTGGTTGCAGTCCCAAACTATGACCCACCTGTCGTTGGCTTTTTGCTACATCACTTGCACGCTGCTCTTTTGCCCATACGAGCAATTGAAAACTTTGTCGGCATTGTCAAGGCTGACAGCTTTGGTTTATCGCAAGTAATAGCGCCCGACGGGAAAATCATCGCTGAAGCACCTTTGGGTAAAACAACTGTCCTACGAGCGGACGCAATAACTTATCCGCATTTGCAGGGCTTTACGCCGCGTTTCCTGACACCATACACACTTTTCGGTGATTGGTTTGTCATCTTTTGTGCCATAATAGCTATGTTGCTTCTAATTTGGCGAATTAGGTTCGCGTAATTCGGGAAAACTAATGCTGCACCATATCGTCACTGCCCAAAAATTTTCGTGTGTGGAGTAACTGGCGAGAGAAGGTTTTTGGCGAGCCGAAAAAATTGAGTGGTAAAACTTATGCCTGCCAAAACTCAGCACGCTAAAGCGTGAATACCGATTTCGTTAGCAGTTCGGGGTAAAGCTAACAGATATATTTGGTTAATGATGCGAAAACTTATGATACATGAAATTAGCCCGATAAATTTTATAGGCTATCGTCACAATACCTCGTCGCTAATAAAGCAATAAGTGCCGAATTTATTTGGCGAGTTCTCGGGGGCAGGATCCCTGCCAAGCCAAAAACATTTTAAGAAAAATTGGGAGGAAAAAGGCACACCAGTAGGCGTGCCCTCCGAATTGATGAAAAAATCCGGGAACAATTTCAATCATGGGAGGGCGAGGCTCCTGCTGAGCCAAAATTTTTCTTGGTCATCCATGCCACTGGCTTTAACCATTGGTTGATGATGAATTAATGAGGGCAAAATTTATTCGGCTTGTTTTTGTTAAAGTTTTCGCCGACTGAAGTCGGCGCTAAGTGAGGTTCGTCATTAGCTACGGACTAAAGTCCGTAGCATGGTTTGAAGTAAAAGTCAACAACTACGGACTAAAGTTTGTAGCATAGTTGGAATAAAAGTGGCTATGGCGTGGTTATGGAGAATGCGTTTGCCAAAAACATTTGAGGTAAAGAGCGAGTGAAAAATTCAGGCACTTTTTGCCGCGAGCTTTGTTGGTTAGATTCGTAGTTAGCCACAAAGCAAAGTGGCATAAATTCGGCGCTAAGTGCTGTGTGAGGAGTGTATGTCGTCGTTTTAATTCACACACCGCACTCATTTTGACGGCGCTCTACTTCATTTTGTGCCTTACTATGAACTAATTGCCTTTGTAAGGTGACAGTCCATGCCAATTAGTGGTGCTGCTGGAGAGGCATCTTTGAAGCGGTTCTTTGTCTTCAAATTGGGTGATGATGAATTTGCCATTGATATATCAATCGTCAAAGAGGTGCATTTGCCACTTGAGGTTTTCCCCGTGCCGTGTGCACCTCACTTCATCTTAGGTGTGGCGAATTTGCGTGGCAGAGCTGTGCCAGTTATTGATTTGAAGGAACGGCTCGGATTGAGGTTGCAAGAGCGTGAACCATCACGGATGGTTGTCGTTGAGGTGGATGGGTGCGAGTTCATCTTTGGCATTGATTCTCACGGTGAAGACCTGCTCATCCAGGAGAATGAAATACTGCAATCACCTCCAAACCTCCCGGATGAGATTCAGCAATATGCGGTTGGCGTTATATCCATCGGTGAAAGAGCGATCTTACTCCTTGAGTTTCAGCCATCTTTGCTTAGGTAGCACCGCCGTTTGCACATAACTTATGCAATGTTGCTTTGTAACACTGTTTTCAAAATTAGGGCAACATCCAATCTATGTAGTCGGGGGTTATCTCCAACGGTCGTTAAATCCGCAGGGCACTCTTGACGGTTCAAAGCCATCGTCGCTTGAAGTGACAACGCTGCAGTGTGAAGTTTTTGTCATTTCATGATACAAGGCAATAGGGAGAGCACCTTGCCAAAAGTTTCCTTGAGGGGGTGGCTGCACCACATTGATTCCTTGAAGGTGATATAACCGCTACCTAAGCATCTTTCGTGCCTCGGCTATTGCAGCCTCAACCACAAACTTTAGTGGGACCCCACGCTCCCTTGAAATGGCTTTGCAATCCTCATACTCTGGTGAGATGTTAATGACCTTATTGCGCCACCTCGCCACTTTTACCCTGACTTCACCAAACGGTGTGCTCGCCTTCACGATTTCCCTTGGGATGCATACTCTTTCAACCGGGACAATTCTCACTCCAAGTGTTGTTGTCTCGCCGAAGATGCAATCCAGCAAGCGTTGCGCATCATTGTGTCTACAGAGCACATTCAATTGTGCAGCTGGGCGACCCTTCTTCATTTGCGCCGGCAGGATATACGCATCAAGCGCCCCAAGTTCAAGCAGCCTCTCAACGACATGCCCAAACCACTCAGCTGGCATATCATCAATATTCGTTTCAAGCATGAGCAGTTGTTCGCATATGGCATCGTCTGACACCTCAAAATGGCCCGCAGTCTCTCCAACAATGATGCGAAGCAAGTTTGGTATGGGTAAACGCTTGTGCCCTGCGCCATACCCGATTGCAATTGGTGACATCATCGGAAAGATGCCGAAGGACTCACAGGTGGCGCTGAGTATGGCTGCGCCAGTTGGGGTGACTAACTCGGCATCAACATCTGTGTGACGCCATGGTGCGCCCTTGAGAAGCTCAAGCGCTGCTGGTGCCGGCAATGGCAATGTGCCATGAGATGATTTGACTAAACCAGTGCTGTATGGTATGCATGACGAGTATGCCCTTTCAATACAGAGTTGATGCATTGCAAGCATCGTCCCGACGATGTCTATGATTGCATCTGTTGCACCGACTTCATGCAGATGGACATCGTCAAGGCTGACGCCGTGAACTTTTGCCTCGGCGATTGCCAGCTTCTTGAATGCTGCGATGGCTTTGTCTTTAACGCCGTCAGGCAAGCTTGAGGAGGAAATAAGTTCAATTATCTCGCTTGGCTTTTTGGCATGTGCTTCTCTGTGTTCCTCAACAGCAACGGTTACTCTCGTTGCAGCTATGCCGTGTTCGTTTACCGTCTCGGCTTTAATCTCAAACTCTGGCAGGGGCATTCGCTTCAGCTCCGAGGTTATGAATTCCAAATCAGTGCCAGCGTTTATAAATGCACCCAGTGTCATGTCGCCGCTTATGCCGGCGATGCAGTCAAAGTAAACGATCTTCATCCTCATCACCGTTGCCAGTGTTGTTGAAAACAAGAGGTGCTTCAAGCGAGCTATTTGCCGCTCAAAACGCATTAGCTCAGTGATGGCTTAGTCATCATACTACAGAATGTCGCAGAGCATTGCAGTTGTGGTGGCGTAAGGAAAAAACAATTGCAGTGAGGTGAGTGTAGCGATGCCATTCAAACTCGGCTTCAGCACACTTGGCTGTCCAGAATGGTCAATTGAGCAAGTCATACGCATTGCCCAAGAGGCAAATGTTGATGGAATTGAATTGAGAATGCTAAAGGGCGAGTTATACCTGCCGAAGTTGCCGGAGTTCTCAGAAGGCAACATTGAGCACACAAAACGCAAGATAACTGATGCTGGGCTTTGCATAAGCTGTGTATCGTCGTCAGCGCGGATGGGCGTCGTTGAGGACATGGAAGCTACAAGGCAAATGCAAGAGGCGCAGGAGTTTATTAGGCTCGCTAATGGACTTGGAGCAAAGGTTGTCAGGGTGTTTGGTGGCGATCCACCAAAAGGTGTATCAATGGAGGATCACATAGCTCGCGTGGCTGACAGGCTGATGCAACTTGGCGAATTCGCATCCAATTATGGTGTTGTAGTTGCAGTTGAGACGCACGATGCATTTACGAAGTGCGCCGATATTGCAAAGTTGCTCTCAAGGGTTGCATCGGAGCATGTCGGTGTGCTGTGGGACTTCCATCACTCATATCGCAGCGGTGAGACGATGCAGCAGTCAGTTGAGCTGGTGGGCAAACGCATCGTGGCAACACATGTTAAGGATTCACGCATCGTTGATGGTAAGGTGCGTTATGTGAAGGTGGGTGAGGGTGATGTGCCGATTTACGAGGCGATAAAGGCGCTCGCTTCGGTTGGCTATGATGGCTTCTTAACACTTGAATGGGAAAAGGCATGGCATAAGGAGCTTGAGCCACTCACCGAAGTATTGCCGCACTATTCCGCCACCATGAGGCGAATGATTGAGCAACTTGGGTTGATTTAAACTATCGCTCTTTACTCAAAAGTCTGTTTGTTCGTAGTAGTATGGCACGGGACAAAGCGAAGTGCTGTCAATGCGAGTTTGGAATGCAAAGTGCAAGTAAAATGATAACATCGCACTTTGCACCAATTTGACGCCACTACGCTTTCGCTTAGTGGCTAATTACAAACCTAACCGACAAAGTTTGTAGTAAATAGCGTAAACCATTCTTTAGTCGGTTTAGCTTTCCAACTTCTGTTGCCTATGAAGGGCAATGTCACATTTGCAATTCAAATCTATCGCTGTCGTTGTAGCGTTTGGGCTTGTTCCCGGCGTTCATCAAACTGCTGTTGCTTATGGAGGGTGGCATTGAGTTTTTTTTGCTTTCACATCCGCAGCCAGTTCCATAGCTTATTTGGGCAGCATCACCGATGTGATTCAACTACATCATTGTGGTGTCAGGATTTATCCCCACTGCCCATAAGGAATGATGCCATCATTTACTGTTTGAGTCGCTTCACCATTACGATATGGTTAGGGTTCGCTCACAACGGTCGTTTGAGTTGCCGATACCTATGAGAGGTTAAAGTCCCCCTTCACCTTCAAGTTGGTGGAGGGATGGCAGTGGTGAGGTATATGGTGCTGCTAATGCGATTTTTCGGGATGGTAACAATAGTGGCAGTGTTAGCGGGCGTGGTTGCAGCGCGGGCATTAGAGCGTCCTTGGATTGGTGCTGTGTTTTTCTACTGGTATGAATGGGATGAAAATGCCCAATGGGGCAATTGGATCGGCGGTGTCCACAACACGCCGCTTTATGGCTACTATGATAACCGCAAACTCCAAGACAACCTCCGCTCGCTTCTCATCGCTGCTGATTGGGGCATGACCCACTTCTTTTTGGACTATTGGGGGTATGATTGGCGTGGCGAAAATGACGAACCGCGAGAGACAACAATTTTGAGAGCTGCTGAGAAAGTGCGCGCCTTGGGTTATCCGATTTTTATCGGCTATTACCAAGATGGCACAAACTTCGCCATGCGAGAGTTTTGGCGCAACATAAGCGAGCGGCGCGACACCTACCGATGGCTTCGCGATTATGCGCGCTCGCCTGTATGGACTTGGCTTTTAGGGAAACCATTTCAAATGATCTATGTTCGTAACGGCATCCCGGAACTGACCATTGACCATGAAGGCTTTCAAGCATGGCTCAAGGGGCGTTACGGCACAGTAGATAAACTCAACGCTGAGTGGGGCACAAACTTTCGCTCATTCTCCGATATCCGCATGGATTTCAACGCCATCGGTTTCCAGCGGGCGATGAGCATCGCTTATCAATTTGAGCGTTGGCAGCAGGATTGGGCAAAGCTGGAGCAACTCATTCGCGACGAATTGGGATTGCCGGGCTTGAGAGCATCCTTTGACGCTGCGTATGCGCCATTTCGTGGCTTCGGCTTTGAGCGGTTTGCGCGTGTCTTTGGCGGACCACACTCATATGGTGGCATCTTTGGTGTCCCACATGAGCAAGATGCGCAGCGCTTCCTGCAGGCTGCTGTTGCCAAGAAGTGCGGGACGATTTTCTTTGACCACCTCAAGCATTGTTACTTTGATTGGAACATACGCGTCCCGGGCACAGCATATCCATACGAACCGCATCACTACGACCGATTTTGGGTTGGCAACTTGATGCGTTTCGTTGACGGCGTCTTGCATATGAGTTGGAACGAATGGTGGGAAGGATCAAATCTGGAGCCGTCAATGGAGGGTGGCAAACGCTTCTGCGAGACCAATTTGCTTTATAGCACAATCTGGCAACTTGCTCATCGCGATATGAGGCAAAGAGCTGTGAATGCCGATATCGGATTGCTCATCAATGATTGGATTTTTGAGCATGGTGGTGGAGATGCAGACGACCTTTACAACGCTGTGCAAGGCTTGCGAGCCATCAATGCGCCATTTGAGAGCGTGCTGCAAAGTGAAGCGACTTTGGAAAACCTGAAGCGCTTCCGTGTGCTCGTTGCACCATCAGGGGGTGTTGGGTTCGGCTTCAACGGGAACGGCGAGCGAATTGAGCGGGTATTGGAAGCGTGGCTGAAGTTGGGTAGGCGGATGCTCATTACATCTGGGCAGTTTGTGATTGAGCACACGGTGAAGCAAGGTGCCATCAGCACAAGGCGTCGTTTTGATTCACCTCGTGGCTCGCAACAGAAATTCAACTTCTTCGTGGACATCGGGATGCCGAACGACAAGGCTGTATTAGTGCATGGCTTTAGCTTTTGCGAGGATTGGGGCAAGTTACCGCAAGGAGCATTTGGCGCAGGCAGTCAAGCAACAGTGCGATGGATACCATCGGTCGGTAATGCGACGGCATTTCTGCTCCCAGCGTTGCCTAAGAACAGCTTGTTGTTACGCTTTCATGGTAGTGCCATTTGGCGAAATCGTTTAACCGTGTCTGTGAACGGACAGCGTGTTGACGAAATCGTGATTGAGCCAAAGTGGCATGTTTACGATGTGCACCTTCCAGCCAATGTCATTGGCGAAGCAGATGTCATTGAGGTTGAGTTTAAATTTGCTGAAACGCATATACCCGGGGAGAAAGAGCCACAACGGTTTCGTGGCGAGCAGCGTGTTTGCAACTTTGCACTTGACTGGGTTCAAATCAGCACTGCCGATGTTGTCGTCGGTGAGCGAAAAGGCATTCCGTGGCAGCCTAAGGAAATGGCTCAGTTTGTAAAACCGCTTTCCGGCACATTCCGAGTGCCATTGCATCACCGCCGCGTGCGCTTGCCCAAAGGGAAAGTTATCAGCACCTATGCCGATGGCATTCACCGTGACTTGCTGCTCGTCATCCCATCGCCTTATGCATCCGTTGCCTCATCGTTCTTGCTCGTAAATGGCATTTTCACCGATGACCCGCGCTGGTGGATGGCGGTTTTAGAACAGATGGCAAAAGTTACCTGCGGCAAGTCCGCCACATTGGCAAATAGACAAATGCCCGACCAACCTGAGCTGATGAGCGCCATCTTAAGTGCTGGGATGACAAAGTTTTTGTTGGTTGAAAACCGCTCCAACGAGAGACGAAAGTTGCGATTGAATGTGCCAGCAGCAAGCAACTTGCCGCTCGCTGAGATCGTCGCTTTATCTCGTGATGGTGACCGCTTCGTTTCTCTTCCGACCACTTCGTCGTTTCATCAACTTGTTACCTTTACCGACACCGTGCGTTACTACTCTGTCTATCAGGTTGTCTATGCCCCTGTGCGGTTGACAATGCCGAATTGGCTTGCTTTCCCGGGGCAAAAAACTCGGCTGCCTATAGGTTTGCAAAATCTCACGGACAAGCCGTTGACAATCACGCTACAGCTTGGTGCTGTTATCGCCAGCGTCAGCGGTGAACCTCTAACTGTTCAGCTAAAGCCGAAGGAGCAAAAGAAAGTGACACTGCCCGTTGAGGTAGAGCCTTTTGCTGATTGGGGTATGAAGACAGTTTTTGTGAAGGTATCGTGGAGTAGGGGAGGAGGGGTGTGGGAAACAGCGTATTTGCTGCGACCGTTAACCATTGGGCGCAATGCCAATGTGCATTGCTTGACTGTTGCTGTGACTTCGCACATGCCGGCTGTCACAATCGCTAACTCCGCAATGACACCGTTTGGCAACTTGACTTGGTGGCACCCTGCAAGAGATGTTCAGGGTGAGACGGCGCGTGATGTTGAAATTGCCCTCAATTTGGGAGCGGGTGTCAGCCTGCCCGAAGAAGTTCTTAAAGCAGCGGATGAGCTGACTTTAATCAAAGTTGGCGACTTGCGCGATGGCGAACAGAAGCAGGTTCGCTTGCCATTGCCGTTTTGTCCATCGCCATTTTCCGGGCGCTTTCGGTTTGTCATTCGTTGGCGCGACAGTTCAGGCGTGCATGAACGCACTCAAATTTTGAATGTAGCAATGCTGCCCAAGTGGTTGCCAAACACGAGACATGACCAAGTCGCAACAATAATCGTTTCCGATGCCGAGATGGCGCATGGCTTGCCGTTGAGTGCTGATCTGCCTGCGGAGTTAAAAGGCAAGGTGCTCGTTGTTAGGTTGCCGGATGGCACACCGTTGCCAACCTATATGGAACGAGTTTTGGGAGCGGATGGTTCGGTGAGAGTTTCCGCATCACAAAAAAGAAAGCCATCCAAGAGGGTTGAGACCATCCGATTACATTTTGTTCTTCCGCCGCAGAAGCCGTCATTGCGGGTGGATATCGGCACAGAGGGTGACGAGAGAGTTTTGGTGCATGGATTCAGTCATCGTGAAACATGGTCTTCGGGCACGACAATTCGTTGGTTGCCAGGAGAAGGACAGGAGACTGTTTTGCGACTCCCGTGCGAACCAACTCGCGCTCATTATTTGCGATTGCACGGGCAAGCGTTTTGGAATAATGCAGTGAGCATTTATGCCGATGGGAATAAAGTCGGCAGCTACAGCATTGGCATTGGTTGGCAGACGCTGACGATAAGGCTGCCGGGACAAGCCCCGCAAAATAGGGAGATGATAGTGCGCATCATTTTTCATCAATTAAATGTCCCCGCTGAAAAGGCTGTGGGCAGCAAGGACAAGCGCGTTTGCAACTTTGCTTTGGATTGGTTATCGTTAGAACCGGTTGTTGATGAACAGCCGTTGTTGCTGGCATTGTGCGAAGCAACCCCGGCTGACATTCCTACAACGATGGCTGTTGAGGTAGGCAACGGCATTGTTCGTGTGGACAATGGTGTGTTGGAGTTGGAATGGAACGAGGATGCCGGTGGGACATTGACAAAGCTATGCTCCAAAGTGACGGGGAGAAATTATGCTGCATATAGCTTTGGCGCAGGTATCGGCACATTCGGTCGCTTCACCCCCAGCCACCCGGCTGTCAATACAGCTCAATTTGTCGTGGACGATTTTATCTGGCAGCGCAACAGTAAAGCTAAAGTGCGCATCGTAGAGCAAAATCCAGTTTGGGTGACAGTGGAAACGACCGCGTGCGTAGATAGATTCAAGGCAACACAACGATACCGAGTTTTTGCTGGCTTGCCGTTGGTAGAGTTGTCCACCGTTGTTGAAATCACTCTTCCGTCCTCAGCCAAATCGCCCGATGAAATTGTTGCATTAGAGGGTCGGTTCAATGCGCAGTGGTGGACAAAATCCTTCCCCAATTTCGTTGGGTTGGGCGATAAGCCACCAGAAGTTTATGGTCAGCTGGTTCATTTCGGTTGGCGCATGGGAGAATGGGTGCCACCAGTTTTGTGTCTATTCAATTCGGACGATTTGATAGAGACGCTCTCTTTGCTGATTGCCGAAAACGACGGGGCAAACTGTGTGCGACAGGGCTTTTGGGGTGAGCAGCGCGGCAAGGCTACTCTAAAACGGTGTTACGCAACGGTGGAGCTGATTGCTAAACCACCGCAAGCAGTGCGGTTGCGGCTTTGGCTGTTGCTTCACGAAGGACACCATGCAATTGCGGTCAAGAGGCGCAATCAGTTGCTTTTTCAGCAAGAACTTCCCATAGTGATGCAAACGATGTAACCGTGCAAAAAATAATGTCACTTTGTGGATCAAGCGGCTATATGGATGGCATATTTCCAAAAGCTTTCGTAGGTGGGGATGGATATGTTACTTTAGGTTCTTGAAATGGTATTGAGCCTCACCGTGGGTGTGCCCGATTTTACAATGAGCTGCGTGTTACGATTATGATTTACGAGATACTGCTCGCCTGAATCGGATGATGCGATATGGGTTCATTGAAGGATGTCGCCAAGGTGATAGTTGAAAATCATTCATTTGTCATCACATGTCATATTCACCCTGAGGGCGACGGCATTGGCAGCATGCTTGCGTTGATGTATATGCTTAACGAACTCGGGAAGAGGTGCGAAGCAGTTTGTAGCGATGGCGTCCCAACGATACTTCGCTTCCTTCCCGGCAGCGAACATATCAAGTTGGATTGTGAATGCGAATGCGATGTCATTATTGC
Organism: Armatimonadota bacterium; assembly: GCA_025062195.1. Classification (GTDB taxonomy): domain Bacteria; phylum Armatimonadota; class Fervidibacteria; order Fervidibacterales; family Thermosaccharophagaceae; genus Thermosaccharophagus. The sequence goes on from JANXAS010000003.1 coordinate 92,899, forward strand.
ACTTGATGTCAGCAGGAAGGATAGGCTTGCCATACCGCCAAGTTCGCTTGAGCGCCTTATTGAGGGTGCTTGCCTCACTGTGTGCATTGACCATCACATTGTTGAGCAGCCATTCGGTGATGTGGCATGGGTTGACAAATCAATGCCAGCTACCGGGCTTATGATTTATAAGCTTTTCAAGCATATGGCTGTTGATGTGACGCCGCAAGTTGCAACATGCCTTTATACAGCCATTGCCACCGATACCGGTGCATTTAGGTTTGAGAACACAACACATGAGTGCTTAAGTGTGGCAGCCGAACTTGTGAAAAGCGGGGCAGATCCCGCATTGATAGCCCATTATGTCTTTGAGAGGCGTCATGAAGGTGCTCTGAGACTTTGGGGGAGAGCGCTGGCACGAATACGGTTGGAAAGAAGAAGCGGTATAGCATGGACATGGCTTAAAAGAAAGGACTTTGAAGCGGCTGGCGCTAATGATGAGGACACCGAAGGATTGGATAACCTGCTAAGAGGTGTTGAGGGCGCAAAGGTTGTCGTGCTATTTCGCGAACTAAGAGACATGAGCATAAAGGTGAGCTTGCGTTCGCTCTCGGAGATTGATGTGGCTAAAGTTGCGGGGCAATTTGGCGGTGGTGGACATATTAAATCCTCTGGGTGCATCCTGAAAGGGGTGACGCTGCAGGAGGCTATCTCGCTCATCAAAAAAGCGTTGCGCAGAGAGATGCGTTGGCATTGAGCCATTATTTCAATTTTGGGAGTTACACGGTTGAATTTAGGGGTAGCTGTCAACCTGTCGGCGTCATTCGTTTCTGTGGGCATTTATTGTGCAGGCTATTGTCAACCTTGCAAAAGAGCGCCGGCTGTGTAATTCCTGAGCGATCTGCGTCGCCTCAAATTGGAGGGGTGAATTTTCAAAGCCATGCGCACAATGGATGGTGCAGGTGAGCGGAACGGCAAATTTGAGGGTGTGCTCCCGGTAATAAAGCCTCCCGGGATGACTTCGCACGATGTGGTTGACTTCATGCGCAATTTGCTAAGGATGCAGCGAATTGGGCATGCTGGCACGCTTGATGTGCATGCTTCTGGTGTGCTTGTCATCTGCATAGGAAGAGCAACTCGTATCACCAACTTCATCATTGATTGCGACAAAGTCTATAGGGGAGAAATGGTCTTGGGCATAAGGACGACGACTCAAGATAGTGAGGGAGAAGTCGTTTCCGTGTCATCAACAGAGCAAGTCTGTGAGGAAGCGGTGCGCTCTGTCTTCAAGCGATTTTGTGGCGTGATATCTCAAACGCCGCCGATGCTCTCGGCATTGCGCCATCACGGTAAGCGCTTGTATGAACTTGCAAGGGAAGGAAAAGTGATTGAGCGCAAGATGCGTCATGTGACGGTCAAGCGCCTGGAGTTGCTCAAGTTCTATGATGAGGAGCCAAAGAGAGTGCTGTTTGAGGTTGAATGTTCGCGAGGGACATATGTTCGGACACTTGTGGCGGATATAGGTGATGCGCTCGGTTGTGGCGCATACCTTTCGTTTCTTGTGCGCACCGCGGTCGGTCCTTTTTCGGTTAATGATTGCTTGACTCTTGAGGAAGTTCAAAAGTATCACGCCAACGGCAATTTGCGCGAATTCATTTTGAGCATTGATCAAGCACTGTGCTTCCTTCCAGCGCTCCCTCTAACGCACATTGAGGCAAGAAGAGCAATCAATGGTGCGGTGACGAGTGTGAGGGCGATTGACATCCTGCCGAACATTACGGTTGGCAATCTCGTGAGGCTTTATGCTCCGGGCGGGAAGTTCATCGCCGTTGCCCGTGTGATCATGGGCAAGCATGGGCTTGTATGTAAGCCCGAGTGTGTCTTTCCGGCAAGGTGAATCACTGCTATGGAAGTTTACAATGTTAGCCTGAGAGAGATTGAGAACCGAGGTCTGCCGAGGCAGTCCAGAGTCATGTGCATCGGGACATTTGATGGCGTGCACATTGGGCATCAACGCCTCATTAATGAAGCTAAGGTTATAGCCGAAGAAAGTGGTATGAGCCTTTGCGTCCTCACATTTCGCAATCACCCTTTGAAAGTTCTTTCGCCAAATGAAGCGCCGAAGCTGCTCACTACGGTCAAAGAGAAGCTACTCATGCTATCCCAACTTGGCGTTAATGAATGCCTCCTTGTTGAGTTTGATAGCGCTTTGGCTGGCATGCGTGCCGTTGAATTTTGCGAACTGCTCTCGGAGGCGCTTTCGGTAAGAGTTTTGGTTATGGGAGAAAGCTCATCAATTGGCTGCGGGCGTGATGGAACCGCCGAGAGGTTACACCGGATGAGTGGCGAAGGGAAGCTCAAAGTTGAGATTGTCGTCGTTGAACCAGCACGGCTTGGAAGAAGTATAGTCAGCAGCAGCTGGATAAGGTCGGAGTTAATTCGTGGGCATGTAAGGCTTGCACAGATGATGCTAAATAGACCTTATTCGCTAACTGGCACTGTAGTAGCGGGCAGGGCGCTTGGAAGACGGATTGGCTTTCCAACAATTAACTTGCAGCTGGATGAGGAGAAGCTATTGCCACGATTTGGAGTTTATGCTGGCATTGCCGAGGCTGAAGATTTTGCGACTCAATATCATATGGTCGCTAATATAGGCATGCGTCCAACAGTCGGTGGCGAATGTGCCTCAGTTGAGGCACACATTGTGAATGAGCAGGTTGAAGTGGGCTATGGGAGAGAAGTTACGCTTTACCTTCTCTATTTCCTTCGTCCCGAAAGACAATTCCAAAGCCTGAAAGAGCTTGCCAACCAGATTGGTCATGATGTTGAGCGTGCAAGGAAATTGCTGCATAGCAGATTGGCGAATTCATTTCGTGGCGCGCACCGATGTATTAGCAGCGTCTGAATCGCAAACGACATAACGAGTATGGAGTGCTTTGTAAGGGGGAAATTTTTCTCCGTGGCTAAAGCCCTTGTGGGCATTTTGGAGATACTTTGGAAGAAGACCGTCGTCAAACATCCAATAGGGAACAGGCTTGGAAACGAGAATGTTGGTGCACCCGAAACAATGGTGAGTATTAGCCACATTATTGGGGCGTGTTTTGGACTGACACTGTTTTGTTGCTGTGCGGGTTGAAAGCTTTTTGGTAGGTGAAAAGGAGTGGTTGAAGTCAAGCTTATCAATGTCACGAAAATGTTTGGCGATGTTGCAGCTGTTGATAAGGTTAGCATAACAGTTGCGCCCGGTGAGCTTTTCTTCGTGCTTGGTCCGTCAGGGTGTGGAAAGACAACCCTGCTCAGGTTGATTGCTGGATTCATCAATCCCGATGAAGGCGAAATATGGTTTGGCGACAGGTTGATGAACGAAATTCCGGCGCACAAGCGTAACGCTGCTATGGTATTTCAGAACTATGCGCTGTTTCCTCACATGACTGTCTTTGAAAATGTAGCTTATGGATTAAGGTTGAGAAAGCTTGGCAAACGCGAGATTGCCGAGAGGGTTGAAAGATGTCTTGAGCTTGTAAGGATGAGCGATGCCAAATGGCGCTACCCAGGGCAGCTTAGCGGTGGACAACAGCAGCGTGTTGCGCTGGCAAGGGCATTGGCAGTTCAACCGGATGTGCTTTTGCTTGATGAGCCATTAAGCAATTTGGATGCGCAACTGCGCAAAGAGATGAGGCATGAGCTTAAGCGCATACATTCGCAGCTGCGCATAACGACTATATATGTCACACACGACCAAAAGGAAGCTTTGGCGATGGCGGACAGGATAGCTGTGATGCGTTCGGGAAGGGTTGTTCAGGTTGGGACGCCGTATGAGTTATATCGCAAGCCGTCAAGCAAATATGTTGCTGAGTTTATTGGCGATGCGAATGTGATTGAGGGCGTCGTTCAAAAGGTTAAAGGTGATAGAGCGTTGTTGATAACGCCACTTTGCGCCATTGAGTGTCATTGTGACGCTGCCACTGACTTGATTGAGGGCATGCGAACCGCTGTTGCCATTAGACCTGAAGCTGTGCAGGTTGCATTAGCTTTTGATGCTGATATACATGCTGCAAACGAAATGCGCGCAAAGGTGATTGATGTCACATACATGGGCGATGAGGAACTCTTGGAACTCTCGGTAAAGCAAGCTTATGGCGAGTGGCGTATGAGGGCGTTGCGCACAAATCCTCATGAGCGGGTGCTCGTCGGAGATGAGGTCATCCTCAAATTTGACCCAAGCGATGTCATCCTCATACCGCCGAACGAGCATGATGAATAGGCTCTTTCGGGATTACGACATCAAGCCAGATGTGGTGTTCACAGTTGGAGCGCTTGTTGCCTTTCTTGCAGCGTTCCTCATCTATCCCGTGCTATATAGCCTTCGTGAGGCGTTCTTTGCCGATGGCAAGTTTACGGTCGAATTCTTCATACTGCTCTTTCGCAACCCAACTATCCTAACATGCATAGTCAACAGTTTCAAGGTTGCGGTTGTCTCAACGATTGTAACGATGATGATAAGCATGCCACTGACATGGGTGATGGTGAGATACAAGTTCCCGATGCAGAATGTCCTTGGAGTGCTATTGCTTATGCCACTCATACTGCCGCCATTCGTCGGCGCCATAGGTATGAAGCAACTCCTGGCACGCTATGGTGCTCTGAACAGCTTACTTATGAGCATAGGTTTGATGGATCGCCTGCACCCAATTGATTGGCTTGCAATGGGCTTTTGGTGCATCGTCATTGCGCAAGCACTGCACCTTTATCCGATTGCTTATCTGAACCTTGCTGCAGCTCTCTCATCTGTAGATAGGACACTTGAGGAGGCAGCGCAATCACTCGGTGCCGACCCAATGAGGCGTTTTTTGACGGTCACGCTGCCACTTATGTTTCCCGGTGTCTTTGCGGCATGCATCCTAACATTCATCTTTGCGTTCACAGACTTGGGCACGCCTCTTATCTTCCTTTACACCCAAGTCATACCCGTGCGCATATTCAGCATGGTTGAGACTGCCACTGAAGACCCAACAGGGTATGCACTCATTGTGCTTGTGCTCGTAATCACATCTGTGCTATTTGTCACATCAAAACGCCTATCGGAGAGAAGACAGGTTGCTGTTGTGTCAGTAAGTGGTATCGTGCCAAAACAGCTTATTGGATTAAAGGGTTGCATTGTAGCCTTAATCATATCGGCTCTTTGCCTCATTGCAATCGTGCCACATGCATGCGTAGTCCTGAATTCACTCGCCAAGAGTTGGGCTATGAGTGCACTGCCGAGCGAGTTCACATTGCAGCACTATGAGGCACTTATTAGGCATCCGATCACAACTGTGAGCATACGAAACAGCTTTGTTTATTCTCTTGCCAGCACATCATTGGACATCATTCTTGGCGTCGCGCTCGCTTATGTTCTTACGAGGAGACGAATCCCGTTTAGAGGCTTGCTTGATATCATTGCCATGATGCCTTTAGCGATACCCGGAGTGGTGCTTGCCTTCGGCTATGTAGGGTGCTACGCCGGAACCGTTCTTGACCCGAGGATTAATGCAGCGCCGCTCCTCATCATAAGCTACGCAGTTAGAAGGCTTCCATATTCAGTTAGGGCTTGCTATGCTGGCTTCCAGCAAGTCAGCACGACACTTGAAGAGGCTTCAATGAGCCTTGGAGCATCACCTCTCAAGACGACTGTCAAAGTGACATTGCCGCTCATCTATGCGCATTTGGTTGCTGGAGCAATACTCACTTTTGCATTTGCGATGCTTGAGGTAAGTGACAGCCTAATACTTGCGCTCAACCCATCAAACTTCCCGATGACGAAAGCCATCTATGTGCTAAGTAAGCGAGTTGGTGACGGACCAAGGATTGCTTCTGCTATGGGTGTCCTTGGAATGGTGATACTTGCTGCAAGCCTTGCCGCTGCCTCAAAAGCACTCGGAAAACGGTTTGGAGAGTTGTTCAGAGCATAAGCCAAGTCACAAAAACAACACTCTTGGATTTCTGTATTAGGGCTTAGGCATTTGAGGCTGTTTTGCTGGGGCGCAGGGAAGGGGAAAATTCCCAAAGAAATCATCAGTTCTTTCGTATTTCATCCGAGCAAAATCCAACTGTGTAACTCTTATCCCAATTTGCCAACTTGCCAATTTATCTATCTTCCAACCTTCCCAACTTTTGGCTCGTCGGTAGCCTCGCCCTAAGATGTTTTTTGTCAACTTGGAGGGCAAGCCTACTGGCTTGCCGATTTTTCACAAGGGTGGATGAAATCCTCCCAGTTTTTCGGACAGGCTTTGCCTGTCCCTACAAATTTTCGGCAGGGCAGTAACCCTCTCCACCAATGCTCCTATCTCAACCTTGCAACTGCTGTTGCTTGAACTTGCCTGCCTTCTTCATCGGTTGCAATAACACGAATCAAGTATGCACTCAAAGGCAATACTTCACCTTAATCGCTCTCCTTCACGGTTTAATACTTTCAACCTTAAAGTTCGCGCTTGAGAGATGGTGGTATTTTGGACGGTAGGTTTGTAGTTAGCCACGAAGCGATAGCGAAGTGGCGTCATAAATTGCCCATTGTCCGTTGTTCCGTGTCCCATGCCCCATGTTCCATTTTTGACGGCACTCCGCTTCGCTTCGTGCCTTACTACGAACAAACAAAATTTTGTTGAGCAAAGAGTGAACCATGAAGTGTATGACAAAACCGTGTGGGCAGGTGAAGCTTGTCCGAGAATTTTTTGGGCAGATTATCTTTCATCTCTACTACCTCAACCTTGCGAATGTTGCCGCTTGAACTTGTCTTCCTTCTTCATCAGTAGCGAGAACTCGTATCAGATAAACGCCCATCGGCAATACTTCACCATTGTTGGTGCGACCTTGCCAGATAATTTGTTGAAGCCCTGCCGTTCGGCTTTGCCCTGCTTCCAAAATCGCAACTTTTCGCCCCGTCAAACTCAAAACTTCAACTTGCATCTGTGCTGACTTCTTCAAGGCAAACTCTATCGCAAGGCTTCTTCCACGCATCGGAACCGCTTTCAACCCAACAGCCTGCAAAGGTCTCGTGTTGCCTGTCTCTGCTATCACCTTAAATCGCCTTGATGTCTCAACTTCACTTGCAACGAACCTGTATGAGTTTTGCGTCCTCATGTAAAGCCTTTTGCCCGTCACCATATCAACGAGCCACAAACTCACATCCTTAGGTGCATAACCTACTCCATCAAAACTCAAAGCAATTTCTTTGCCTCGTCCTGTGCCCCTTGTTCCATGTCCCGTGCCTCACTTCACAACGACATCCCGCTCTTGCCTTTGACCCAAACCTGTCCTGAAATCGGCAACGGTTGCCTTCCCGTTTTTGTCAAGGAACAAAACTTGAACTGATTGGTCGCTTTGAGTTTCAGGTGGAGAAGGCGGTTGAGCGATTTGCAACCTTGTGTTGTGTGAAACTCCGAAGAAGCCTTGTCCTTCTTGCCCTTCAACTTGAGCGACAAACTTGGCAAACCAACCTTCGGGCTTTTTTCTGGCAGTTTTTGTTCTTCTGCTTCTGTTTCCTTCAGGTGCAGGCAAAATCAAGTTGCAATTTTGCCAAGCGAAAATCCATGCACCTTCCCATGCTAAGATTTTATCGGCAACATTGGTGAGTAGGCTGCTGTCAAAAACCAAATGATATTTGCTGCCATCCCATCGCCAAGCGTAAGGTTCAACGATGCCTTCTGCGTTTTTGAGGGTTTTTGTTTCGCTTCCTGCTTGAACTTTGATTTCGCCCAAGTCCCAAATCAGGTCAACGAACCAAGGGTTGCCAATTAAGTTCCAGCCACGCTTGAGTTGAATTGTGAAAGGTTTGGCATCATCGGGCAGTTCACCTTTCGCATTTGGCGTTACATATTCAACAAACCTTGCCCAGAAGCCTTTGCCAACTTGCAGAGTAGAAGCGGGGGCAAAAGGGTAGCGGACATACTGATTTGTCGTCGGGTCATACCAAGCCCATCTGTCACCATCAAAGTTAAAGACTTGTTTGGGGTCAGTGATTTCGCTGATGATGGGCAAGGTTACTATCTTCAAGCCAGCAGCAATTCTTGGCGGAACACCTGCTCTTGTTATTGCTTGTGGTTGTGCGGGATGGGATTGTTGATTGCCAACTTTGTCCACAGCGATGGCATAAAAGCGATATTCATGTCCAAACTTGCCTTTGAATGATATCTCAGTTGGGATCGCCCGTTCACCTAAGCCTAAGATGTCCAAAAGTTGGAAAGGACTGCCATCGTCTGAAACCCAAATTCGGATTTCCCTAACGCCTGAAGCATCATCACTTCCTTCCCAACGAATAGGGAACAATGGGGATGGCTGTTCGGATGGCAAGGCAGCAGTGCGAACATTTGGTGGTTCCTTGTCCAGCGTTAACACATGTTCGTTAGTGTCCATCGGGTCTTCTAAGTCAAAAACAATCGTTGCTTTGTTTGTAATCTGAGCACCAGATGGTGCATCGGCTCTTGGCTTTATGGAGAAGCGGAAAAATCCTTCACCCTCTGGACGAGTTTTGTTTGGTGGCAAGAAGCCCAAACCGATATCGGGGTCTGAACCTTGAAATCGGACACGAATGGTTTTTGTGGCTTTATCCAATGAACCTTCTATCGTCACTGTCGTGGAGAGGTTGAAGGTTTGGTCACCCATTTGGAAAGTGTAACTGTAAGGGATGGAGAGACTAAAGGATTGCCCGCTAACTTGAAAACTTCGCCCGCTGAAATTGATCTCTTCAAAAGCAAAGGTCTCCAAGTCAAAGTTGTCGTTTAACATATCCGTAATCTTCACCTCTCGGGCAGGAGCAGTCGCCTTCTTTGGGTCGTTTTCAAAATGAACTTCGTAGCGGATGATTTCATAGGAGTTACGCAGTTGGATGTAGGGGCGGATGAAATCCGCCCGATTTGTTGAATTTTTTGCGACAGTTTCTTCGGGCAGACTGTCGTCTGCCCCTACAAAACAACGCCAACTGCGTAAGTCTTAGTTATTTTGGGAGGGTCTTGATTCTGCCTGACCAATTTTGTCAAGTCTGAAAGGCTTACATTTTGGGCATAGGTAGGTGGTTCAAAGTTGGAACGATGGATAAAGTTGGCTAACAACCTGCCAAGTGTTTGCAGGCTTGGCTTAGCCACAAGGGGCGATAGGTCAAAGTTGATGCCCGAAGACTGCTTCCACGCTTTGGAGCGAGGCATCAACTATTGGAACTGGTGCGGCGTTGAAGATGGCATGAGCCAAGCCATAAGGCAGTTGGGCAAGATGAGAAAGCAAATTGTCATCGCTTTCCAACTTGAAGCGAGAACTGAAAACAAGGCTTGGCGTGAACTTGAGCAAGTTCTGAAAACGCTGAAGGTTGACAAAGTTGAAGTTGCGACCTTTTACTATGTTGAGCGTGAAAGCGAGTGGCAAACCATTGCGGGCAAAAATGGCGCTCTGAAAGCCATGCTCAAAGCGAAAGAGCAAGGTTTGGTCAATTTGATTGGATTGACATCGCACCAACGGAAGTTGGCAGCGAAAATTGCTCAAACGAAAGAAGTTGATTTGCTCATGGTTCGCTACAACGCTGCCCACAGAAGTGCTGAGCAAGATGTCTTTCCTGTAACTCAACTTTTGAACATGCCCGTCGTCGTTTACACTTGCACTCGTTGGGCTCAATTGATGAGACCAACTCCTTTTGACCCGCCGAACTTTTCGCCACCGCCAGCAAAGGAGTGGTATCGCTTTGCGCTCGCTCATCCAGCGGTCAGCGTCGCTCTGATGGCACCGAGCAACCGAAAGGAACTTGACGAAAATTTGACCATCCTTGACGATTGGCGTGAGCCAACACAAAGCGAACTTGAAGTTTTAGTCCAACACGGCGAGCGAGTAAGGCAATATCGCAAATGGTTTCCGTAAGCCTTTCGGTTGGAGCACCAAAAAGCTGAAATTAAATTTGCCAAAACGGAAACCCAATTCGCTGGCTTCGCAAAAAATTCCTGTGCGTCAAATTTCGCTCTCAAATGAGCCCAACTTTCAGTCCAAAAGACAAAGCCTGATTTGACAGAGCATTGAAAGCATCAGGATCAGGCTTCGTCAAGTTTTGCTGTCGCAACAGCCTGAATTGGACAGCGGTCAAAATGCCTGCCAGCGAAGTTTCTTTTACAAATCCAAGTTCATTCAACAG
>JANXAS010000040.1:0-16259 GCA_025062195.1 Armatimonadota bacterium
TTTGCGGTCGGCTCAGGCAACTCAATCCCAACTTATGTCCCAGTTGAAAATTACCTTGCCATGATTGACGAGGCTTTTGAATATTCTTTCACAGCGTAGCCCACTCAATGTGCATGCTTTTGCCAGCGAGCAAACCGAAGATGATGTGATATGGAAAACCTACCTACCGCTCTTTACCACAAAATTTGTCCGCTCCTTGCTACAAACTTTGTTGGTTAGGTTCGTAGTAAGCCACGAAGCGAAAGCGAAGTGGCGTTAAGTTGGTGCAAAGTGTGATTCTATCGTTTACTTGCGCTATGAACTTTGTGCTCATTTTGACGGCACTCCGCTTCGCTCCGTGCCTTACTACGAACAAAGCAACAGTTTTGTAGTAAGCCACGAAGCAAAAGCGGAGTGGCGTATAAGAAAAACGGCACCCCACTTCGTTCCGTGCCTTACTACGAACCAACAAATTTTGTTGGTTATACCATTTCAAAAAATTTTTGTAAAATGTTTTAGGGTGAAGGCACTGCCTACGCCGAAAAATTGCTGTTTGTAAGGCTCAGTTTTATACCGCTCCGAAGAAATTGTCGCGGGATATGAAATCCCGCCCTACATAACGACGATTTTTTAAAATGGTATTAGGTTCGTAGTAAGCCGCGAGGCGATACCAAAGTGGCGTCCTAAATTGACCCTTGTCCCTTTTCCCATTTTTGACGGCGCTTCGTGCCTTACTACGAACCAACAAAATTTGGAGTGAAGAGAGTGGTCATTAATCGGTGGTTACTATGAGAAAGGGAGGGCAAATTTTTGCCCTTATTCTACTTCTTGCCCCTTTGGTTTCTATGATAGTCACCTTTGCTTTACATCTTCAATTTGAAGTATTTGAGGTATAACGGACGCAAAGTGAGTATGTAAAGCCGATGCGATGCTATACTGTCATGTGAGCGCCGCTTTGCATTCCCTGTCAGCACACTCCTGCCAAGGTTACACTTTTAACCTGACAACCGAGCATTCGTAACAAGCCTTGTGCCTTTGCCAAAGTCTCCTCATACTCGCTATCTGGGTTTGAGTCTGCCACTATCCCACCGCCAACATGAAAGTAAGCCCAACCATTCCAAATGACGGCGGTTCGTATGACGATATTGAAATCGCAGTTGCCATTTAAACTCCAATAGCCAATGCTGCCTGTGTATATGCCCCTTGCTACTGGCTCAACCTCATCAATGATTTCCATTGCCCTAATCTTTGGCGCACCAGTTATTGAGCCACCAGGGAACATAGAAAGTAGCAAGTCAACGGCATCCTTTCCTTGTGGTATCCGCGCCTCAACTGTTGAAACAAGGTGCCATATCGTCGGGTGAGGTTCAAGCGCGTAGAGATGGCTAACACGCACGCTGCCAATTTCAGCTACTCTTCCAAGATCATTCCTCTCCAAGTCCACAATCATGATGTGCTCAGCTCTATCCTTCTCGCTCTCAATCAGCTCCTTTGCCATTCTCTCATCCTCAAGCGGCGTTGTGCCTCTTTTTCGAGTCCCTTTTATTGGGCGTGTGTGCGCAACCCTTGTTTTAGAATCAAATTGCAGGAAGCGCTCCGGTGAGTCGCAGATGATATGTAGATTGCCCAGGTTGATGAGAGCCATGAATGGTGCTGGATGAACATTGCAAAGACGCAAAAATAACGATGGCGCATTTGAATGGACTGGCGCACGAAAGCGGTGAGCAAAGTTGACCTGATAAACATCACCAGCTGCTATATAGGCTTTAATGCGTTCGATGGCTGAGTGATACTCACTTTGCGCCATATCTGCGACGAGTGGCACCTGCTTTGTTGCTCCATCATCTGCGGGTTTGTGTTTTGGTTCGTTTTCAAGCCACCTAATCAATTGCTCAAGCCGTAATGCAGCTACTCTGTCTGCGCATTTCCCCGTTTCAGGTAAGCCTGTGGTGATAGCGTATAACTTACGCTCATACAAATCCCATGTTAATGTCGCACCGTATGCGCCAAACCACATGTCAGGCATCGGTATGTCACGGTGAGCGTTTAAAGGCAACCGTTCTAAAGTCACTCGTAAGTCATAGCCAAGGTAGCCAATCAAGCCACATGAAAATGGTGTGGGCAAATCCGGCAATTGGTTTAGCCCCGCCCGCAATGTTTCCCATAGCTCACGCAACGCTATGAATGGCTGTGACCGGAGAGTGCGCTTTCTATCCCCAAAGATCAGAAAGACACCTTCATCAACATTGCATGATAGTTGCGCAAATGGCTCAAAGGCAAAGAAGCAAAAGCGTGCAAGTGGATAATGATGCTCTGGTAGTGGATCTAAGCCGCTATGAAGGATAGCAGAGCCAAATCTATCAATCGGCAAACGCCTGTATGCCTCTAACGGTTCAACGAAAGGCAATTCCATAAGGCGCACCATGCTTTTATTCACCTTGATCGGTGATGAAGGAATGACGGGTAATAGCGCATGGAATTCACCCAACGAAATGGGCGGACTTTCGTCCGCCCTGCACTCATCGCTTACAATGCTCACACTGCCCACTTTGAGCTCTAACAGCACTCATCTCATGCGCTGACCTTCGGTGGAAGCCATCGCTTCAAAAACTGGATTGAGACCTTACCGTGCCACATATGTCCGCCATCAAATTCGTCGTAAGTGAAGCGCTCCAATGCGTTTGCAGCTTTGTAAGCTCGCATTACAACCTCCACAGCTTTCCTTGTCTCCTCAACTGGGAAGCCTTCGTCCAGTCTACCAGACTCAATGCAAAGCGGGCGTGGCGCAATTAAGGATGCTACCTCACCCAAGTCTCCATAGCGCAATAATCCGGCTGGGGTTTGCACGCCGCAAAAGTTTCCGAGTCGCAACGCAAATCCACCGAATGTGTTCAAGTAGCAGCTTACAACTGCAGCCCTGACTCTTTCATCCAGTGCCGAAAGGAAAAGTGTAATCGTCCCGCCGTATGATAACCCGACGCATCCGAGCATTTCGCCGTCCACTTCACTGCGAGTTTGCAAGTAATCAAGGCAACGCATTCCATCCCAAATGTTCAAGCCCAATGGATTAAGTCCGAATAAAAGGCATTTGATTAACAGTAGGTCGCAATGGTCTTTGTTTGCGAGAGTCCCGCCAAGTCGTCTCTCACCAAAGCCACGCCAATCTGGCGCAAGAACAATGTAACCCTCTCTCACAAGTTGTCTTGCATAATCATAGTTGGCATTGCGAATGCTGTTAGTGCGATGCCATTCACCATGTGTTATGCCGCAAACATCATCTTTGCCATTTCCGTGCCCGTGACATGCCAGTATGGCTGAGCGTCTTTCATTGGATTGCAAGTCCTTTGGGATGAGCAAATACGCTGGCACTGCCATGTCTGGTTCGCTGTTAATGAGCACCTTCTCACGCCAGCAATCTTCCATCTCAACTCGTTCAATGATTAGCGGCTCAAGTTGGCAGCGTTCACTTGGCAGCTCACCGAGCGTTTCAAGTAACTTCTCACGGAATTGAGCCTGCCAGCTGCAAAGCTCATCTTCATTTGTTGCCGTCATCGGCATTAACGGCTTGCGCTCACGGTAGCGCTTAAGCAGGTATTCGCCCATTGACAGGTTGCGCATTTTAAGCACCACGCAATATTGTGGTCGGAATTGTTGGAGGTGTGAGCATTAGTTTGCTGCAGGGGTGCATGGGATACACCCGCATGTCAAGGTGCACGAAACGCATTCAAAAAGACGGATGAACTTCCGTCCATCCTAACTTTCCATTGCAGGTTACACTACACTTACGGCTGTCTGAATGACAATGGGTTGCCATTAGTATCGGTCAAGCGTGCACTCAAGCCCCAATCGCCACCTCCGTTTAGCACTTTACAAAGTATTCGGTTAACCCCTGCTCGCAATTTCACCTTAACCCTATCTTGGTCGGGCGCACATGCCCTGTCAACAATGTTCCTGTGCACAAGCTCACCATTTAGCCAGATGACAATGTCATCGTCGCTTCCGACGCTCAAGATTGCTTCTTTCTCTTCTTCGCAAATCACCTCGGCATAGGCATATGCACCACAATTGTTTTGCCTTGCAACAGCGACAAGAAGGTCAATAACACCGTTTGGATTCTCAAGCCTGTATGGCATCCATCTGTAGGTTCTGCCCTCAACTACAATCTGTGCATTCACATCCACAATATCTGGGGTGATTATGTCCTTTGTGCGCAATGCATCTCTGCCGATGAACGGACCGAGCAAATGCCAGTTTGTGATAAAGCCGACTTTGCGCAATTGCTCAATTGAGCGTTTAGCTATGTGCGCATCAATGTTGATCGGATCACCATCGGCACCAGCAAAGCGAACGCTCGCAGCCCATTGTGCACGCCCGTTGAGAACTTTCAAAAGGAGCGTATTCATACCTTCCCTCAGCTTCACATTGGCTTTATCTTGGTCGGCACTCCATCCCCTATCACCAATGAACTTGTGCACCACTTCCCCGTTCAGCCAGACAATGATATCGTCATCGCTCCCGATAAGCATCGTTGCTTCAATTGGCTTATCAAGTTCAAACTCGGCATACATGTAAGCACATACGAAGTCCTGCCGTGAGACAAGCTGCTCAAGGTCTACATGTCCCATCGGATTATCAATGCGTTGGTAACGCCAACGCAGTATGCCCTGCTCAAGTTTTACTGGCTTTGCGATGTTGACTGCTTTGACATCAACTGCATCCGCATCACGCCATTCCTCTCGCCCCTTCACCGGACCAAGAAACCACCAACGAGTTATGTAGCCTCTCTCCGATGCCACATCACTCGGTGAAAAACCGAAGGAACGCATCTTATCAGCCACATCGTCAATTAACCTTCGGTCGCGCGTTAGAAGCAGCGCACGCTTATACAGCGCTATGGCTTTATCTTCAGCCTCACGCTTATGTGCGAGCCTGTCTGCAATAGCTGCATACGCCTCAGCACATTGCTGCCATAGTGCCGATATCTTTTGGAGCTCTTCAACTATTGGCAGCGAACTCGGATCACCGATTGATGCTATTCCGTAAAGAGCCATCCTGCGCTCGTCATCATGTATCGCAACCCTTGCAGCGTAATGATACATCTGCAAAGCCTTCGCCTCATCTCGCTTTCGTATGTAGTCAGCAGTTCTTATGTATGCCTGAAGCGCGGCTCGCTTAACGGCATCCTTTCCCTTTTCGGATAGCTCCTCAAGCAATGGCACTGCCTCAAGTGGGCGTTGCACTGACAATGCTTGCAATGCTGCAACTGCTATCCGCTCATCAGCATCTCTTGCAGCCTCAATCAATGCTTTAGTGCTCGCATCCGTTTTATGAGGTCCAAGTGAGCGCAGCAGTTGAATCTTGGCATCGCCAACTGCATTTGGCAGCGCCTGCAATATTGCATCAGCTACTTTACCCTCTGTGATTGTTGAGAGGGCTTGCGATGCAGCCTCAGATGCTCTTCCGCCACGCATGCAAAGTTGAATTAGCGGTTGAATTGCTCGCTCATCATTCAGCGCCGAGAGAGCATTTGCGATAGCGACCTGAAGTGCTTCCTCTTCAACCTTTAGCAGCTCAATCAAGCTATCAGTTGCAGCCTTATCTCGCCGTCTGCCGAGCAAATCAACAATAAGGATGCGCATCTCGCCATCGGCAGCCTTAAGAGCTTCACACATAGCCTTTGTCACTTCAGCGCCACCAAGCTCGGCAAGAGAGGACGCAGCTATTAGGCGCAGTTGTGCATCTTCATCCTTCAGCGCCTCAATGAGCACCTTCACACCTTGTGCGGTGAGCGCCTTCGGTAAGCCGGCAAGTGCAGCCCTCCTTGCGCTTGCATCACCGCTCTCACGATATACCCAAAGATACATCTCGCCGGCAAGCTTTGTCTCACCGAGCGTTGTCAAGCCGTCTGCAAGGCGAAGGTATGAATCCAGCGCAATGCGCTTCTCTCTGTCGCTGCGCGCCTGTGCTATCACCTCTTTGAGCAACGGTTCGCAACGCATGCTCGGTATCCTACCCAATGCTTCAATTGCTGCCATGCGCACAAGCTCATCCTTATCTTTCAACGCCTCCGCAATAGGATCAACTGCACCCATGAAACGTTTCATGCCGAGCGTGTTTATCAAACCTGCCTTGAATCGCCCTGTTGACCTTGGGAGCGCATTTACTATTGCCTTTGCAGCTGCTTCGTTCGGTATTCGTTCAAGTGCCCTCCTTGCGTTCTCGCGCAGCGCCTCATCATCAAGCAGCTTTGCGAGCGCATCAATAGCATCGTCAGTGCCAGAATATCCGAGCAAGTCAACCGCAAATTGTTTTGCCTCAACTGGCAGATCAAGCTTTAGAGCATCAATCAATGCCCTTGTGACCTTTGAGCGCTCCTCAGCGCCCTTCGCCGAAGCGGTGTGCACAATTGCCTCAGCGATCTTTCGTGCAGCAAGTCCCTCAGATGTGTTCTGCTTCGCTGACAGCTTAAGCAAAGTTGCCAAAGCGTCGGCGCCAAGTTGGCTGACTTTAGCATAGACCTCAAGGTAGGTTTCGGACCTATGCGCAAGGTAATCCTTGATGGCTGCCTCAACTTGTGCATCAATGCCCACTTGCGCAAATGTGGCAGTATGCATGAACACTATTACCATTGTGCTAATAGCAACTTGCACTAAACGCCGTTGCATCTTTGTTCACCCCCCAATTTGGCTAATGTGTCTCTCAACGGACTTTTCGCTATCTCATCTCCTGAGTCAGTTGAGTGCTGCGGCAATGCCGATTCGCTCAAAGGCACAGATTCTTCGGTAATGAAGATTGTAGTGCTGCAGCGTTTGCAGTTAACCACGAAGCGATAGTTGCCCATCATCAACTCACCAGCTTCACCATTTGTATATCTGATGTTAAAGCAACACCGAGATCAGTTGAGCGGTTCCTGCTCAATTAGCAACATGTCAGCAACATTCAGATCCAGTTTGACGGTCAACTCATCATTGCGAACCGAAAACGGAATCTTTGAACGATGCAGAGTCCTGACGGTTTTCACTTTCCCAACACCCTTGACTGTCACCTCAAGTCCGCCGACGCGCTTACCGCTGAAGTTCATCAACGGCACTGCAATACCATGTTTGCTGTCAATGACAGTCGCCTCAACAAGTTCATTTGAGCATTTGACGAATGGCTCAATGCCTGCGTCTTCAATCGGCTTGCATATGAGCGCGCGCAGCTTTGAATCAAACTTCGTTGGTAAGAAATGGTTGAACGAATCATCCTTTGTGCCTCTATCCCAAGGGCGAAGTGGTATGGCAGACCTGATATACGCAGCACCGACGAATGTGCCGGCGAAATAGACTTTGCCATTGCCCACTGCCCTTGTTATGATGGCTGGCTCGCCATTATTAAACTTCCCGATGATAATAACATCATCGCTTACCGGCTTCACCTTGCGCTTGTAAATCAATGCGGGGAAGGATAGCCCAAGCGAGTCGCACTCAACCGTGCCAATCGGTTCAATCCATGGCAGGTCCTGCTTTATGTGTGCCACGAATGGTAGCCCGCCATCAAGCTTTGTCGGTTCTATTCCGAGCAATTTAGCCATTGCCTCGTTTGGCTCATTTCGCTCATTTTGCAATCCGCCACCAACCGAGCAGAACAGGACACCACCGTTGTCTACCCACCTTTGCAGTTCTCTTGCGACAGCTTCAAGCGTGTGCGAGCCGATAACATAAAGGGCTCTAAAGCGTTTGAGTTCGCCCTCAAGTATCTGCTCTTCGGTAACAAACTCAACGGGCAATTGTGCATGCCTCAGAGCGTAGTAAATGCACTTTGCTTCCAAATTGAAGTTGCCACCGTCTCCAAGTATCTCAGTTGCGCAGGATGCGAGGATGCCAATGCTGCCACAGCGCACCTCGCCATCAACGATGAAATCCTCAGCGATTCCAGTTTCTCTGATGACATCATAAATGGCGCGATACATCTCCGGCTCACGCATTGAGATGTAGTTTTCGGTGTAGCTCACCGAGAGCGGCGTTGCGCAAAACAGGTGAAGCATTTTTGCACCGTGTGCCAATGCTGTCCACCAACTCAACCTAAAGTCTCTTGTGGTGTTGCCTGGCTCATGCGGCATGACATAGAAAATGATTGGCAGATTGTGGGGGCGTGCCGCACATCTTAGAGCCGTCATCAAGTAGCCGACGACTTGAACGCTCAATTCAGGCACTCCCCAAACATAATCCTCAGACCATGGAAGCGTCATGGCGCGAGTGTGAAATGCTCTAATCCATTGCCTCGGTGTTGGGTAGTAGTATGGATGTGGAGAGTAGTTCGCACCGATGAACACATTGCCGAAGCCAAAAAGTCTCTCAAGCCTCTCGGTGCGCTCACGATAGTAGCGAAGCGCCTCATCAAAAGTGAACATTTGACTCCAATAAAACATGGGGCTATTTCTATCCTCAGTGAGTTCACCATCGTGTATACCACGCTTTTGGAGATACTCAACGAAGTGTTTCCTCAATTCAGGCGACGGCTTAACTGGCGCAATGTGAATTTCGTCACCAAGCGATATGACCGCAATACGCTTTGAAGCCTCACCGAGCTTTGAAAACCAGTCCCCGAGTTTCTCTGTCGGTATGCCTCTACAGTCAACCATGTAGCATCTTTCCGGCTCGCCATGTGACGGCGTTATATCCTTTGGGATGCCAGTGCGCGCATTTGCACCCATCAATGCCCTGTATTTCTCAATCAGTTCCCACACGCCTTCCCATCCAGCTTGTCTTCCGACAAATTCACCAACCCCGAATATGAGCAGGCGCTTCGGCAGCCTGCCAAACTTGGGGAAGCGCTCAATCATCCTACACAACTCGCTTAGCTCTTCTTGAACGGTCAACAACTTGGTTTTTGGATTTATATCGGCTGGCATAACAATGTGCAGCTCGCAGGGGGCACGATGCCTAAACTGGCGCAGCACTTTTAAATTGCCCCTCTCATCCCTGACAGCCAGCTCAAGGCGCAATTCGCACTCGCTGCCATCTTGAGTGACCAATTTCACTGACCAAGTTGAATCATTGAGTGAGTCAATTTGCCGTCCAACATCAACCCAATCGCTGACCTGCCCACCCGAAAGCCACCCATCCTGCGGCGGTATAGTGAGTCGTCCTTCCCAATCACGCACATGCACCCAGTATGGAGAATGCTCATAGCATGGGCTTGATTCAGCTTTTACCTTTGCCTGCTTGCTCAAGTTTTGCAACCTCGCAAATATTCTTCCAGCTTGCGTCAGCCAGCCATCCATAGGCAAATAGCTCGCCCTTTCAAGCTGCCTCTTGATGCCGTCCTCATCATCGGTGATGGCGATGAGATCAACATGTCTCTCAGCTGCGGGCTTGGGTTGATTTTGCGCAATCAGCCTCACTGCAGCATTTCCAGCATCAAGGTGGGCAATTGCATCGTGTCCTTCCCAGACGATGTTATCTCCGCCGCCCCATGGGAAGCGCGGCATCCTTTGAATGCCATACCTGAACGCCCAAAGGCGTGGCTTGCGTCTGTCTCCATATTCACGCTTGAATACGACTTTGCCGCGCTGCTCAATCTCAACAGTGAAAATGGTATTGTGCTCAAACGGCATTTCATACCTCGCCCATACATAGAACCTGCCGGGGTGGGGTATAGCAACGATTTTTTCGGCTACAGCTGGCTCACACTGTTCTGGGGCGCTCAGGCAAGCCATGCGTGAAAGGAATGTGACGGCGAATGCAGCGCAGAAGTAATTGTCGCCATAGCGCATGATGCTCCATTTGCCACGCTTTATCTTGAACTCTTCAGCTTCAAATATGAGCCTACAGCCTTTTTGTTCATTGGTATTGCTTCTCTCGGGCAAATGTTGTGCTGCTATTGTCGCCACGAGCGTGAACACGCCCAAATGTATCGCTGCTTTTATCGCTGTCAATCTAAAATTGGCCATTTATGCTCCCCCTCAAGAAAGCCCGGTCAAAACGAGCATTTTTAACAAACGGTGATATTTCGCCAATTTGGCTTGGCAGTGACTTCGCACCCCAAAATATCAATAACTTCTTAAGCTACCCAACAGCGTCCGTTTGCAGCCGACTCAAAGATGCCATGGTGCTCTGTATGGGCGAAGGAGCATTCTGTTCGCTTCCTCATCATCAATGATCTGCTCTTTTTCGGGATCCCAACGCAGCGTCCTTCCAAGCAGCAATGCTATGTTCGCAAGGTGGCAGACGGACGCAGAGCGGTGTCCAATTTCAACATCGCATATCGGCTTCCTTCGCTCCTTGATACAGTTCAACCAATCCTGTTGATGTCCTGGGCTCCTGTAAAGTTGGATTTCATGCGCCTCAATTGTCTCGCGCAGCAGTGCCTTTGGATGAGCATCCAAGAAGCCACGGTTAACATGCACCCATCCATCGGTGCCTTCAAATATCACTCCGCCAGGATTTGTGTTTGCCAAAATGACCTTGACACCATTTGCGTATGTGTAATGCACCTCAAAACTTGTAGCTGTGTCCCATATGCCTCTTGTTGGAAATGTTGCTTTCTTCGGCTCAATTAGTATTGGGCCGCTCTCGTCCATCCCGAGCCCCCATTGGGCTATGTCAAGGTGATGTGCGCCCCAATCTGTTATCATCCCGCCGCCATAGTCAAAGCACCAACGCCAAGAGAAAAGGAAACGCCTCTCATTGAATGGCTTGTATGGTGCTGGACCAAGCCATAAGTCCCAGTCCAATCCGGGCGGTGGCTCAGAATCTGGTGTCCAGTCACTTGATGGTGAACCCCCTATGCCAACCTTGACTGTGTGCAATTTGCCGATTCTTCCGTTGCGCACAAGTTCGCACGCAAACCTGAATTCACTGCCAGAGCGCTGTTGACTGCCAGTTTGGACAACCCTGCCATAACGCCTTGCCGCATTTACCATGTAGCGCCCTTCAAGCAGTGTGTGAGATAGCGGCTTTTCAACATACACATCTTTTCCAGCTTCACATGCATGGATTGTGTTAAGTGCATGCCAGTGATCTGGTGTGGATATGACGACAGCGTCAATATCTTTATGGTCAAGCAGCTCACGATAGTCCTTGTAGGCATAACATTTTGTCTTGCGTCTTTCTTCAACGAGTTGCTTTGCCCTGGTTGCATGTGGCTCATAGCAATCCGCCACCGCTGCCACATCAACCATTTTGTTGCCGAGGAAACCGTTTAAGAGCCCCATGCCCATGCCACCAAGTCCAATGAAGCCCAAGACAACTCGCTCACTTGCTGGCAGTTTACCGGCGCCCCCGATTGCGCGGCTCGTCACAATGTATGGGAATGTAAATGAGGCAAGGGCAGCTTTACCAACTGCACCGAGAAAATCTCGTCGGTTCATTCTCCTGTCCATCACGCTCACCCCTTATTGCACCGCAAATGTGCCTTACTTAACGCCACAAAGGCGATTATAGCGTGCAATTTTAAACGGTCAAACTCAATGGGCAGTTTGCCGCAAAGGTTACAATATGCTTCGGCAAAGCCAGATCAAGCAATACGGAAGTGATAGGAGTGTTTCAATTTGACCGTTTGCTCGTCATTCGTTTTATCGTTGGCAGCACTTTGCTCCGTTTCATACTTAACTACAAAACCTTTGAGCTGATGTCCGATGGAGCAATAACCCTGTCTTCAGAGTTCGCCAAATAAGTTAGGCGCTCGTTTTGCTTCATCAACAATCGGTGTCTAAAGTCAGCGGAATAAACAAAAATGAAGGTGTTAGCTCCTGGTTTTAAGATGGGGGTTTAAGAACATACCGATAAAACTGTGCCGGAAAAGCATGCTGCTGGATTTAGCCTATAATTGGTGATGAACCTTTGGGCGCTGGTTCGGCCGGAGAAAAATTGCGAGCACGACATTTCAAAAGTAGTTGGGGACAACAGCTGGAGCCGCTGACTTCATTCTCATTCCGCAGCGCGCCCACCTGTGAACGACTGTTGTTTTGAAATTTCCGTCAAATGCGAACTCCAATTTTACATGCGGTGTGATGAGAGTTGTTGAAGCATTGGCAGCACAAAGAGAATTTGTAGTTAGCCATGAAGCGATAGCGTAGTGAAGCTTCAGCCGCCTAATGAGTTTTGGGATAGAGGTGAAACGACTTCACTGTAAAGCAAAAATGTAAGTTGCGAGATATAGCATGTCTCCTTAGGGTGCCCTGTGACATTTTCACAGGGCTAAAATGAAACCGCAAGGTGGTGAAGCGTGATGAAAATAGCATCGGTGCTAATCTCAATTGCGCTTGTAGGGGGTGGGCATGCAATGGCAGCGATTGTACCGAGCAATTTGCGCTGTGAATATCGTATCAACCCAGTGGGCATTGATGTGGGTAATCCACGCCTCAGCTGGACGCTTGAAAGCAAAGAACATGGTGCGAGGGGAAAGCGCCAAAGCGCCTATCGCATACTCGTCGCAAGCAGCCTTGAGAATTTGAATAAGGATATCGGAGACCTGTGGGACACTGGTAAAGTTGAGTCTGACGAGACAACGCACATCACCTATGCTGGAAAGCCGCTGAAATCACTTATGCAGTGTTGGTGGAAGGTGATGGTTTGGGACGAGCAAGGTAAGCCATCGGATTGGAGCAAACCTGCCTTTTGGATTATGGGCTTGCTTGAGCCGAACGAGTGGCGTGCGAAGTGGATTGGTTATGATGAGCCAGCCGAGTTTGAGACATCTGCATTCGTTGGTGCACGCTGGATTTGGTTTCCCGAGGGTGACCCACGAAAGGAAGCGCCAAAAGCGACGCGTTACTTTAGGCGCAGTTTCAAGCTACAGGAAGGTGCAAGGGTTATAAGGGCACGCATTTCAATCACCGCAGATGACCAATTCATTTTATTCGTCAATGGGGTTGAAGTTGGAAGGAGCGATGGGAAGAGGGATGCATGGCGCCGACCGAGGAACTTTGACCTTTTAAAGCACATTCGTGTTGGCATAAATGCAATCGCCATATCAGTGACCAACGAAGGCGGTCCTGCTGGATTGCTCGCCAGGTTGGTGATTGAGTTTGAAGGCGCTCAACAGACAACAGTCGTCACGGATTCAAAGTGGAGGGCATCGGAAAGGGAAGTGAACGGGTGGATTGAAACAGCATTTGATGATTCTGGGTGGAAAAGCGCAGTTGAGCTTGGAGCATATGGGGTTGAGCCATGGGGCTATATTGGTGATGAAGTCCCACCGCTGCCATACTTGCGCAAGACATTCACAGTGAATGGTGATGTTATGCGTGCATTGATGTTTGTGAGCGCCCTGGGCAGTTGTGAAGTGCGAGTCAATGGAAAGCGCATCTGTGAGGATTACTTTATCCCTGGTTGGTCTGACTTCCGAAAGAGGGCATATTATCGCGCCTACGATGTGACGGGGCTTTTACGCAGGGGCGCAAATGCTATAGGTGCGATACTCCACGATGAATGGTATTCTGGCTTTCAAGGCGGCTGGGGCAGGAGAAACTTTTATGGTGGTGAACCGAGGTTATTAATACAACTGCACATTCAACTTGATGATGGCACGGAGCAAATCATTGTCACCGATGAGACTTGGAAGGCTTCCTATGGTCCAATAATTGCGGCTGACTTTTACATGGGCATGATTTACGATGCAAGGCGAGAGAAGCTAATTGAAGGGTTTGATACACCTAATTTTGATGATGGTAAATGGAAACCTGTTGTCGTCACCGAGAGAGTGCCACTGCAATTGACATGGCATCCAGGTGAGCCTGTAAAGAAAGAGATGGAACTCCCCGCAAGGAGCATTGTTGAGATAAAGCCAAACACATTCGTCTTTGACATTGGTCAAAACATGGTTGGAGTTGCGAGGCTTAAAGTGCGTGGCGCAAAACCCGGCACGCAAATAACGATGCGGTTTGCTGAGGTTTTGAATCCCGATGGGACAATCCATACAGCGAACTTACGCCGGGCGAAGAATACTGATGTTTACATCTGCAAAGGTAATGGTGAAGAGGTGTTTGAGCCGAGATTCACATTTCGTGGCTTCCGGTATGTTGAAGTGACCGGCTATCCTGGCAAGCCCGAAGTTGATGCAATAACTGGCGTTGTGCTTCGTTCAGATGTTCCATTGGTTGGCGAGTTCGAATGTTCAAATGCCCAAGTCAACAGGCTCTTTCAAAACATCGTCTGGGGACTTCGTGGCAACTACCTTGAAGTGCCGACGGATTGCCCGCAGCGTGACGAGAGGCAAGGATGGACTGGTGATGCGCAAATATTTGTTTTTGCAGCTTCCTATATTGCTGACATTGCTTCATTCATGACAAAGTGGCTCATTGATTTGAACGACGGTCAAAGAGCTGATGGGGCATATCCAGATGTTGCGCCTACAACTGGAGCTGGCTTTGGAACGCCAGCATGGGGAGATGCAGGCATCATCATTCCGTGGGCGATGCTCAAAGTCTATGGCGATAAGCGCATTGTGGAGCGACACTACAATTCAATGATGCGTTACATAGAGTATCTTTTGCGCAACAGCAAAAACTTAATTCGCCCAGCAATTGGCTACGGTGATTGGGTGCCAGCGGGCGCGGACACGCCAAAGGATGTGCTTGCAACTGCATACTTTGCCTATGTAACGAAGCTGATGGCTGAGATGGCTAAAGCCATCGGCAGGGGTGAAGATGCGAAGCGCTATGAAAAGCTATTTGATGAAATTAAGGCTGCCTTCATCAAGGAGTTTGTTCAAGGCGACGGACGGATAAAGGGAGATACCCAAACATGCTATGCGCTCGCGCTAAATATCGGGTTGCTTCCAGACGAACTTCGTCCGAGGGCATTGGAACACCTTGTGAGGGACATTGAGAAAAGGGGATGGCATCTTTCAACTGGCTTTGTTGGCACAAGGCATCTTATGCTCGCGCTGAGCGAGTGTGATAGAAGTGATGTCGCATACAGGTTGTTGCTTCAGGATACATATCCATCGTGGCTCTTCATGGTCAAGATGGGAGCAACTACAATTTGGGAGAGGTGGAATAGCATTCAACCCGATGGATCAATACATGAGCCGGGCATGAATTCGTTCAACCACTATGCGTTCGGCTCCGTCGGTGAATGGATGTTTCGCGTGCTTGCTGGGATTGACACACTTGAAAATAGCTTCAAGCGGACGCTAATAAAGCCGAGCGTCAGCGATGGGCTTGATTTTGTCCGTGCAAGCTACAACTCAATTCGTGGGCGCATAGATGTTGAATGGCGCAAGGAAGGTAATAACCTGCGTCTCAAGATTACAATCCCGGTAAATGTAGTTGCTATCGTTCGTGTTCCAACAAGCGATGCTTCAAAGGTGATGGAAAGCGGCATGCCCGCAGCAGATTCGCCCGGTGTTAAGTTTGTGCGTGCAGAAGATGGCATTGCCGTATTTGAGATTGGCTCTGGTGTTTATGAGTTCGTTACTCCATTGAAGTGAGGATGAAGTTGATACTCGTTCACTCAGCAGTGGGAGATGGCTTCCCAGAATTTTCACAAATATTTGGGCTCAGTTGACAGTCGCTTTGTATGGGCATTGGAGGTGAAAATAATGTCGTTCACTATTGAAGGATTTCATGACCTTGTGAAGATTTTGGAACAGCATCCAGAATGGCGTGCTGAATTGAGAAGGTTGATTTTGACGGACGAGTTGTTGGGGTTGCCGGAAGCCATTAACCGTTTGGTGAATGCACAAGTTAGAACTGAGCAGCAGTTAGAAGCACTGGCTGAGCGGGTCAATATGCTTGTTGAGCAACAGGTTAGGACTGAGCAACAATTGGAGGCATTGACTGAAAGGGTCAATATGCTTGCTGAGCAAGTCAATCTGCTTGCTGAGCGACAGGTTAGGACTGAACAACAGTTGGAGGCATTGACTGAAAGGGTCAATCTGCTTGCTGAGCGACAGGTTAGGACTGAGCAACAGTTAGAGGCATTGACTGAAAGGGTCAATATGCTTGCTGAGCAAGTCAATCTGCTTGCTGAGCGACAGGTTAGGACTGAGCAACAGTTGGAGGCATTGGCTGAACGACAGGTTAGGACTGAACAACAGTTGGAGGCATTAACTGAAAGGGTCAATCTGCTTGCTGAGCGACAGGTTAGGACTGAACAACAGTTGGAGGCATTAACTGAAAGGGTCAATCTGCTTGCTGAGCAGCAGGTTAGGACTGAGCAACAGTTGGAGGCATTAACTGAGCAAGTCAGCATATTAACTCAACGGGTTGATACACTCACTCAACGCGTTGACACACTCACCGAGCAAATGACTCTACTAACCCAACGGGTTGATACACTCGCAGAACAGGT
>JANXAS010000040.1:16357-31906 GCA_025062195.1 Armatimonadota bacterium
CGGATGAGAGACCGACATTGGCGGACTTGATTTGGTGGAAGGGAGAGAAAGTCTTAGTGGTGGAAGCCTCATTGAAAGTCAATGGCTATGATGTGATGCGTGCACACAAGCGTGCGCAGACGCTGCGCAGCGTGGGTGTTGATGCAGTTGGAGTAGTTGTTGGCAGCGATTGGGCGAACTTGGAAGCGAGGGAGTTGGCGAAGGAGGAGGGTGTTTGGTGGTTTGTTGGCAACATTCCATCTGAAGGGCTTATCATGTTTCGCGAGCAAAACGAGGAGTGATTGTGATGCGCATTTCAGGATGGTGGATGCATTTTGGTTGGCTATATACAATAATTCTTTTTTCACTGGCTACAGCAGTAGGTTCAGCGCAGGAGGTGGGAGGGGTGCAATGGCAGCCTGAGAAAGTTCCCCTTATGACTGTGTGGGCTGAGAAAGTAAACCCGTCTCTTCCGCATCCCGAGTATCCGCGTCCACAGATGGTGCGTCAGAATTGGGTCAACTTAAATGGGCTGTGGGATTACGCAATTGTTGACAGGCAGCAAGGTAGCATCCCAGAAAAATGGGATGGAAAAATTCTCGTGCCGTTCCCAATTGAATCGGCACTATCTGGTGTTCGCAAGCCGCTTGAAGCCCATCAATATCTTTGGTATCGCAGGACTTTTATGGCTCCAAAGCTTACCAATAGTAGCAGGCTATTACTTCACTTTGGCGCTGTTGATTGGGAGGCTGCTGTATTTGTCAACGGAAAAGAAGTTGGGAAACACCGCGGCGGGTATGATTCATTCAGCTTTGACATCACGAAATTCATCAAATCAGGCGAGAATGAGCTACTTGTGCGAGTTTGGGATCCAACAGAGGATGGTGTGCAAGCTCGTGGTAAGCAGATGCGAAGAGCTATGCGTGAGCCAAGCGGGATCATGTATACGCCATGTTCCGGAATCTGGCAAACAGTTTGGCTTGAGGTGGTTCCAGAGTCATTCATTGAGCGGTTGAAGGTTGTGCCGAATGTTGACGAAAATGCCGTCATTGTGACGGCTCATGTTGCCAACCAGAAACCAAATATGAGTGTTGAAGTGCTTGTTCGTGATGCCATTATTGCAACTTCAACCGAGCCTGAGCTTGACTTTTCAAAGGTTGCAATAATTGCTAAGGCAAAGGGAACACCAAATGAACCCGTCAAAATTGAGCTAAAGCAGCCAAGGCTTTGGAGCCCAGATAGTCCGTTCCTTTATGGGTTGCAAATCAGGCTGCTTATTGGGGAGAGGGAGATTGATGCTGTCAAAAGCTACTTTGGCATGAGGAAGGTATCGCTTGGAAAGGATGAAAACGGTTTTGTTCGTATCTTGCTCAACGGCAAGTTTGTTTTTCAAGTTGGACCGCTTGATCAAGGTTTCTTCCCGGACGGAATTTACACAGCTCCGACAGATGAAGCCCTCAGGTTTGATGTTGATGTGATGAAAAAGCTCGGCTTTAATGCTGTCCGAAAGCATGTCAAGCGTGAGCCACAACGATGGTATTACTGGTGTGATAGGCTTGGATTGCTCGTGTGGCAAGATATGCCGAGTTCTTCAGTTGGGCGTGGCTCATCCGCGGAGAGGGAAGGTTTTCCGATATCGCCGGAGTGCGCTGAGCAGTTTGAGCGTGAGTTGTGCGCAATGGTTGAGCAGCTTTTCAACCATCCGAGCATCATAATGTGGATCATCTTCAACGAGGGGTGGGGACAGTATGACACAGCAAGGTTGGTTGAAATAGTTAAAAAACTTGACCAGACAAGGCTTGTAAACGGTGCAAGCGGTTGGCATGTCTTCCAAAGTGTTGGTGATGTGATTGACATACACAGCTACCCCGGACCTGCATCCCCAAAACCTGATGGGAAAAGAGCGCTTGTTCTTGGCGAGTTTGGAGGGCTTGGGTTGATCCTTAAAGGGCACACATGGATTGAAAAAGGTTGGGGGTATAGGACAATGCCGGACGAAAAGGCATTGACAAAAGCATACCTCAGGCTTTGGCAAAGGGCTTGGGAATTGAAGGACACAATGGGGTTATCTGGGGCAATTTATACGCAATTGACGGATGTTGAGACAGAGTGCAATGGTTTGTTGACATACGATCGTAAGGTTATCAAGATGCCGGTTGAAATAATTGCAAAAGCTGTGTTGCGAGGTGAATTTCCCGGGTTGCCAAGATACAAGGTTGTAGTCCCAACTGCCCAAGATGATGAAAAAATACGCTGGAAATACACATTTGAAAAGCCAGCTGATGATTGGTTCAAACCGGAATTTAACGATTCCGGGTGGAAGGAAGGGATTGGTGGGTTTGGGGTAAGAGGCACTCCTGGCGCTATAGTGCGCACGGAGTGGCGCACATCTGACATTTGGCTGCGGCGTGAGTTCACATTGCCGCCATTGGCGAAGGAAGAATTATCCCGTTTGATGTTGCGAATACACCATGACGAAGATGCCGAGGTCTATATCAATGGCGTGCTTGCCGCAAGGCTATCTGATTACACGACCGATTATGAAGAGGTAAGCATATCTCCGGAGGCAATCGCAGCGTTAAAGCCGGGTGGAAAGAACATCATTGCCATTCATTGCCATCAAACTGTCGGTGGGCAATACATTGATGCCGGTCTTGTGATTGAAGTGCAATCTCCTTGAATTAATACTCACTTATGCTACCATTTGGTGAATCAAATCATAACTTTTTTCAACTAAGCGATAAATAGCTTTTTATCCACAAATGGGAACGCTGCATGTTTATGGCTCATGGTTTACTAAAAGGTGACATTTTATTGTCTTTTTTGATGGCACTTAGATTTGTTCGGTGCCCTACTGCGGACTTTTGAGCATAATTCGCTGCTTGCTTGCCGCAAATTTTTGAACACGGTTAATTGGTGTTTCATGGGAAATTGCGTAAATAGCAAAATTCCGGATTGGCTGGATGCCATCTAAATTTTAATCTCTCTTTTCCCGAAAAGCTGTTAGTTCATAATCACACGCGTTTTTTTGTGGTGATGCTCCAATTTAGCCAAAACTTGCCGAAGGGAAGGGGAGTTGTGTGGAGCAAACTCAAAAGCAAAAAGCTGCAGTAATCTCGGTTGCTGCCGCCAGTGCGTTGACAATCACCAAACTTTTAGTTGGTTGGTGGAGTGGCTCTGTTAGCGTAATTTCGGAAGGGATACATTCGGGGACGGATTTGCTCGCTGCGTTGATAGCTTTGTTCGCTGTTCGTCAATCTGAGAAGCCGCCAGATTCTGGTCATCCATATGGGCATGGGAAATTTGAGAGTCTGTCCGGCGCTGTGGAGGCAATTTTAGTCTGGATTGCTTGTTTTCTAATCGCTTTTGAAGCTATTCAAAGGCTTATTCATGGCTCTAAGGTCTTTCAACCAACCGCTGCCATTGCTATTATGGCAATTTCAGTAGTTGTTAATTTGCTTGTTTCATCTCACTTGTTCGCTATTGCCCGAAAGACAGAGTCTTTGGCTTTAGAGGCGGATGGATGGCACTTGCGCATTGATGCATATTCCTCAGGTGCAGTCTTATTTGGGCTTTTCGTCCTAAAGCTAACGGGTTGGCATTTTTTAGACCCTTTGCTTGCGCTTTTGGTCTCAATGCTTATTGCAAAAGTTGGGTATGATTTGCTCAGCCATGCTATGAGCCATCTTTTGGATGCATCTCTTCCGCCAAATGAGAAAAGAATTGTCGCCCAAATACTTCAGCATCATAACAAAAATTTCGTAAATACCCATCGTCTCCGGACAAGACGAGTAGGAAAGCACCGTTATGTTGACCTCCATCTTGTTGTGCGAGATGGCATGACGGTTGAGGAGGCACATAAGCTTTGCGACGAAATTGAAAAAGATATCCGGCAAGCCCTGCCCAATACCGATGTAACCATCCATGTGGAACCAGAAAGTGCACTAAAACTACATCGTCCAGATGAAGCCTCGTAATTCACTTGGGGTTTAGTGAAAACCGAATAATTGTATTCGTAGCAAGATCCCTCCAACATGGCACAAAGTGATATGGTCATCCCACTCATAAAACACTGCAAAGGCAATCCGGGTGGTATGGCATCTTGCCTGCGAAGCCTTAAAATGGCGTCCATCAAATAGACGGTGCAATTAGGTGAAGTCGGACAAAGCTCATCCTAAATTCTTTGAGGAGTATTTTGTGTGCCGCATCCTTCCCTTGAAGACATTTCTTGCAAGATAACCAACGCTCTTTCAGTCGCCCTGGATGACAGTTCTCGTGAACCCCCAAAAGTTAAGATGGCTTTGGAGTTTAAATTTCTCGCGATGCAAAGTGAGTTGCAAGCGCATCTTGATGAAAGGCTTTTTCGCGAGCAGGATGAATACGCTACATTGAATGGGAGATTGACGGCGCTTCATCATTGAGATACTGTCATCTAACGCTTTAGCGATGTGATGTTCTACCACACTGATGCCGTTCCAAGTTCATCTCGTGCCACACTACAACCCTACTGTGCATCACGCAAAGGTGGGTTGACAAGCGATTCTTTCTTGACTATACTGAATGGTGGTGATTCATGTAGGAGGGCTTTAGTCCCGGGTATGATTGAAGAAAGATTCTCATGACTAAAGCCATTCCTACTCATTTAGCCATTTGCTATGTGGACAACTTCAAGGATTGAAGGGGGTGATGAACGGCGCAAAGCAAAAAGCATTTGATATATCCATGCGCTGTGCGAGACGATGTCAATGTGTTGTCAGCATTCAAATCATAGGCTAAAAGGAGGCTGATAAATGATGCGTAGTAAGAGGGCACTGATTTGGAGGAGGCGTAGAGCTATTAGTTTCACGCTGATAGAGCTGCTGGTGGTGATTGCGATAATCGCCATCTTGGCAGCGATATTGTTCCCTGTGTTTGCTAAGGCGAGAGAGAAAGCCAGGATGTCAAGCTGCCAGAGCAATTTGAAGCAAATTGGGACTGGCTTTGCAATGTATATTCAAGACTACGATGGTTTCTGGCCCGGCGGGAATGACCCTGACAACAATACATGTGCTGGTATAGTTTATAGGTATGGTTGGCGTGGTTGGGTTGGGAATGCAATTTACCCATACATTAAGAACCCGCAAATCTTTCTCTGCCCAAGTAGACCAACAGGATTTGGAGTTAACCATGATGCTGCTGGAGCTATATGTGCGAATGCGCATTTCACCGTAGCAGCCTATTGCTTTAACTATCGTGGACTCGGGCTTCAGCATGAGACGAGCATACCTCAACCTGCCCAATTTGTAGCCATGTGGTGCAGTGAGAATCGTTGGAACGACTGCTATCCAAATAGCACTTGCGGGATAGAAACAAGAGACATTGCTTGGGTGAGAGCCAGTAATTATGTTAGGACACATTGGCATAACGAAATGAGCAATTATCTCTTTGCGGACGGGCATGTGAAGGCGCATAGGCTAAATCAGATCACTTGGGATCAACTTGAGCGCATGTCAACAACCTGCGTAAACTACGGTCGCTCAGTAATGACGCCGTGGCAGACTGGCACAGGCTGTCCGTAATTCTGTTAAGTGGCGCAAACACTGCAAATGATGCACGGTAAGAGGCTCACTTTAATCCACCCATTGTGTGGCTACTTATGATTTGTTCATCAATCTTGATGGGTGTTTTCGTTGGTGATATGGTCGCTGTGTTTGTTCACGCTCATCTTTCAAAGGCGCTTTAAAGCTTGAGGCGCTGCGCGCCAATGTGGATATCCTGCTTTCTAACTTTCGGTGTGAGGCTTTTCTTTGAGGCGGTGTTCGCAATATAGCACATCAAGCAGTTCTGCCCTTCTCCCTTTTGGCATCTCGCAGCGCAACTCATCGCCTGTATAGAAGCCGCAGCCGAGTATGTCGCCCTCAAAGGCTATGGCTACATAACCCCTTGATACATCGGCGTGCAATTTAATGGGCTGACCAAGGAGCAGTGTTACGAGTTCGTTCAAAGTAATATTTACGGTGCTTGACTTAATGTGTGGTTGCAGCCACGCAAGAGCATAGCTTGTTGGTTTAAACCTTCCGTCAATGATGTGCGCAAGTCGCATCCCAACAGATGAAACCCTGCCGAGCATGCCCAAGTAGCCTAAGTCAGCGCTTGTCATCCATACGCTGTCTGCGGACTCAATGAAGTTGAGCCCATTAAAAATTTGCGGTGGTATGCCGAAGCGCTCGTTAAAGTAATCAAGCAGCGAGTCAGTTATGCGCGGCTTTGCAAGTTGTAAGCCCTTTCGGGCGTGTGAGAATAAAGCGCTGTAGCCTTCTGCTTCATGTTTGACATCGCTGAGTTTTCTCAAGCGGGCGACAAAGCCGCCACCGGAGTTGAAGTGATGTGGGTATATGCGAACTGCATATTGCATGTCGCTGTGGAAGGACAGACCATCCCATTCCGTCAATCCGGGTGAGTGTGGTGCGTTTAACTCAAGTGGCTCAATTTGAACATCACGGGTAGTTAGGGCATGTTGCACTACCATTTCGTTCTCCTCGGGTGCAAATGTGCATGTTGAGTAAACTATCACTCCCCCAACTTTAACTGAATCAATCGCACGCAAAAGCAGTGCCTTTTGTATGCCACTTATACGCCTTGAGTAACGCACATTAGTCTGAAAGCGTCTCTGTGGCGACTTGCGCAAGTTGCCCTCTGCCGAACACGGCACATCTACAAGTGCAAAATCAAATTTAAGCTCCGATAGGGGAAAGCGCATACCGTCGTATTCGGTGACAATGCAATTTGTGATGCCCAGCTTGTATAGGTTGCTCATCAGCGCCCTCAAGCGCTTCGCATTTTGGTCATTGGCGACGATTGTGCCGATCCCATCCATGAGCATTGAGACATGTGTTGTCTTCCCGCCAGGTGCGGCACACAAATCAAGCACAGCGTCTTTCGGCTCTGGCGAGAGCGCCAACGGGGCAATAAGCGATGTTGCCTCTTGGATGTAGTATAGACCGAGCCAATGTTCAATAGTTGAGCCAGCCGGGATGTCGCCACGGAGCGTTAACAAATACGGGCACCATGAAGAGCGTTCAACTTCAAACCCCTTCGCTTTAAGCCTATCAATGAGTTCCTTCGGCGTCGTCTTGAGCAGATTAACTCGGGCAGTCGTCGGCATTGGCTCATCTATGATGCGAAGGAACTCATCGTAGTTTGGAATGATGTCCCTGTAGCGCTCCATCATGAGTCACCCATCTGATTTCGTCATCTGATTTCACCATCTCAAAGGGCATGCCTTTACATGCAACGAAGCCTTGCGCGCATCAGGGAATAAACATGGTGTTAAAAATGAAGCTGCCTTTGAAACTGCGCTCAACTATACTTAACTCCTTAGCTTCGCAGTTGGCTTTACACCCAATTGGTCAGTTTGCCTCAAACTGGATGTTGGTCAAAAACATGTGTGGCATTGAGCCGGGAAAGAGAGGGCAAGCTGTGTGGTGTTCCCTCTGAGCGCATAGATTCGGTCAAACGAAAGAGTAAATGCAGTTTCTGTAAGGTGTTCGCGAACCAATTTGTTGCAGTATCCTTTAAAACGAGGCAGCGTGTTATGAGTGAAATAGAGGGAGCTTGAGCATTCTCATCGTCTCTTCCGTTGGCAATGTATTGCCCTCGCTCACAGGGTGGCTTAAAAATTGAGAGCTTGAGGATGATGAAATGTGCTGATGCGTCTTCAGGACGGAATACTCGTTGATGAGGCATACATTGAGCTATTGAGCAAATGCGGGTTGACATCGTTTGACTGCTTCATGAGGTTCATTGGTGGCAAGTTAGTCAAAAGGCGCGGAAGGAAAGAGGTATGGCATTTCACCGTTGATGGAACATCGTTTTATCTCAAAAGGAGATGGGCGTCGCTATGGGATTTTGCGAGCGCTATCTTGCGTGGTGGCACGCTCGGGTTCTACGGCTTCAAAGAACTTCACAACATCATGCTGCTCAACTCGCTTGGCATACCGACTATGAAGCCAGTCGCAGCCGGTTCAAGGTGGCGAAGAGGATTCAATGAGGCATTCCTTTTGACAGAAGCAGTTGATGCGTTCAGGCTTGATGAGTTTATGAGGGACGAGTTTGCGCCATTGGCTCAGGGGAGCAAGCGCAAGCTGCTCTTGCAGCTTGCAGCACTCGTATCAAAGCTGCACTCGTTTGGGCTTTTCCATCAGGACTTGTTTCTGCATCACATAGCCGTGCGAGTCCACAGCGACGGCGAATATGAGCTAATCCTACTTGACCTTGATAGACTCATCCGACCGAGAATTTGGCGAAGGGCGATGATAAAGGATCTGGCTAAGCTGTTGCTTTCAAGTTATCATCATGCGCCATTATCTGATGCCGATAGACTGCGCTTTTACTTTGCATATGCGCGGCGCTGCAGGCTTGAACCAAGTGATGTAGCTTTGATAAGGCGCGTGTGGAAGAAAGCATTGTGGGTGGAGAGCCGTGACGGGCAAATAAAGGACACTTTGAGGCGCATGCCGCGTCAACCCCCTTCATTGGTTGAGGCTCGCTTCAAGGGACGATGATCAAATCGGACAATGCTGCATCGGCTGCTCGTTAGAGACAATGACTTCGCTACAAGCCTGTTTAACTTTGGGCGGGGTGAGTGAGCAGTGGAAAGCATTGAGCATTACCTCAGGCGCAAGAGACATTATCAGGATGAAACAGTTGCAAAGATATACGAGATGAAGCGATTTGGCGGGCTATTTGGCTGGATGCGCCACATGCGAGATATAACTGCCATAAGGCGCGCCATAAGATTTGCTAATTCGCTTGGGACACAAATTAGTTTTGTCTTAGATGTGCCATGTGGCACGGGGCGCATCTTTCAGCTGCTCTCTCAGAAAGGGATTAAATTCATAGGTGCCGATATATCACACGCTATGTTGCTTGAGGCAATGGGCAAGCCGAAATCGCACCTTGAGGGTTTAGTTGGTTTAGTAGTAAGCGATGCTGAGTGGTTACCATTCAAGGATGGAACTTTTGATGCCGTAATGTGCATCAGGTTCATGTTTCATGTGCCGAGAGAAATCCAGCTGCGCATCCTTAAGGAGATGAGGCGTGTAACAAACCGCTGGGGCATCGTTGAATTCAGGCATCGTTATACGCTGCGATACTTGTCCAATTGGATTCGCTACAAGCTTGGCTTGCTTGGTGAGCTAAAATATCGCTTCAGCAAGCATGACCTTGAGGAACTTGTCAGTGAGGCTGGCTTTAAAGTGCGTGCCATTTTCCCAACACGCCCCTATGCTCCGTTTCTCTCGGACAAATGGATCGTGCTCCTTGAGAAGGTTTAAAGCCCTTTGCAAGTTGCATCTTGGCTATGCCCGATTAACTGGCGGCGCACTTAGGTGACCGATTTTCCTTCGCCCATGCCCGAAGCGCAATATGAAAACCACCACAGGAGCAACTTCACCAATGAAAATATGAGCAGCTAATATCATCCACGATATTCACACCGCCTCAAGCCTGCCAGCAACCGCTGCTCTACTGCTTCAACTTTATGGTGCTTTCAATGGCTTTTAGCTTGTGCTCAATATCCTTCTGCAGCTCCGGTGCTGCCCACATGAGCCATTTAAGCCAGCTTGCAAGTTCAGCGGTATCGCCGCGCCTCTCGTAGTATTTGCAAAGCCACTCAATAGCAGCCCTGCGAATAACCCTCCTTATTCCCGCGCCCAATGCTACCTGACGGTAGACCTTCTCAGCTTCGTCCTCTTTGCCCATCTCCTCAAGCAGCTTCGCCTTAGTAAGCATATAGGTCCCGAGTTCGGTGAGTGATATGTCAGCGTTAACTTGTGCAACCGTAATGGCTCTGTCAAGCCATTTCAATGCTTGGGCTGTATCACCGGATAATGCAAGCGCCTGTGCATAGGTGAATAGCATTCCCGAAGTTGTCGGCGAGTGTGCGAGCATTCGTTTGGCTGCTTCCAAAGCCACTTTGGCATTGCCACTTTGAATATGGATAGCGAGCAGCTTGCGGTGTGCTGATAGCCTCATCGGTTGCAGGCGGACAAGTTCCTCATAAGCCGAAATTGCTTTTTGGTTTTCGCCCAATGCTGCAAAGCCGTCGCCGATAAGCTCAAGCAGGTCACATCTAACTGGCAAGTCAACTACTCTGGATGACCTTGCCATGCTCGTTTCAAAGTGCTGGGTTGCCACCTTCGGATCATTTCGCACTATAGCCACCCATCCAGCTATAGCTAATGCTGCTGGGTCTGTGCTGTTTTGATTCAACCACTGCTGCATGACGGTCAGACGCTCATTCACCTCAGCTTCAAAAAGCTGCCGTTGCAAAGGCATTAC
This sequence comes from Armatimonadota bacterium, assembly GCA_025062195.1. GTDB lineage: Bacteria > Armatimonadota > Fervidibacteria > Fervidibacterales > Thermosaccharophagaceae > Thermosaccharophagus. The sequence continues at coordinate 26,657 of JANXAS010000040.1, forward strand.
ATCTGGCGGGACAACCATTAACTCCGTCAGGGCGGTTAAAAGCGCTCTTTTGATTGCCATCGGTTCAAACCCGCTCATTGCGGTGTGCACAAACGATATGGCTTCGTTAAATCGCTTCCTTGAAACTTCACCTGCTATCCATTCTCTCGCCAAAGCTGCAAGCTCAAATTCGTCATCAAGCAGGCGCATCAGAGCTTTATACTGTGCCCTTGCGCTCGCCCATTTACCTATGCGCCCATAGCAGGATGCGAGTGCTCTTCGCAGCGTCACGATCGCATCCTTCAGATTACCATCAGGCATTTGTGAGTTGAGAGCACCTTCAAGCACTGAAAGGGCTTCAAATGGCAGCGATTGGAATGAAGCAATATCGTTGGCTAATGCGATCCCGTAAACAAATTGCGATAGTGGCATGCCTCGGAAGCGCTGCAGGAACTCCTCTCTTGAATTCCTTTCGTTGCGCAGCACAGTGGCAAACTCGGTTCTATCCCTCGGGAGATCCAATGATGTTCTCCAACGGTAGTAGAGCCAAATGCGTTCGGCATGGAAATAGGGTTGGGTGCGGTTGCGCTCGCATTCACGCCTTAAGACAATCTCCAAATCGCGCCACCTCTTTGCATCACGCAATGCTTGCACCTCTGCTCTCTTGAGCCATATGTTGTTTGGATAGCGTGCTGTGCCCCTTCTTGCCCATGTGAGTGTCCCATCATAATCCGCCGCTAAATGGCGCAGGTCGGTTACGAGAGTATATATGATTTCTCGGTGCATCCCCCGCTCAATGCACGCTTCGGCCAACACTTGAAGCGCATCAGCCGAGAAGTAGCGCATGAATGTATCCTCAAATGATCTGACCGTATCAAGCATTTCTGCATGCCCATCAAGCCATCTTTCAACAGCGAGCAGCCAACCGAATGCTTGTGGGTATTGACCTCGCTTTATGGCTATGGCGCTGAGCTGGCGCCTCGCTATAGATGCGTGTGGCGATAGCGGGTGAAGCGCAACTACAGCGGTGTATTCGTTCTCGGCTTCATCAAGTGCTCCGTGCATCATGAATGCGTTTGCGGCATTTAGCCTGAGCAAAAGATCGTGGGGGCGAATCCGCACAAACGCCATATGGTGCTTGCTTGCGCCATCAACATCGCCAAGTTCAAGCGCTATCCGCATAAGCAATAGGTGCAAGAATGGCGATGGCTTTGTAGCAGCAATGCTTTGTGCTTCTTTTGCGAGGCGAGTTAAGTCGCCAGCGAAGTGAGCAATTGATAGCAGCCTCTCAACAGAAGTTATAGCGGCATTTGTATCGGCATCGGGCATTGAAAGCAGAGTTAAATAGAGTTCCGTTGCTTCGCCGAGCTTGCCAAGGCATTGATAACAAACAGCCTTCTGCAAAAGCAGTCTTGATGCGCGCTCCATATCAACGCTTTGCCGCACAGATTCAAGCAACTCTATCGCTTCGTTCCATCTGCCCATAGCTGAGAGCACTTCGGCGAGTGTTGCATGTGCTTCAATGAGTTTCGGAGACAGGTTTATAGCCTTGCGAAGAGCTGCCTCGGCTTCGCTGGGCTTAAATGCGGCTATGCGAGCCTTCGCGTAGGCAAGCCATAGTTGGGGGGCTTGTGGATTCTTTTCAAGAGCAGCTTGCAGGTGCGATATGGCTTCGTCAGGGTCGCCCAGCTTGAGAAGATACAGACGAGCGAGATTGAAGCGCAGGTTAGCGTTATCAGTTCGCTTTATATCCTCACGATACTCACCTGCGCTGCGCAGGCGCGCGTCTGAAACAATGACATCCTGTGGCAATACAAATTCATTAGCCCTGTCATCCCGCAGCTCCCCAAATGAGGAATAAATATATTCACCTATGTAGGTGTTCGCCGCATCGCGCAGTTCATATCTTCTATACAGCGGCACACCGGTCTTCAGCGGTTGGCTCAAATCGGCAGTGGCAGCGCCAATCACATTACCATCTTCATTTATGTGCGCTCTGTGAAGGAGAGAGAGTGCATCAACATCAAAGGCGAGTTGAACTGATGCCGGTTGTTCCATGACCATGCGGATGATTGGCGAGCAGTAAAAACCCAAACCATAAACACCGCAGTCACAGTGCAATAGCTCATATCTCGCCTTCGGCTTAATGCGCTTCAGAGTTAGAAGGTATGCCAGCCTGTCACGCAAAGCTATAAGGCTTACGGAGGATGCTTGATACTCGCCGAGAATCGCTTTCCATGCTTGCCCGAAGCCAGCCACATTTCCCGGACCACCAAGCATCATTCCCCAATCTGTGCACTTGTTCTCATCCCAGCGCTCTGCGATGTGCTCTTCGGGCAAGTAGCGCAATGTTGTCTCATGCCGTATTACCCATATCTCCTCCCCAACATGTTGAGAAGTGGCTTTCAAAAGCACGCTGCTTGGCGATGAGAATAACAGTTCAATCTTACGCTCGCGCCAACTTATGCCATCCCAACGCCTTTCAATGGCGTTGCAACTGAAGCGCTTCAGCCCCGCCCATGCTGCCTCAATTCGTTTGATGAGTTCGTCCGGCTTGGGCAGCGGCATGACGATGTATTCATCCCCGATAATGCAATAGCCACATTGCGCCAGCTTGCAAATCAACTCAAGCGCCTCTTTAAAGCGTCTGTTACGAATGCTCAAATTGAGCTTCGCTGTGTGCTCTCCTCTGAGAGTCACTTTGACATTGGCTTGTCGTGAGAGTTCCGACAGCGCTTCGCTAACAGTCGTGCCTTTCAACTCAAGTGTCACCATCGGTTCCTTTTCTGGCGGTTCCTTTTCTGCGCACACCAATAATTTGGTGGTGAGAGCCATTGATAAAACGAGCGTTATGAGTATGGCTGCAAAGTGGATTCGCATCCAGCCCATTCTATTGCACCTCCACGCCATTTTCGTCATGCTAAAAAGTTGCGCTCTTATCAGTTTGACAATCGGCTGCACCAGCCAGCTTCAATCAAAACAATTGCGCAAGCGAGGTGTTCTATCAAATGAGCACAGTTTACCTTCCAACGGCTATTGTGGGCAATGGCAGGGTGCTTTGCACTATGGGCGCAAGCGGCGAGGTCATGAGTTTCTTTTTCCCAAACATTGATCACGCCCAACACATACATGAATGCATGCTTGGTGTGTATGCTTCTGGTTACGGTTACTCATGGACATTTGAACCATCTTGGGAACGGAGCCAATCATACATTGACGGCACGAACATACTCCGAACAAGGCTTTTCAATCGCTACATAGGGGTTGAAGTGGCGCTAACTGATTTTGTCCCACCAGATGTGCCAGCTCTTGTCAGGCAAGTTGAGGTGCGCCGGACCGGCTTGAGGCAGGTGCATATGCTCATCTGTCAATACCATGAGCTGTGGATTGATGGGCATAGATGGAAGAATTGCGTTCAGGCATTCCCAGACGAGAAGCTGATTTTACAGTGGTGCAGGGATACATGGATTGCCATTGGAGCAACGCCATTTCATCAGTTTCAGTGTGGCAAGTCAGATGCTGGTGCTTGGTCAAATGCAAAGGATGACCTTTATGATGGTTCACTCAAATGTCAGGCGCTTGAGATAGGTTCCGTTAACTTCGCCCTCGCATGGGAGCTGCCCGTTGGTGAAATGCAAATCAGCATAGTCCTTACTATGGCAGCCGGAAGGAGTGCGGATGAAGCCGTTAGAGTGACAGCGCAATTGAGGCGGGCACCATTCGGACAGCTGCTTCACGAAACAAAGAAGCATTGGATGAAGTGGCTCAAGGATATTGAACCACCAGTTGAAGACGATGGCTTAAAAGCCGCATACATGCGCGCTCAACTTGTGCTCCCCATGCTCTTTGACCATTCAGCTGGTGCGCCGATTGCTGCGCCGGAATTTGACCCAGCATTTATCGCATCCGGTGGATATGGATTTTGTTGGTTGAGAGACGCAGCCAACATGATGTGGTTGTGGTTGAGGCAAAGGAGGTATAAGCATGTTGCTCAATTCATCAAATGGGCTTCAAAGGTTCAGTTGGATGATGGTTCATGGTTGCAGCGCTACTGGCTTAATGGGCATCTTGGTCCGGCATGGAGCACGGGCAATGAGAATACCCAGTGGGATCAAATTGCCTCAATGGTTATCCTTGCATGTGAGTGTCTTGACAATTTGGTTTCGTTCACCAATGACGAGGGCGAAATGCAACGCCTGAAGCGGCTGCTCACCGCCATGGCGCTTAAAGGTGCCCAAAAGTTGTATGAGCGTGCTTCCAAGGATGTTTCGCAAGGCAGAGTGCCAATAGTAAGCATGGATCTGTGGGAGACATTCATTGGCTCATTTGTATACACTAACGCAGCTGTATACAGAGCGCTTTGCAATGCCGCTGAACTTGCAAAGAAGTGCAAGCAAGCAAAGAGAGCCACCCAGTGGCTCAAGATGGCAGAGATAATCAAAGAGGAGAGCTTGCGAAGAATGAGCTTAAATGGGTATCTCGTCAGAGGATTGGACATCAATGGTCGTCTTGATTCCACAATTGATTCTTCAGTGCTTGGCGCCATTGCACCATTTGAAATGCTCCCCCTCAAAGACGAGTTTGAATTGGAACTGGCAATCAATACAGTTGAGGCTATAGTTAGAGCAGCTGTAGTTTCGTCTGACGGGCGAAGCGGTGTTGCAAGATATGTCGGCGATTTGTATGCTGGCGGGATGGTATGCACTATGAGCACACTTTGGGTTGGCATGGCGATGCTGCGCATTGCGGAAGCTCACCTTAGGCGTGGAGAGCTTGATGCCGCAAAGGTGTGGCTTAATAGGGCTGAGGAATTCATATGCAGCGGCGCATCTTTCACGACACCTGCTGGCATACACTGTGAGCTATTCAAGCTTGATGGCTCTGGCTACTGGGCACCGGGACACGCTTGGGCATCAGCATGGGTGGTGCGTGCCATTGACGAACTTGCAAGGCTAAAACGAATGTTTAGCACCCATTGAGATGATGTATTAGACAGGCAGTATGTTACCTGAAGGTAGGTCAGCCACCTTAATCCATCATAGGTTTTGTCAGCAGGAGAAAGATGTTCGCCTTTTACCTGATTGAGGGCGCAAACTCACATTTGCTTGCTTTTCCTTGGACAGCCATATGCCTTATATTGTTGGCAGTTTTTGCCGAGGGGGCTGGACATGCAGCATCACAATTTTTGATTGCTTATGAGAACAATCCTTTGAATGCGACATGGCACGCAAATTTTCGGCTCGGCAGTAGCCTCATCCTACGAGAGATGAA
>JANXAS010000041.1 GCA_025062195.1 Armatimonadota bacterium
CGAGTTAGCATGAGGGCAATAAAGAACCTTTTTGGTGTCATATGGGAGACTTTAGTCAAATGGCTTAAAAAGCCCTAAAGCTTCCCTATATTTCTCAGACCCTTTTCCCTCCTGAAGAGGCAGACATTTTGGAGATAGATGATATGTGGAGTTTCGTTGAGAGAAAGGGGCAAAGAAGGTGGTTATGGGCAGCCCTTTTCAGGAGGACAAGGCAGATTGTGGCTTTTGTCATTAGCGATAGGAGAAAGAGTGGTTGTTGTCTTTTTGAAGCAATCCCTAAAGAATATCGTCGTTGTCATAGTTTTGGAGATTTTGGGAGGTCTAAAATTTGGTTTTTCCAAAAGGGATACATCAACAGGTTTGACAAAAGGTGTGAGGAGTTGGAGCACATATAGCGATGGTTCAATACTTAAAGGCAAAAGCTTGCCTGATATGTTCGTAAGAGTTTGTCTTTTTCCAAAACTACTCGGAGGGTCGGGCTACTGCCCGACCGAAAAAAACATGACGAAAAATTGGCAAGCCATAGGCTTGTCTTTCGAAATAACAAAAATCGTGACAAAACTTGGAGGGCGAGGCTACTGATGAGCCGAAAAATCCAATGAGGCAGTTTGTAGTAAGGCACGAAACGAAGTGGAGTGCCGTTGAAAATGCCTTTACGCTATCCTTTTATGGTTCACTACGAACCATGCTACAATATGTATAAGCTCTTTATTGCAAAGTTTTCGGGTGGCCCATTTAGACCCGGAATTTTGCGCAAAATTTGGGCGAAAAATGGAAGCCTTTGCCGCTCCCTGTTTCAAGTGTCTTTGTCCGATATCTTTCCCAATCATGCTACGGGCTTTAGCCAATATTTGATAACGGACTTAGGCTCCGACTTTGGTCGGCTAATTTCTTGTTCCATCATCGCTGAATAAATAAACTTCTTGCGTGGTAACTCATCCTTTGCATGTTTGAATAAGTTTTGTGCCCCAGAGTTTTACAAAGCGTTCCCATTGCGTTCAAGTTAAGCCCGATAAAGTTGAACAAAATTCTATGGCACAAGAAGTTTAATAAATTTGGCGCTCATTTTTCATCATCAACTGCTGGCTAATGCCAGCGGCATATATAACTTGGCACAGACAAAATTTTGAGCAAAGGATGTGAGCATATTTTAGGCATAGTCCACCAATTCTTTTCGTAATTGGTCGTGTGGTATACGATAACGACCGTAGTGGGAAGCCGTGGCGCTATATAGGCAGATATTGCCTTAAAATGATGTGACTTCAAAACCTATGAATAAGTGCCAGCCGATTTTACACAGCGTCTCAAAACGAAAATGGGGCATGCTTAAGCATGCCCCATTGTTTTTCCGTGAGGCATCAGGGCATGAGGCGAATTCAATCTAAACTTTGGTTGTTTACTCTGTCTTAATCTCCACACGGCGCGGGCGCACTTCCTCAGCCTTCGGTAGCCTTACCGTAAGCACACCATCTCTAAAAATTGCCTCAACACGCTCACGGTTGATCGGCACACCGAGGCTGAATCGGCGCTCAAATTCGCCGTAGGCACGCTCTATAAGGTGGTAAGTTTCGCCCTCTTTTTGCTCTCGCTCCCTCTTTCCACGAATTGTGAGCACATCATCTGTCAGCTCTATTGTGACATCTTCCTTCTTGATGCCGGGCAACTCCATCGTCACAATAACCTCGTTCTCCGTCTCACACACATCCACAGGTGGCACCCATGCGCCACGCCTTATTGGTTCTTCGCCCCAAAGCTCCCTGAACGCCTCACGGAAAACACGGTCAAACTCACGCCTAAGCGCTTCAAGCTCCGAGAATGGTCTCCAACGCCTTATCTCCATTGCATTTCACCTCCTTAGGAAGACTAAGTTTTGCATCCCCGCTATGGACTGCGGGGATGCTTGCCATACGCACCTTTATGACATCTTTATCTCTATTTTCTTGCCCTTTTCTTTTTCAATCTTTGGCAAGCGAACTTCAAGGATTCCATCCTTGTATGTTGCAGTTGCGTTATCAGCATCCACTTCCTTAGGTAGTGTTACAGCTCTACTGAACTCGCCGTGATAGCATTCAACCCGAATGAACCCTTTTCGCTCCTCTCGCTCTTCATGCTCCTTCTTTCCTCGGACCATCAACCGCTTACCCTGAACTGTAACTTCAAGTTCTTCCCTTTTAGCGCCCGGTATTTCAAACCTTGCAATGTATGCATCGGCTGTCTCCACAAGGTCAAGCGGTGGTGTATGCTCAAAAACGAACTCAGGTGTCGTCTCTTCAAACCACCTATCAAGCCAGCGTCCGAAAAGCCGATCAATCACCCTGTCAATCCTGTCTGTAAGTCTGATAATGTCGCTTGCTCTCTTTGGCATTGTTATCACCTCCTGCAAGCTCAGGGTTTGTGTCAGGTTAGTGTGCTGGTGAGTGCCACCACTATTATACCCATGATAACAATATGCTAAACATCCATCATGCCCAATTCAATTGCCATTTTTTCCGAAAATTTTTCGCAAAAATTGAAAATCAATCCAATAGCGCATATTATGCTCAACTTCTCAAAACCGCGTCGGTAAGCCTCACCACCTGAGCCATCTCCGCTACATCGTGGACGCGAACAATATCAGCACCATTAGCAACTGCAATCACCACAGAAGCTGCAGTGCCCCATATTCGCTTTTCAACGGGCAAATTAAGCACCTGCCCTATAAAAGACTTGCGCGATGTCCCGACAAGTAATGGTAGCCCAAGCTCCTTAAACTCCCTTAAACGACGCAATATCTCAAGGTTATGCTCAAGCAGCTTCCCAAAGCCAATCCCAGGGTCAATGATAATTTGCTCCCTTTCAAGCCCAACTTCAACCGCTTTTTTGGCTTGGGTTGCAAGAAATGACTTTATTTCCGTCACACAATCGTTGTAACTTGGATTGATCTGCATCGTTTGAGGTGTCCCTTGCATGTGCATTATGATAACCGCTGGCTTATAATCCGCTATAACCTGCAACATTCCTTCGTTTAATCCCTCGTTGCGTAAGCCATAAATATCATTAACGATGCATGCACCAGCCTCAATTGCCAATTTAGCAACTTTTGGCTTATATGTATCAATTGAAATTGGGACGCCAATTTTCCCAACAAGACGCTCAATTACAGGGATCACCCTCCTCAACTCCTCGTCAACCGACACTGGCATAGAACCAGGGCGAGTTGACTCACCACCAACATCAATAATGTCAGCACCTTCTTCAACCATACGCATTGCCCTGTCAACTGCAGCTTGCACATTGTTATAAATCCCATCCCCAGAGAACGAATCGGGCGTCGTGTTGAGTATACCCATTATCAATGTTCTTTTCCCAATCGGCAATTTGTAACCCCCAACCTTTAGCCACTGAACCATCTAAATATTCACCTCACATCTCAAATTTGGCGGAAAATTTTAAAAGTTCATAGTTTAAAAGTTCGTAGTAGGGCACGAAACATTCACAGCGCCGTTTAACAGACTCTAATATCAATTTTTTAGGCATAGTCCACTTGTTCTTTCTGCAATTTGCTGTGCAACATACTATAATGTTGTTTGGCTAGTGATAGTTTAAGATGAACGGCTTAGCAGCTACCCTCCCATATTCAGCCCTGCAATTCCCAACTTATTTTCGCTTTTGCCGAATAACTACGACAGCATAACTGTCCGGGTTGAAAATCTGCCTTGCGACCCTCAGAATTTTCCCTTCATTCAAACTATAAATGAAATCAATGTAATCAACAGCAAGCCTATATGTTGCAACTCCTTCAGCTTCTGCAAGAGTTGCAACTCTGCCAAGGACGCTGCTGCATCTTTTTCTAAAGCGCAACTCGCATAACCTCTTAAATTTGGCCAATTTATTCCCATTTATTCCGTTTTCCCTCACTGAGTTGAGCAAATCTAATACCTTGGCTTCAACATCGCCAAAATTTGTGTCCCTTAAAAGCAAGTTTATTGAGATGGCAGATTTAGCCCTTCCCGGCACAAAAGATACATTGAAACCTATCACAGGCAATCTTAGAGGCTTTGCCGACCTCTTCAATAATTCCGCCAACTCACCTATATTTGGATCACCGATGTAGTTTGCTATGACTTCGCCCGCTACAAATGATTCCCCTTCGCTTGCTCCCGGAGCAAGGAATGACATTGAAATAGCGTTAAATGGCTTTTCAACCCCAAAAATCAGGTGTTTTTTTGTTATTTGGGCGATATCAGGCACAGATGTTGTAAAGTCAGTTTTTATCCACGGAGACTCAAACTTCCCAAATGTCCTTTCAATCGTCCTAAGAACAGATTGTTCGTCAAAGTAACCGCTGCATATCACCGTCATATTTTGAGGTAAATATTTAGCCCTGTAAAATTGCAGTGCTTGAGCCAGCGTTAACTGCCCAACATCTCTAACGCCATCGTAAGGGCAAGCATATGGGTGTGAGCGAAAAATCAACCATTGCGATAGTGCTTTCGCCAACTCAAGCACATCTTCGCTCCGCTGCGCAAGCTCAAGTTTGACGATTTTTTTCTCAATTTCTGCCAAATCTTCCCGAAATTCTGCCGCCAAAATGGCTCTGTGCATTAATTCTAATGCCCTGTGAAGTTTATCCCGCCCAAGAACACAGCTAAAAATGGTGTAGTCAAACGATGTTTCGGCATTAGCTATAACGCTTAATGCATCCAACTGGGTGCCGACGCTGTCATTTGTGCCTGCACGCTTAAAGACAAGATGTTCAACTAAATGCGCAACGCCGCGAGCATTCTCTGGCTCATCCTTTGAACCGGCGCGAATGCATACCCCGACCGCTGCAAGTGTGCTTTGTGGAAGGATATCAAACACGACGCGAACACCATTTTGGAGTTGATGAAAGCGGACATTTTTGAACAACGAAGCGTTAGCAATGCTAAAGACAGGAAGGACGAGCAGTATCAATGCAAGATACGCATTCCTTCCTTCCGAACATTTCATGCTTAAGCCAAACCTGCCCAACAGTGACATCAATGCTATCAACCTCTCTTAAGGTGCATTACAAGCTGGATCAATTCAACATGATAGTGCAAACATCATAAGTAGGGCGGACAATAGCCCGCCACATTATTTGACGATAATCAGCCAAGCTCTTTCGGACACACTGTGCAATTTTGCTATTTTCACAAGGTAATGGGTTGCCAAGATACAAAGTATGCTTCACCACGATGCTTACAGCAACTGCCGAGTTGCGCAAATGCTCAATCTCACCGTGTTACATCTGTTACATCTTAGGTTACATCATTAGGGGTTATGCAGCTGGACTGTTTTTAAGGTGAAGATAAGGGGCTGCCAGAAAATCGCCTAAAAACGAATTGCCGTTTGAATTACGAAACGATAAAGCCTCGCCGCTCTTCACTCAAAGGTTTGTTGGTTCGCAGTAAGACATGGAGCGATGCGAAGTGCAGTGAAAACGGGATGAGAGGCAAGGAACAGGTTTGGGACGCCACTACGCTTTCGCTTCGTGGCTAACTACGAACCTAACCAACAAAGTTTGTAGTGAAGGGCGAACCTCGTTATGCAGCATTGCTCTTGTGGGCGACGGAGGTTAAACGATTGTCGTGGACAAACTGCGGTGCATATGTGTTGTATCACCCTAACTTTTGAAAACAGTTTTTCGTCTCATTTCTTAAAGTGGCAACTTGGGTTATGATAAGGCGAAACGCGAAGTGGAGCGCCATCAAGAAAGCCATCGGCACTGCTGTGCCATAACTTCTTGGCTCACTGCGAACCGTGCATGTATAGGATGACTATACTGCATCGCTTAAAGCAATGAGAAGGACACCATTATGGAAGGTTTTCACGGGCAAGAATGCTTATGCCACATTAACGCAGCAGTGCAGCTACAATTACTTTGTGGATGAAGTCTCAGAGGGAGGGTTGCTGTAATGAACAGGCGTGTGTTCATAAGTTGTATTGCTTGTTCGTTTTTATTTGCCGATGCCAGAGGACACAACTCTAACAGGACAAGTCAAATCCAGCAAAGTCGCCGTGAGAGATGGGAAGGAGACTTAAAAGAGGCTATGTGGTATGTCAAACTCAACCTGAAGAAAGTGCGCTGCGACTTGTGCCCGAGGAAGTGTGTTGTGGATGACCGTGAGCGCGGTTTCTGCGGTGTGCGTGAAAATCGCGATGGCATTTACTACACACTCGTGTATTCAAATCCATGTGCCGTCCACATAGATCCGATTGAGAAGAAACCGTTCTTCCATTTTCTTCCAGCGACGCTTTCATTCTCAATTGCCACAGCCGGATGCAATATTGAATGTGCCTATTGCCAGAACTGGGAAATATCTCAGCGCCGCCCAGAACAAACAGAAAACATCTACATGCCGCCTAAGAGAGTCGTTGAGTTGGCGAAGCATTACGGATGCAAATCCATCTCATTCACATACACAGAACCAGTCGTGTTCTACGAATACATGGTTGACACTGCAAAGCTCGCACGCCATGCCAACATAAGGGCACTCATGGTAACCAACGCATTCATTGAGCCAAAGCCAATGCAAGAAGCTTGCAAAGTGCTTGATGCCGTAAAAGTTGACTTGAAGGCTTTCAGCGAGGAGTTTTACAGGAAGATTTGTCGCGGCCAGCTTAAACCAGTTCTAAAGGCAATTGAGGTCATTAAGTCAACAGGAACTTGGCTTGAACTCGTTGTGTTAATAGTGCCAAAATTGAACGACTCACCGACAGAGATAAAGCAAATGTGCAATTGGGTGAAGACAAACCTGGGAAGCGATGTGCCCATACATTTCAGCCGCTTCATCCCGATGTATAAGCTGCGCAACCTGCCACCGACCCCAGTTGAGACGCTTGAGCGTTGCCACGACATCGCAAAGGAAATTGGCTTGCGTTATGTTTACATCGGCAATGTATTTGGACATCCAGCGGAGAGCACATATTGCCCCAACTGTAACAGCGTCGTCATACAAAGGATGGGATACAAAACGAGCATAAGTGGACTGAGGGGCAATAAGTGCGCCAAGTGCAAGTTTACAATAGCGGGCGTATGGGCGTGAGCGCATTTCAAGGTGTCACTTTAGGGGTTGAAAAAGCCGTGGTGTTAATTCAAAGGCAGCCAAAGGGACAGAATAAAAACAAACTCGGAGAACAGGTTACCAGAAGGCAGTTCATCCTGACTTTGTGTGGGACATGTGCTACAACTGTAGCGATGACATCATGTGGCAGGCAGAGGGAAGTAACTGATGCGGCAGCCAAAAGCGAACCCGAAGGGAAAGCCTCTCGCAGCGCTATAGGCGGAAGTATAGGCCAGGAGAAACGCCAACGCATCGTTGTCGTCAGAAATAAACGATATGTTGCCAACGGGAAAATAACTGTTGAGGATGCACGCAGGATGCTTCAAAGGGGCATAACAGAGCTAACTGGTGATGAGACGGCAAAGGCTGCATGGCTGCGCATTTTTGAACCTGAGGACATAGTTGGAATCAAGGTAAACTGCCTTGCAGGTCCAAAGATGTCATCGCATGTCGAGGTTGCTAATGCAATTGCGTTTGAGTTGATGGGCGTCGGCGTAAAGGGAAAACACATCATCATCTGGGACAGGCTTAACAGGGAGCTTGAGTCAGCTGGCTATAGAGTTACGCTTTCATCCGAACCAATTTGCATTGGGACTGACACTGATGGTGTTGGCTATGAGGATGAAATTTATGAAGTCGGGAATGTGGGCTCTCAATTGAGCCGCATAGTTACAAGGGTTTGCAACGCGCTTATAAATGTGCCTGTAGTAAAAGATCACGGCGTTGTCGGTTACACTGGCGCATTGAAGAACTGGCTTGGTGCTGTGCACAACCCGAACAAGTATCACGATGACGGTGGCGACCCTCATATTGCTGAGTTGAATGCCCTCCACGAAATACGCTCAAGGCAAAGGCTTATAATTTGCGATGCACTTGATGTGCAATACCACGGTGGTCCGGGCTTCAAGCCGCAATTTGTTGTTCGGCACGGCGCGCTCATCATATCAACTGACCCAGTAGCTGTTGATGTCTACTGCTGGAAACTTGTTGAGCGCTACAGAAAGGCGAAGGGTTTGCAAAGCCTTGAAAGCGAGGGACGAAAACCAAAATACATCCTCACTGCTGCAAACGAGCCGTTAAAACTCGGTATTGCCGATGAGGCTAAGTTGCAGGTGATTGAAATTGAAGTGTGAGCCATTGCAGCCAGCATGATGCATAAGAGGCGATGAAGATGGCTGAGGAATACAAAAAGTGTGTGAGGCGCACATCATTCATTGAGACTATCCCAAATTGGACTTGCTCAAAACCATCACGCCCAATTGGAGCTGAAGTTGCTTGTTTGAGAAGATACTTTATAGCGCCTTTGGCTGCTTGCATTTTGTTCTTGCTCATAGGTTGTGGGACACGCCAAATTACATCGCTCCCAATTCAACAACTGGACGAACCAGCAAAGCCGACAATGTCAAAGTCAAAAAAGGCGCTGCCCAAGGCACAGACCGAAGCGGAGGATGATTTACCGGGACGACCAGAAGTCCGCCCACCAGCTGTCTCTGGAGTTTGGTATCCAAACGACCCAGAGGAGCTCAAGCGTGCCGTCCATAATTACCTTGCCTCTGCAAAGGCACAGCGCAAGGGGGAAATGCCAGCCGCTTTAATCGTGCCGCACGCCGGTTGGAAATTTTGCGGACACATCGCCGCCGAAGCTTACAAGGTAATTGAAGGTTTTGACTTTGACACAGTTGTGCTCGTTGGACCAAGCCACTACTTCCCTGTGCAAGGTGCTGCAGTGCCCACTGCAAAGGCTTTCCTGACGCCCATTGGGAAAGTTGAGGTTGACATAGAGCTTGCTGAGAAACTCATCAAGCAATGCCGCCTTGTCTACAGAAACAGTCTTGCGCATGACCGTGAGCATTGCATAGAAAGTCAACTGCCATTCCTTCAAGTCATCCTAAGCAAGACCAGCTGGAAGCTGCTTCCAATCACAACCGGTGAAATGAGCGCGGAGCAATGCAAGGTGCTTGGCATAGCACTTGCGAATTTGATCGCTGGGAAAAGAGCTTTGCTCATAGCCAGCAGTGATATGTCGCATTACCCGAAGTATGAGGATGCCAAACAGGCTGATGAAGAAATGCTCAAAGCAATGGAAACGCTCTCTACTGACAAAATCTTGGCAACAAATGAGCGACTGCTCAGAAGTCGTATACGCAACCTTGAATGCACGCTATGTGGGATGAGTGCCGTCCTGAGTGTGATTGAGGCTGCAAAGGCGCTGCGCACATCCGCAAGGCTGGAGATACTTCGCTACGCTAATTCAGGCGATGTGCCAAATGGTGACAAATCAAAAGTTGTGGGCTATGTTGCAGCTTGCATCTATGGTAAGCCATCAGAAACGCGAAGCATAAGTTTGGGGCGATTGAGAGAGCCATCATTGCATGAAGCTTACATTCGCCCACAACTCAGCGATATGGCGTGCAAGGAATTGCTGCGCATAGTCAAAATTGCAGTTCGCAGCGCCGTCAAGGATGGAAAGAAGCCAATAGTGCAAGTCAACAGCAGGGAGTTGCTTGAGCCATGGGGCGTATTCGTCACGCTGAAGAAAGATGGCGAACTTCGCGGTTGTATCGGCATTATTGAGCCGATTAAGCCGCTATGGGAGAACGCAATTGATGCAGCCATTTCAGCGGCACTTCACGATCGCAGGTTTACACCCGTAAAATTTGATGAGCTTGATAAGCTTGATGTTGAGGTGACAGTTCTCGGAAGGCTTGAGGAGATTGTGAGTTTGAGGGAAATTGAACTTGGAAGACACGGCTTGGTCGTTATTGATGGTGAGCATTCTGGGTTGTTGCTGCCACAGGTTGCAGCTGAGTTTAAATGGAACAGGGTGCAGTTCGTTGAGGCAACTTGCGAAAAAGCTGGCTTGAGTAAGGATGCATGGAAAGAGGGCGCTTTCGTATTTAGGTTTGATGCACAGGTGATAAAATGAGCCATCGTATATTTACACATTGTGGGACTTGAGAACGAAGCAAACTACCATTAGCTAAATCCTGCGGCTTCTTATGGGCACGCAGCCGGAGCGCTCTAAACCATTTTCAAAATTATGGTGACATCCAACCCATGTAGCATCATAGCTTGTTCATGACGGTCGTTTAAATTCTGTCACCTACAAGTGGCGATGCTACACAGTGGGAGTTTTTGTCGCTTCATGATTCAAACGGTGGTCACGCTGCTTTAATTTTTTAAACGGTATAACCTGCATAGGATCGGGGCTTATCCGTGAGAGTCGTTTAACCTCCGTTGCATACGAAGAGTGTGCTATAGGATGAGAGTTTCTACCGTTCCATGATTCAAGCAAGGTCATGTCACCTCATTTCTTGAAATGGTAAAACCGTCGCAGGTTCTTATATGGTGCCAAATCATCCGCTCGTTCCAAGTGGCAGTGTGTCCTTGCAGCGCAAGCCACAAAACTCCACGGCAATTAAGCTCAAGGAGGGGGAGAGAGCGTCTATCTGCGCCCATACTTTATGGAAAGAAATGCAACGGTGTGCGAATTTGCCGGATGAAGAATTCTGGACAGATGAACGCAACATGCTTTGGTCAAACTGCTTTCGTTGCAAACTGTTGAGGGCGCAACTGCGATCTGCGCACACCTTTTGGCTCGCCTTGGTGGACGAGCCGCAACAAGCTATGCCGAATGCTTTTACGGCTTGAGGCAGCATGGGATGCTTTCTAACGAGCTTGCATGACGCATGATTGCGATGGCACGGCTGCGCAACTTGCTTGTCCAACGCTGCTGCAAAGTTGATGATCTGCGTGTTCTCCCAATCGCCTGTAACAATGCCAATGACTTGGGAGCCCATCTGGAAGCCGTCGGGGAATCCCTGCGCGGAAGAATTTGAAGCGTCAACTTATGCACTCATAGGAACTCGTCTTGAGTATGGTTCTCATCAAGCTCATGTTGCAACTTGGAGGTGCTCACAGTGGCAAGCGGCTTTATCAATCTTAACGGCATGCCATACACACCCCACCATCCTCTCCACCGTATTTGAAACACCGACAACAGCATCTGAAATCCGTGCTTGAACACCTTGACCTTCGTCTCCGGCGAGTGCATCCAACGCACCGGCAGCTCAACTATGCGATAGCCGAGCTTGCGGGCAATGTAAAGTATCTCCACATCAAAGGCAAAGTCAAATGTGCGTTGCCTTATAAATACATCTTGTGCAGCTTGCCTTGTGAAACATTTGAAGCCACACTGTGTATCCCTTATGCCGGGCAGGAGCAAAGCTTGCACAACGACATTGAATGCTCTCCCCATGAGTTCTCTGAAGAGCGGTTGGCGCACTGGTAACTCGGAACCGGCAAGAGCACGCGAGGCAATAGCTATATCGCAATAGCCGTTGAGGAGCGGTTGAAGAAGTTTCTCTGTCTCCTCAATCGGGGTTGATAGATCGGCATCAGTGAATAGCACAAAGCGACCGCTTGAGGAGAGCACACCACGATTGACCGCATAGCCCTTACCCATGTTCGGCTGATATCGCAAGACTCGCAAGGGAGTAAAAGAAAGTGACCCGGCAACTGAGATGGCAACATCGCTTGTGGCATCGCTGCTCCCATCATCAACGACGACGATTTCGCAGCTCAGCTGTTTCCGACGCACATACTCAACTATGCATGAGATGGTCTGCGGCAAACGGCGCTCTTCATTGTATGCCGGGATGACGATGGATAGCAAGGGTTCGTTAAAGTATCCTTTCACACCTTTCAACCCCTTTCACAAGTTGCCAAAATGAAAATTTATAGAGGGCGCAACTTAAAGACTGTTCTTCGTGTTACACCCTATCTGCAGCATGTTCTCGGTTAAAGGCTGCAGCGAATTTGTTTTAATGAGAGTATGATGCATGCCTCACTAAAAGGCATTGCTCTTCAATCAGGAGTTTGTTAGCGCTCAGCCGTTCACGCTGCTGGCTTCAAATAGCGATCTCTGGCGAAATAGATGGGAGCCAAGTCAATTCGGCGAGAAATTTTCCGCCGCCCAAATGTGGCGCTAAAAATTTTTGCAAGCGACTACTGGCTAAAGTCAATAGCATGGTTCGAAAATATGTCCAACAGCACTCGCGGTAAAAGGCGAGAGGTATTTAGCTGTGCGCTAAAACGTTCTTAGGAGGGTCATAGGAGGGTCATGCGTGGAAGTTTTGAGGGGGTGAGGTTGCATGCCAGAGGTTCGCCAGAACCTCGTGACGAAAGAATGGGTCATCATAGCAACGGAGCGAGCCAAACGCCCAAAAGACTTTGTCCGTAAGGAAGAACCACAAAAGTTGCCCGCTTACGATCGCTCATGTCCATTCTGCCCGGGAAACGAGAGCATGACACCACCTGAGGTCTTAAGGTATGATGGCAGAGATGGATGGCTTGTGCGCATCGTGCCAAACAAGTTCCCGGCGCTTGTTCCCGACGGTCAGCCGAGGAGGCAGAGAGAGGGAATTTATCTGCGCATGGATGGCATCGGAAGGCATGAGGTGATAATTGAAACCCCGGAGCATAACCAGACGATGGCAACATTGAATGGGCAGCAGATGGAACTTGTCGTGAGGGCTTATTACGACAGGTTCTGTGAATTGAGCAAGCAGCCACAGTGCACGCTCATCGTCATCTTTCGCAATCAAGGCGAGAGAGCCGGCACTTCACTCGTTCATCCGCATTCGCAGCTTGTTGGGATGCCATTTATACCGTTGCACATACGCCGATACATGTATGAACTTGAAAGGCATTATGATGCCCTCGGAAGATGCGCTGTGTGTGACATCTTGGAGCATGAATTGAAGGAAGGAGTGCGCATTGTCCTACAAAACAGGCACTTCGTCAGCCTTGTGCCATATGCGGCGAGTTTCCCTTACGAAATTTGGATCATACCATTTCGCCATCAGGCTGCCTTTTCAGAGCTTGCTGAAGATGAGTTAAAAGACCTTGCTGCTGCATTGAAGATGACGCTGCTAAAGCTGCACATTGGACTTAATCAACCTGACTATAACCTCGTCCTAAACAGCGCCCCGCATTTCTCGGCTGGCGAACCGTTCTACCACTGGTATATTCGCATTGTCCCGAGGCTCACAACACCAGCTGGCTTTGAACTTGGCTCAGGTGTAAGTATCAATGTTAGCTTGCCTGAGGAAAATGCAGCGCACCTGCGCTCAGTTCAATTGCCGGGCGAAAACACAACTTAAATTGCCTTTGGGGGCTGTCCCTTTGCGAGCACAGCGCTAACAAAAATGTTGGTTAACTTCTCATCAAGTTCCTTCCCAGCCATCTTCAGCAACTCTTCTCTTGCCTGTTCCTCACTCATTGCCGGGCGATGTGGTCTTCTCGAGGTCAGGGCAACATATGTGTCAGCTACCGAGAGCACACGCGCCAATAGCGGTATTTCATCGGCACGCTTGCCCATCGGATAGCCACTTCCATCATAGTGTTCTCGGTGCGAAATTATGATCTCGCCCACATCCCAAATCAATGGCACACCACGAAGCAGCTGCAAAGATAGTTCAGGATAGCGTTTGATCTGCTCATATTCGTCATCTGTGAGTTTGGATGGCTTGTGAAGTATGCTTTTGTCAATCTGATGCAAGCCAACTTGGTATAGCAAAGCGGAAGCCTTCAAAAGCTCAATCTCCCTCATTGAACACCCTATTGCGGCGGCAAGCGCACAAGCATACTCAGCAACTCGCTCGGAATGCGAACGCCTATACGGATCCTGTGCCTCATATAGCGAGATGAGCAGCCCAGCTATGCCAAAGAAACTCTCCTTCAAGCGCTCGTAATGCAGCGAGCGGGATAACGCAACGCTTGTTTGCGAGATGAACCAATTTAATGCATCCACATCTCTATCGCTGAGTTGCGGTTCGTCTGAGAAACGAGTTATGTTGAGCACGCCGCTTATACCGTTATCCTCACCGAGCGGAAATGAGATTGCACTACCCTTCCCACCGTATCTCAACCTGCCGGCAATGTGAGCCTGCCTTATGGTCTCCCTATTGATGACGATGGGCTTGCATAATTGGATGGCAAGTCCAACAATGCCGCCTATGGGTTTGACTTCAACTCCCTTTATTGCGGATGGTGTCCCGAAGGCAGCGACTACCTTCAGACACTCACGAAACTTATCCGCCACAAGCAGCGATGCCGCGTCTGAACTTGTGTGTTCCACAGCTTCACGAATAATCAGTTCCCCAAGCGACTCAAGCTCAATTTGGCGCAACAAGCTGCCAACCACACCCGCCATACTCGCATAGAAGCGCGAGCGCTCAGCGCTATCTATGAGTTGCACATACCTGCGCGCTGCATCCACAACCGAAAGCAATTCCAGAATAGTGAATGGTTTGATGAGCATCCATAGCATACCAACATTGAGCGACTGAATGACCACATCATGAGAACTCTGCCCGGAAATGGCTATCCCCACAAGATTGGGCATCTTTTCCTTGAGTGCTTTGAAAAGCGTGAAGCCGTCGCAATCCGGCAGCACCCAGTCAATGATGGCTATGTCAAACTTTTCATGCTGCGAAGCATTCAATGCAGACTGCGCATCACCAAACTCTAACACATCGTATGAGCGTCGCTGCAACACAGTCTTGCACACTTCCCTGACGGCGACATCGCCCTCAACTACTGCTACGCACACTCCCCTGCTGCTATCGGTCAACTGTGCTTTTTCGTCCGACTTATCCATTGGGCTTGCTCACCTCTGCGTGATTTGCTATGGCTGCAGCTTTGTCTGTTCGCCTTCACTGTTGCCGTTAGGTAGCGATGTGCGCCTCATCATTTCGGCGAACTCACGGGCATACTTAACGAGGTTGGCATGAGACGAGGTAGCAAGTTTGTGGGTTGTTTCACGAATGCGCATGACAAGCTTTTGTATCCTTGCAATCTCGTCACGCACATCCTCGGGGAGCGGTTCCGAGCGCTGAAGCAACAGTTCTGCTATGCCAAGTATGCCTTGTGCTGGGTTGTTTATCTCGTGGCATATCCTGCTCACGAACCATTTGACCATGCGCGGGTCAAACAGGAGCGATATGCTCACCCAGTTGGCTTCGTCGTCTTCGCCACTGCTCTCATCACGCACTATGCGATTCTTGCCGGTGTGCTTTGCAGTTGTCATTGCCCTGTCAGCCGCTTCAAGCAACTTCTCGGGCGCATCGCCGACCTTAGGGGCAGTTGCCACGCCTATGCTTGCCGTCAGGCGAATAGCGCACCCAATTGAGCCGCTTAAATCAAGACTTTCAATCAACCCTCGAAGCCTCTCCGCCACAACCATCGCCCCGGAAGGAGGCGTTGCAGGCAGGAGTATTGCGAACTCGTCACCGCCAACCCTCGCAACGACGTCATAACGCCTCACATTCCTTCTAAAAGCGCTCCCAACCTGGCGAAGCACGATGTCACCCTTTGCGTGCCCCAAGAAATCGTTTATCGCTTTGAAGCCGTCAAGGTCAATCACCAAGGCGCTCACAGGTAAGCCCATCCTGCGAGCCCTGGCGATTTCCTCCTCGGCTTTGGCGAGCCAACACTGCTTGTTAACTAACCCAGTTACAGGGTCTGTCCAAATCGCCCTCTCAAGAATGAACATTGAGGCGAGGCGTTCAATGGCAGCGCTCGCATGCACCGCTATCTGTGTGACAACGCGCTGCTTCCTTCCCGGCGGGAAGTCACGCCCATCACCAAACAGAATCAACTGCCCAATCACGCCCGAGGAATTCACAATGGGAGCAATGTAGTGCTTCATACGAGAGGTGAGCGCTGTGACCACCTCATCAAGTGAGAGTCTCTCAATGTCATCATCAGCTGAGCCTATGAGGGTCCTCATTTGCTCCTTCAGAGCCTCAAGTGTTTCCTTGCTGCCACGCATCAGAAGAACCTTTATGCGTTTATCTCTCGGCGAGCAAAGGATGAATGCTCCAGCGTCACATTGAGTTGCGAGGAGCGAAAGATGAAGGAGCATATCCATATTGCGCTCAAGCAGTTGTGAGGTATCAATGCATGCCGTAGATTCAAGGTAGCGCCGAAGGGATATGTAATCTGATGGTAACGGCGAGAATCCAATTACAAGGTCACCAAGCTTTGAAGCTGTTTGCTTTACCGCCTCAAACTCGGCTTGCTTAAACCTCTTTCTCATCCTGCTCGCAACGCACATAGCGCCTATGAGCTGATCGTTACCAAACATTGGCGCTATGATAAGCGAACTAACCCCCGCCTGCTTCAGCTTTACCGATTCGCCCTCCAAAGCTTTCTCGGCATCTAACACGAGTGCCTTGCTTGTTTGAATAGCCTTCATAGCCAGCTCCTCAAAAACTGCTTCGTTAATTACGGGTGCTTCCTGACCTAACAATGATTTGCTCGCTATGGTGTGCACCGTGTTTGACAGCCTATCATATGCGATTACGCAACCTGTATCGCCATCAACGAGTGTGAGCATTACCTCTATAGCAAGCTCAAACATCTCTCTTGGGTTAAGCTGCGTTGACCGCTGCGTTTGATGCAACAGTAGCGCCATACAAGCTCGCCTCCCGATATTTCTGCAGTGAAGCTCACAGTAACCTGCCTCACTCACCACGCTCAACTAATGCGCTGAGGAACGAATGAACCATTCCCATAACCTCGCCTCGCGGTTGTGTTACTGGGCGGGACGGGGAGCTAACCATGCTCACGCGCTCAACGCAAATTATAGCTCTACCCGTAACATCAGTGAATACTTCAACCTGCGCAACCTCAACGTATATGCCCTGACGGAGCAAATATCGGTGCAGTTCTGATAAGCCCTCTCGGCTTGAAGTCAATATCATCACCCTTGGATGTTCATTAAAACCTGTTGTGGTGTGCTCCTCACGGTGGTCAGCTTGTTGCCCACTTACCGCCCCGAAGACCTGCGCATGAACGAGTGCCACATCGGCACTCGCATCTGCCCACCAATCACGAGCTATGCGCAAAACATCAAAATATGATAGACCGTCAAGCCACGACGCTACAACCACTGTTCTCCCAATGGTGAGCGTAAGCGGCTTGCTGGGCTGCAAGTCAAATAGCACACCGACGCAGTTTCGTAATGCATCCAAAGCAAGCACATCCACACTCTCGCCGGTCGGTATCGGGACTTTCACACCAACAGGGAGGAGGTCACCAAAGAACCTCCACAGCGCCTTCTTTTTGACCGTCCTCTCAAGCAGCAGCTGCACACTTGTTGGATCAAGTTGCATGGCAAAGAAATTTATTTCCCCATCCTGAGAAACATGTATAGCAAACCTTTCCCTTGAAAGTCCATCCATGAAATCCACCTCATCCTCAATTGGAGATCAAAGCGGAGTAATGCATCTCAATGCCATAATTACATTGGTTAAGTGTAGCGCATGCTATTTAGCGTGGGCGAGTGGTGAGAATGCAAGCTGGCTGGCGTGATGAAAGGCGTCAAAGGATATGTGGCGTCTATGTTATTACCGACCGATACATAAACCCATTGCATGATCACATATCCATTTCCAAAACCGCAATTGAAGGTGGCGCTTCTGCTATCCAGCTCAGAGACAAGAGAGCAACAACGAGGGAACTAATCAGTTGGGCATTGAGGATGCGTCAAATGACGGCGTGCACAAGGACTTTGCTCATCATCAACGACCGGCTTGATGTTGCAATGGCGTGCAAAGCTGACGGAGTCCACTTGGGAGACGATGACATGCCAATAGAGATTGCAAGGGAGCTCGTTGGCGAGAGCATGTTGATAGGGCGCTCAGTTGACAATGTTGAACAAGCTGTTGAAGCTGAGAGGATGGGCGCTGACTATGTTTCCATCGGCGCTGTATTTCCGACAGCCACAAAGCCGAACGCCGCTCAAGCTGTAGGAATTGAGACAGTGAGAGCTGTCAAAATGGCTGTTAACATACCTGTGGTCGCAATTGGCGGCATCACCGTTGAGAACGCTCATCTGGTCATTGAGGCAGGCGCTGATGCTATAGCTGTTATATCCGCAGTGGCTATGTCGGATGAACCTTTAGCTGCGGTCAAAGAGCTTGTGCGCATTTATGAAATTCACAGGGGGCGCTTGTAG
This sequence comes from Armatimonadota bacterium, assembly GCA_025062195.1. Taxonomy (GTDB): domain Bacteria; phylum Armatimonadota; class Fervidibacteria; order Fervidibacterales; family Thermosaccharophagaceae; genus Thermosaccharophagus. The sequence goes on from JANXAS010000041.1 coordinate 18,094, forward strand.
TGAGCGCAAAGAAAAAGAAAATGCTAAAAGATGTGGGGGAGTGGGGCTTGCTTAAATGGCTTTATAGCGAGATAGGGAGACACCTTTGCGGTCGCATGGATGTGGCTGTAGGGATTGGTGATGATTCAGCTGTGGTGAATGTGAATGGACCAATACGAATTGCTATAACGACTGATGCGCTAATTGAAGGTATCCATTTTGAACGAACATATTCCACACCATATGATTTGGGTTGGAAGGCTCTCGCTGTCAACTTAAGTGACTTGGCTGCAACATTCGCCGAACCGATCGCCGCGTTCGTGACGGTTGCTCTCCCAAGCGATACTACGATTGCTTGGGTGCGCCAATTCTATCGCGGTATGATTGATCTTGCAGAAAGGTTTGATGTGGCGATACTTGGCGGTGACACATCAAGCTCTGAAGACGGCATCTTCATCTCGGTGAGTGCTATAGGAAGATGTGGGGATAAACTCCCAGCGCGTTCTAACGCGAAGCCGGGAAGCTCTGTCATTGTCACCGGCACGCTCGGCGAGTCGGCAATTGGATTGCTTGCGCTTCAACGCCTTGGCAGGGAAACCGTAATGCGCTCAAGAACATTGAAAAGGCTCGCCGAAAGACATTTGAGACCTGTGCCGCGTTTGAAAGAGGGCTTAGTTGCTCTTTCTACGGGGCTTTGCGAGTGCGCAATTGATGTGAGTGATGGCTTAGTTAGCGATTTGAGCAGGGTTGCCGAAATGAGCGGCGTGAGAATACGCCTTTGGTTTGAAAACCTCCCAATAAGCCCACAGGCGATTGAGGCAAGTAAGCAGCTTGCCTGCTCACCACTTGAGATGGCACTTTATGGTGGTGAGGATTATGAACTCCTGATGACCATCCCCACGGAGTATGCGCATCAGGTGTGCAACACCATTGAAAGCTCTTGCAAGGTTAAGTGCTCAATCATCGGGGTAGTGGAAGCCGGCAAACCGTATGTCTACGGCATTGATGAGCGTGGGAAGCATTTGAGACTCGCTGGCGGTTATGAGCACTTTAGGGCTTAGGTTTAGCTTTGGCGAAAAAGTGACACCATTTCAAAGAATCAAATGCAGCATGAGCATACTGCAAAGGCATAGTTCGTAATGAACTGTGAAGCAATAGCACAGCAGCGCCTTTGACAGCACTCCGCTTTGTTGGATGCCTTCTCACAAACATCCTTAAACCGTTACCATGGGGCTTTTAGCAAAACTCCTCTCGTGGCTAACTACGAACATCACCGTCAAAGGAGTTTGTAGTGAGGCACAAAGCAAAGCGGAGTGCCGTCAAAAGTGGAGCATGAAACACGGGACAAGGGACAATTTGGGACGCCACTTCGCTTCGTGGCTAACTACGAACCTAACTAATAAAGTTTGCGATAAAGGGCAATTTCGTTTATTTTGTTCTATCCCATTCACCAACAAACTTTGGATTATAGAGCGACCGAATTTTAGTTTTCAAGGGCGAACGAAACCAGCCCGCAAATTTTCGGTCTGGCAACAATCCAACACACAACACAACGAAAGATTTCTGAGCAAAGAACGTGCTCAGTAACGCTGAAAGAGAAATGTATGAAACAATGTAATTAAGTTTTTGTTTTGCCGAAAGCCGCTCAATGTATTCCTCGGGCTTGGCAGCGCTTCATGGTTTGAGGGATGGTGTGAGTTTCTTAAGGATCTGCAGGCGCTCGTAATCATTCTTCGGTGTTGCTTCAAGCTTATGCAGTTGCCACGAAATATCAAATTGCGCTTCCTCACCAAGCCCAAGCTTGAATATGGGGCTCATTAACTCAAGTTCAACATAAGGCAGTTCATCTGGGTTGGTATAGACTTCAACAGTGCACCCACCATCCGGATACACTGCATCTTTAACAAATTTGGCATGCTGTGTGAATAGGACATTACCGTGGAATGACGCCAGCCAACACTCAGTTGAATCCGTCCCCACCTTTGTCGGTATAAGCGGATGCCGACGCACGAGTAAGAAATTGCCTTCACGGCGGCGATACTGTGGCTCAACATCACCACCGCCAAGTATAGTGAAGCCATTTTCAAATTTGCTCTTTGGGTCTATTGGAAGTAAGACCAAATCTGGCGACCGTATCTGCGTCACACTCCATATAAGCATATCCACTATCGGGAGGCGGAGTTTTTCAAGCCGTTGCTTGATTGTCAGGCGAGTTGAATCGGCGCTTAAGCGAATTTCCCTGACAAGCCATGCACCGTAGTGCGGGCTAACCGGTGTGACAAGCTCAACTCCGTCTACAAGCTCGTTAGCAGTGCATTCGCCTCCATCAAACGCTTCATCTGGTGGCCAACTTCGCCCCATCACTTCCTTCCATTGATTCTGCGGTCCGGGCCACACTTTGTCCCCGCCGAAGTTTGCCCACTCATTTGGCTTTGCATCCGCTCGCAGCTTGCCAAACCATTTTTCATTTTCCCAAAGTATGTTCTCGCCGCCAACAAACCTATAGCTCATGATTCGCCCAATCTTTGGAACTACAACGACCTCAACAATGCCATTCGTTATACGATACGAGTCATCCCAGCCGCGATATGAAATTTGTTCAACCTTAACTTGGGAGGTTGCAATGCTAATCCACGCACAGAGCACTATCGCAGGGGATATGAACTCCCGCCGCTTCATCACCTGATTCACCCCGTCAAATATTCGCTGCTCAAAATCTATTGGTTAGCAGCTTTGATGTTGTCCTCGGACATTGATAGAACAAACATTAATGCAAGAAGGGGCGATGAAAACGCACTCCATTTTAATGTGCGCTTTGTGCACCTACCAATTTCAGTTGACCACTTTCGGTGTCTTTCGGTTTCAGAGAGAAAGGAGCCTTTTGAAGTAATCAACCGTCCATTTAAGCCCCTCTTCAAGTGGCACCTTTGGCTCCCAACCAAGCAACTGTTTTGCTTTGGTTATATCTGGACGGCGTTGCTTTGGGTCATCCTCTGGCAACGGTTTAAATACCATTTTTGATTTGCTCCCGACGAGGCTTATTATGAGGTTTGCAAGGTCAATTATGCGCACCTCATTTGGATTGCCCAAATTGATAGGCTCGTGCACATCCGCCATCATCAGTTTTTCAATGCCGTCAACCAGATCATCAATGTAGCAGAATGAGCGCGTTTGAGTTCCATCGCCGTGGACAGTCAAAGGCTCACCGCGCAATGCCTGACAAATGAAGGTGGGTATTACTCGCCCGTCATCGGGGCGCATCCCAGGTCCGTATGTGTTGAATATGCGAGCTATGCGAGTGCTTAATCCATGCTGGCGATGGTAAGCCATAACGAGTGCCTCAGCAAAGCGTTTCGCCTCATCATAAACACTGCGGACACCAACTGGATTGACATTGCCCCAGTAATACTCACTCTGCGGGCTCACAAGCGGGTCACCATAAACCTCGGAGGTTGAAGCGAGAATATACTTTGCGCCCTTAGCGCGAGCCAACCCCAATGTGCGCCATGTGCCAAGAGAGTTCACAAGCAATGTCTCAATCGGATGGCGCATATAGTCTACTGGGCTGGCTGGGCTCGCAAAATGGGCAACATAGTCCACATGCCCATCAATGTATAGGAAGTTGCAGCAGTCATAGCGCATGACCGTCAGCCTTCCATTGCCAGCTGCTGGAAGGTTCTCTGGTCTGCCGGTGATAAAGTTGTCCACCACAATAATCTCATTCTTTTCGTTTAGCCAACGCCTGACCAAATGAGAGCCTATAAAGCCAGCTCCGCCAGTTATGACTATGCGCACAGCTTTCACCCCGCGCCTTATTTGCGTTCTTTGAGGTCTTCATTGTGTTTTGAACATGATGCCGATTTAGAAGAGCGAATCCCTGTCGGGTTCAAGCTGCCTAATTGCTGCTAAGCCCTCCGATATGCTTACACGGAGCTGTTCCGACAACACCGGCTCATCCCTGACGAAATTCATCAATTGCATCCTTAGCTGCTCAGCTTGTGGGCGCAGCTCTTCAATTCGCTCTCTGATCGGATTAAACAAAAGCGTCCTCTTCCCGAGGAAACCGACCTCCTCTCGCATTTCATACAGACCCTGTTCAGAGAGGAAGCGTTGCACATATTGAATGAGGTCTTTGTAGGCATCTCCAGCGAGCCTCATTCGCCCCATCAGTCTGCGTATCTCACGAAGTGTAAACTCAATCACTTCCTCAACAGATGCAGTCTCGTCGCCGGGCTTGTGTATGAGCCACGCCCTAAGAGCGCGCCTGAAGCCGATCTCAAGGTTTCGCGCAAATGGCGTCCTCGGAAACGCCCTTATGGGGCGCATGTGCAATTCCCAATCACGCGGCGGAAAGGGTGAGAAGGGGTCAATGTTGCGCTTCCGCAAACTCCATTCAATTGTGCCCTCACAGGATAGCCATACCAACGAAGCGAAAAGCATTTCCTCAACGAGCTGCTTGTTAGAGACATGTGCCCCAGATGACGGCACTTCAGTGAAGTGAACTTTGAGGTGTTCGGGTGGCGGTTTGGTCACCTCAATGAACATGTCTGCAAATGCCAACACTATACACTCGGGTCCGGTGACTGAGGGCAACGGCAGCTGCAGCGTCGGTTCGCATGGCTTGTTCCACCATCCCTCGGCGGCGTTGATAAAAGCTCGCACAACAATTACGAAAGCGATAGCGATGGCAAACGCCAGTGCCACAACCAAAATAATGCCTCCAACCATCTCCGTGCAGTTTCACCACCGTAGTGAATGGCATCCCCAACTGGCTTAATCTGCCTCAGCACTGTAAATCTCTGGATTGACGACATTCGGTGGGCGCTCGCCACGCAGCGCTGCAAGCAAATTCTCAACAGCAATTAGAGCCATCCTCGTTCTCGTCTCATTGGTGGCACTCCCTATGTGTGGCAGCAGAACAACATTTTCCATCTCAAGGAGTTCGGGTTCAACGCTTGGTTCATTCTCATAGACATCCAAACCAGCGCCAGCTATCTTCCCATCCTTCAAAGCCCTTACAAGCGCCTTCTCGTCAACTACAGGACCGCGCGATGTGTTGATCAGGAAAGCTGTAGGTTTCATCAAATCAAATTCCCTATCGCCAAACATGTGATATGTCTTATTTGGTCCGTGCATAATTAGCGGCACATGTATGCTCACAAAATCAGCCACCTGAAGCAACTCGTCAAAGGGAACATATGTGGCTCTAAGGGCACGCTCTATCTCCTCGTCCGAACGCACATAGTCATAGTAAATGACACGCATATCAAAGCCCCAAGCACGCCTTGCAACCGCCTTCCCTATGCGACCAAAGCCGACTATGCCCAAGACCTTGCCCCATACATCCGCTCCAAGAAATTGCATTGGTCCCCATCCATTCCACTTTCCCGAACGCAGGAAACGCTCAGCCTCATTTAGCCGTCTTGCCACTGCCATCATGAGAGCCCATGCTAAATCGGCAGTCGTTTCGGTGAGCACTCCAGGTGTATTTGTCACCGGTATTTTACGCTTTGTGGCCTCCGCGACATCTATGTTGTTAAACCCTACAGCATAGTTTGCGATCACCTTCAAGTTTGGATTTGCATCCATAACTTCAGCGTCAACCGTGTCTGTAAGCAAACAAAGTAGCGCATCGCACCACCTCACCCCTTCAATCAATTCCTCCCTCGTTATGACACGGTCGTGTGGGTTGATTCTCACCTCAGCAACCTCTGGAGCATTGCGCAGCTTCTCAATTGCTGGCTCTGGCAGCATGCGAGTTACGAAAACCTTATAACCACCACTCATGCCATAGCACCTCCCAGAAGGCTCAATTCAAAAAGGCTAATGTATGCTGTAACAGCTATCTAAGGCGGTCATTACCATTATGCATCGTCGTCCTAAGTAGCTGCAATATTGTGCGGCGAGCGGAATTTGAAAACTGCGGCTGCGAAACCACTTCAAGGCTCAAATGTCCAAGTTAACTGAACGCAATTGCGAGCTTTTTTGGCAATGCACTGCTCAAAGCTGAGAGGTGTATATGGTGAATTGTGAACAGATGCGCATGCTTATATCGGCATATATTGACGGTGAACTAAGCGATACAGAGAGGGATAAAGTTGAGGAGCACTTGCGCATATGTGATGAGTGCCTCAACTTCCAAAATGCAATTGTGGCACTAAAGTATTTGCTTGCCTCCCATCGCCTTCCATCACCATCAAGAGACAAATTTGCTGCATTGCTTCAACGCCTTAGAGGGATTGCGCCACAACGGCGAGCGCATCATGCCCACAGGTGCAGTAAAGTCCAGCAGAGGATGCTGGAGTTGATTGATGAGAAACTGAGTGATGATCAGGCTGCGATGCTGCTTACAGAGATTGCCCGCTGTGACGCATGCACAACTGTGTTGGCGCAGTGGGAACGGTATGCCTCAGCAGTAGCTGGACTTGCAAGTATATCGGCACCACAACAACGAAAGGTTGAACTCATTGAACGCTTGCGGCAAGAGAGATTGGTAAAGCGCCACGGTGCTGAAAGGGTGTTGTGGCGATTTGCCATTGGGGTATTAGTTGTTGGGGCTGTAGCAATAGCGTTCCTCGCATCACTGATGTGGCAGCGGAGCGAGCAACCACGAATAGTAGCGCACCGCATACAAGGGATGCCGACTGACTCACACAGAGGCATTAAAGGTGTTCATGGCGCGACGGCTCATGAGAGGCAAGTGCCCTCTACACGCTCAGTTGCCCCATCATTTAAGCTGCCACAAATGGCGAGTGTGCCCGAACGCCCCAAATCCGTAATCTCGCCGAGAAGCCGAGCGGGAGTAATGGGCAGAAAGAGCACAGCATTAGTTTCAGTTGCGCCCGCTGCACGGACATCAATGGGTGAAAGTATAAAGCCAGTCGGAGCAAAGTTGGGCAAACCAGCAGCTGCTGAAATAAAGAGGGAAGGCATTTCTGTGGTGGTGAGTGTAACTCGCCCCTATAAGCCTGCCGAACCAACAACGCGCCCTGAAGAGTTGCCGACAACACAGATGCTTGCTGCCCGGTGGGAAGATGTAATGCTTAGAGAAACGCCAAGCCTTGAAAGTCATCAATTTATGATTGCTATGGTTGCACCGGAAAGTCAACTCGGTGAGCACCACAAGGTTATCACACAACGATCGCAAGCAGTGAGCCCGCAAAAGAGCTTTCCGATATATGGCATGGGTATAGCAACAGGCGAGCATACGGATGATGAACTCTATATGCATGGTGGTCTGAGAGAGTTTTTGCGGCACAGACGAATTCCAAGCGAACATGAGCTAAAAAAATTGGGCGAAGCTTCAGGACAGCAATGGAGAATGCTAAGCGGGGCTGCATTTCAGCCTCGCCCCGAAATTGAAGAACTTGAAAGATTGAGGGAAAGGATGCTTGGCTACCAAACCATTGTTGAGCAATCCCGCTCCAACGACATCTTCATGGGTGCAAACCAAAACCGCCTGCTCTACCTCAAATTATTTAGGCTCGGCATACAGTGGTAATCACTCACAGCCTTGCCGAGCTGCGTGGTGAAACACGATGAGCCTCACAAGAAGCATGATGGCAATGGTAACTATGTTTGTATGGACGAGTGTTTTCACTGGATTAGCATTCAGCGACAAAATGAGCGAGTCATTTGTAGAGGAGCCATTTGTCCAGCGCCGTATCAGTGGCTCCAGCATGCAGCATTTTGGACGCCAATCAAAGCTGGCTACATTTCAGGATAACCTTGAGCCGAGATGGAACGGCACAAAACTTCTCCCTGGAAGTTTGGTTCAAGGGACACATATCAGTGCTGGCCTCGGAAACAACACGACTATCTCAATGACACTGCTTAACAGTGCAGAAATTCGTCCGGCGCCGACTCAGCAAACGCTTATTGGCTCTAAATTGGATACCACCTCACTCTCACTCCGTAGGCAGTGGGGGCACGGGATTCAATTAATCCCTGCAACGATTACTGGGGACAATTCGCTGGCTTTCCCGATGACGCTTCAGCAGCGTGGCTCGCTTTTGAGGTTTCGTATTGAGCATCGCTCAAAGCAATTCAACCTGCAATTTGAGCGAGCAAAAGCCGATAAGGACTTGCTTACGGCGAGTGGTGCATGGGTCAATGCACTTAACTCGGTTGCGCCGCTATTAAGAACAATTGATGCCCTTAAAGGACACGAGTTCACATTGCTGTCGCTTGACAGCAAACTTGGCGCATTCAACTTGAGCGGTAACTGGCGTTCCATGTCAGGCAGTGGGGAGGTTGAAAGGCAAAGCATTTGGGTGCGTGGAAATGGCATCAAGTTGCACATCGGTGAAACAAGGATTGAGCGTGGTTCAGCCATTGGAGCTCAGACCGCCGCCGAAGAGGTTGCAGCATTGGCTTCCGAGTTTGAATCGCTCGGGAAAGAGTTTACGGTGCTTGGCACACCGATGAAAGTGGCAACCTTACAACCATTCTCAAGCATGCGCCAGAGCGAACGCCTGTTTGTGTGGGAACCCTCAAAGGATGCACGGGTGCACCATGAGGGTTTGCGAATTTCAAATGGCTCTGGAGAGCTGTCACAAACTGTAACTGTATTGAGCTTAGCTGGCGGGAAATTGATGGCGATGAGGAGAACTGACAGGGTTGATGCAAGCTTTAATCAGCAGTCGTTAAAGCCCTTTGGAAAAGAAGCGTTGGCGAGCTTGACCGGACGCAAGCAAACTGTAACGCAATTTTCGTGGACACCTTCAAGGGCGCTCAGGCTAACGCACACTGTCACGGAACTTGAGGCACTTCACGGTGCAAACACGAATACCAAATCCTGCAAGACAAGCATGACAGAACTTTCATTGAAACCCGATAGGCACACTGATATCTCGTTTGCGTTTGGTGAAACTGAGACGGAGTCAGCAAACGGTAACACATCACAGGTCAAGTTGACCCAATGGAGCTTAAGTAGGAGAGCGGATTTGGACGGGCATAATTTAACCCTTGCCCACTCCGGGCAAAAAATAGAGCCGGAGAACGGCACCACTCATTTGCTCACAAGAACTGCGCTTTCACTGACTACAAACCCAAAGTTACAAACGAAGTTGCAACTCAGCGTTGTCCACACGGATGAGCATCCTGATAGGGGAAATGATGGAACCCACGCAAAGATGAGTTTGCAATCATGCTTTTCAAGCGATGCCTCACTGGCTGCAAGTTGGGAGCGCAAACCAACCCCAAATGGAACATTTGAATCCAGTGAATGCGCTCTCAAGTTAGCACAGCTTAAACTGTGTTATCGCACAGCTGAGGAGCCATCGCCACAGGGTCTTGAACGCAGAATAGACCAACTGCAGGTGCAACACCCCATTTCGGAGCGTCTGGATGTGATCGTAAATCTCTCTTCGGTTGAACAGGGTGATGAAAAACTCAAAGAAAGTTCGCTCGCTGTGATGAGCAAAAACCCAAATGCAAATGAAACCGTTATCAAAGTGTCCTCGGTGAACAAGGATACAGCTGACACTTCCGAACAGACGGAATCATTGACGCTTGTGCAACCCGTTACAAAGGAGATGCACATAGGAACTGAAATAGCGAGGACAAGCGACGAGCACGGCAATGAAGGGGAGCAACAGCGAGTTTACATTGCTGCGGTGCCAAAATCGGGTGCACTGCCGCAGGTTCATGTTGGTTATGAGCGAGTTCGCCATCCATCTGGAAAGACAACTTATACACCGTTGGCTCGCGTGAGCGTTTGCGGGCAAAGGAATTTGCGATTTGTGATCGGCTATGCACTAAACCAAGCGCAGCAAGTTGGTCGTTTTCCGATGCGAGAACTTGTCGTTCAATTGCTCATTGGGAGGGCAAAGCTTGAGCTTTATCGTTTCTCCAACATGCCGCAAAACTGGATGGCGAGATGGACTAAGGAGAATTGGTTTTCAAGGGGCTTGATGAGCCCATTCCCTACCCTGCCATCCGGACAAAAGTTAAATCAGCTAAGTTTGATGGATTGGGCGACGGTCACTCTAAGTATGCCGATTGCAAGCGATTGGATGTTAGAAATAGGTGCCGAAAGGCTTCGCCCATACCATAATGCGAACTCCCCGGAGAGAAAAGATCTGTTCGCATCGCTTCAGGGCAAGACGGGACGAAATGGTAAACTACAGTTCTCAATAAGGCATGCCTCTGAGAAGCGATCTGGGAGTGAGTTAGAGGGCTTGATTTATACCCTCTCATATACCTGGAAACTTTCAGAGCAAAGGCGTCTGTCGCTATCCGGTCATTACAACACGAACGAGCGCATTCAACGCTCCGGCATACAGCAGGGTGCATACTCTTTTATGCTGTCGCTTTCTCAGATTTGGTGAGGGATTACGGCGTGTTATCATACAGGCAGCGTGGGTCGCCGGGACGAAAGCCCACTAACTCCGTCATCTTCACCCATTTCACATGCCCATCAGCGAAAACAACATTGACTCCCTCCATATGCCTTGGGGCGGGCACCCAACGGCGCACAGTGTTATCGCCATAGTTTGGATCGGTTATGTAAGTGGCGCACGCTGAATCAGCACACACATATGGGAAGAAAACGCGAAAGTCCGTCCCAGCATCATCAGACCACTTTTGCGGCGGCCATGCTGGGTTTGAAATATTGCCGGTGTCGCAAAGGTAAACAGTTGTAGCCGGCTCCCTTAGCTCCGCCATCTGAATTGGGTCTTCATCCCAAACGAAAACGTTGCTATAGTCGCCACGCCTTGCACCTATAGCTTGGACGAAGAGGCGGTAGTGATAGCCATAACCGAACCGTATGGGCGATGGATTTGTCCTATAATCCTTTGACGGGCATTGGAAAACTTGCTCACTTCTCAGATATGGTTCAAGTATATCCCAAGTCCAAAGCACACCAGAGTTGCCAGTTACTCTGCCAATGTAGCCCGGAGCAATGACTACGCCCAATGGGAAGCGCTCATCATTGTCCTGGATATACATCCGAAATGAACCATCTATCTGCTTTAGGTTGTTAAGGCAAGCTGACTGCTTAGCCTTTTCCCTCGCCTTCGCGAACACTGGGAAAAGAATAGCAGCCAACACCGCAATTATGGCTATCACCACAAGCAGCTCAACCAAAGTGAATGCTTCCCTCCTTCCCACCAGCCGATGCAGCGCCCAGTTGCTGCGGCTCATTCCGTTTCACCTCCGAGCGTTTCATGATGCAGTGGATCAAACATTCAATTCCCAATTATGACGATATGACTCAGGTCAGTCAAATCGAGTCGCAAGGTGACAGCAAATTAAAGTATGGAGCGCCTTAACCAGATCACGAACCCAGCGAGGACGCACAGCCAAAACGCTGCCCTAAATACTGACGGCAATAGCGAAACGACGAAGAGGGTAAGTGTCAAAGGAAAGATTGCGATAGCTCCAGTGATAACAACACGCTTGAGCGATTGCGGGTCAATGAGCCACGCAACAAAATCAATGAAGATCGGGCGGTTGAGTTCATAGTCGCACTGCTGGCATCTCGCTCTTATGCGCGAGTTGATTTCATGACAGCGCGGACACGTGACACCTTTCAATTCAGCCTCTCGCTTCTTCTCTGTGGCCAACTTAAGTTTATATCGGTCACTTTGACTCATCGGATCAAGCTTTAAAGCCTCCTCAAACTCCTTTATAGCTTCGTCGTAGCGCTTCATCTTGAGGTATACATCGCCGAGCATTGAATGAGCAGCTGCATTTTTCGGGTCGCGCCTTATGGTCGCCTTGTATCGCTCAATCTCTTGCTTCAGCAGATGCCTTCTAATGCGTTCCTCACTAATTCGGTGCAATGCCCACAACACAACTACACCAAAGCACAAGCCACAACTCAGAATGACCATCAATATGTTGCGCCAGTGAGTTATGGCGAGCGTAAGGCTGGTTAACGGGAGCAATATCAATACGATGCCTTCAACCGGGGAAAATTCACCCTCAAGCAACTTGCCAACAACAGCGCTCATAACGATGCCGAGAAATAGGAGCACAATAGCGAGCTTGAATCCCTCGCACATAGCCCTCACTATAGCCACTACAATGTCACCAATCGCAGGCACGCCTCTCACCGTCCGGAAAAGCCGCACACAGGGCAGTTTGGGTCACGCTTCAATCTGACAATGTGAAATGACATCGCCTCACCATCATAAATGAGATAGCGGTTTAGCAGCAATTGTCCTATGCCAGTGAAATACTTGATCACCTCTGTCGCCTGAATCATGGCTACAATTCCCGGAGTCGTTCCGACAACTGGGAAAACTTCAGCCGGCGGTGATGCCTTGAAGATGCAACTCAGACATGCAGTCTGTCCCGGAAGGATTGTGGTTGCGCGCCCCTCAAGTCCCCAGACCGCACCATGGAACAACGGCTTGCCGGAGCGAACCGCATACGAGTTCACGACGAACCTTGTCGGGAAGTTGTCCAAAGCGTCAACAATCACATCCACATCTCCAAGCACCACATCCGCATTCTCATCTGTCAGACGATCACAAGCTATGTTGATCTCAACATCCGAATTGAGTTGCTGCAACTTCTCCCTCGCCGACTCAGGCTTTGGGCGACCAATATCGCTTGTCCAATGAAGCACTTGGCGATTAAGGTTGCTCTCATCAACTACATCAGCATCAATCAATTTCAATCGCCCAATACCAGCTGCGGTCAAATACAATGCAACTGGGCAGCCCAACCCCCCAATGCCCACTATAGCTACGCTCGCTTCACGCAATTTGCGCTGTCCTTCAACACCCCAACCGTCTATGCGCATCTGCCTGTCGTAGCGCGCCACAAACACGCTCACATGCCCCCTTCTACGCGTGAGTTATATCCGCGGCGAAGGTGCTCACTCTTAATTTGTCGGTGTATTTCACTAACATGGAGATGTCAGCGAATGCTAAAGCTGCCATTTGACCAAGAGCTATACCGCCATCATTTGGCGGGACTTGCCGGTGCCATAAGACATCAAATCCAATTTCACTTAACCTCTCAACTGCCCCTTCAAGGAGAAGGCGGTTTTGAAAAACACCACCGGTAAGCACAACTTTGTTTACACCGGTCAGCGAACGGAGTTGCTCACACCCGCTTGAAATCATTTCCACAACTGTGCGATGAAAGCTTGCTGCAATCAGCCTAATATCCTCGCAACTTGAAAGCAACTCAATCAAGTGTAAAAGCGTTGGACGGTGGTCAATGACGAGTTTCTCGTTCTCCCAATAAATGCCGTAACGCAGCGGCGCCACGCGCTTATCCCACGCACTCGTGGCAGCCATCTCAAGCTCAACTGCAGCTTGCCCCTCATAGGTAGCTACATCACATATGCCGAGCAGCGCCGAAACTACATCAAACAGGCGACCCATGCTTGTGTTCATTGGCGCATTCAACCTGCGCATCACTTGAATTGGTATGATGCGCATTTCGTCCGGACTCAATCTCTGAAGAAGTGT
>JANXAS010000042.1 GCA_025062195.1 Armatimonadota bacterium
GGAGAGCCATCAAGGAATCCAAAGGCTTGTTCGTGATTTGAATTGGCTTTACCGAAACGAACCTGCACTGCACGAATGGGACTGCGACCACAGAGGCTTTGAATGGATTGATTCTACCGACGCTGATAATTCGGTAATCTCATTCGTTCGATGGGCAAAGGACTGGCGAGATTGCATCGTCATAGTTTGTAACTTCACTCCAGTGGTTCGGCATGGCTACCGCATTGGTGTCCCACTTAAAGGAGTTTGGCGTGAAGTGCTTAACACGGATTGGCAACGCTATGGTGGAACGAGGAGCAAGGAACAAGGGATGAACATTATTGTGGAGGATTTGCCTTGGCAGAACCGACCTTATTCGGTTCGGTTAACTTTGCCACCTTTAGCAGTCATTTACTTGAAGCGATGCTTTGAGAACCATAGATGATTGTAGGATCTGGCTTCTGCCTGACCGATAATGATGAGAAGAAATCGTGACGGAAAATTTGTAGGGCAAGGCTACTGCCGAGCTAAAAATTTGCGTGTCATGTAAAGACAGGAAAAGCCTGTTCAAAAATCGGCACACCAGCGGGCTTGCCCTACGATTAAGCCCAATAAAGTTGGATAACGTTTTATGGCACTCAAAAATTTTAAGCAGCATCGCCATTTGTTATCGTCATGGACAAGGCTATGACGCTATACGGGCTGGATGTTACTTTAATTTTTGGATGGTGTAACCTGACCTCTTAGACCCTGCAATCCTGCTCAAAATCATCTCAAAAAATGCCTCAACTCGGTTGCGAATTTGCTGAGTGTCCTCATAAGTGTAATCGGTTGAAAGGACAAGACATGGTATGTTCCTTCGTTTCAGTTCATTGTATATTAAAGCCGATTCAATGTCAAACAAAGGGCATATGCGCAGATTGTGATAAATAACGCCGTCAATTTGAAACTCTTCAACCAACTGGTGCACCCTGTTTATCCTATCGTAATTTTCAACAAAACATGGGCACATTGACGGCAAAAGCGTCCTTTCGGCAATTGCCCTAATCATTTCCTTCATTGACCATTCTTTGACTATAACTGGTTGATACAGCCTTTGCGTCCCTGAGCACAAATCGTCAATTACCACTATTGCCCTGTTAGACTCCACAATGTCCATGAGTTTGAGGTTTGGATATATTAACGGAGCACCTATGATAAGCACTCTTGGAGCAGAATTATCGCAGATGAATTGGTTATGGTTATACTTTGCTTCAAGTTCTTCACAGAGTAGGTGCACCATCTTTATCCAGCGTTCCACATCGTCATAAAATGAGGCTATTGTGACCATAAGTGCCTCTTTTCCCGAAATAACTGGCGGTATAAGTTTCCTGATTTCAAGCAGGCGCATGAAGGCTTGGTTACGGCTGTTCAGCAACAATATTGCATCTTTTAACCCATTCTTGGACAACTTCTTCCCAGTCAGCCTCTCAAGTTCGCTCTTAAGTTTCCATACCTGCTCTATCCAGAAAAGTTGCGCTTCAATCTCATGCTTGCTTGGCGGTAATTGAAGCACATGAACCTGCTTATATGAACTGAGTATGCTGCACAATTTCTTCTTTGCATCACATGGGGTTGGGATGACAACCAAATCCACAAGCTCAAATAATGGATTATTGCTCACTGCCATCCCAACGGATGCCTTAACAAGGGAACAAACATCCCTTGGGAAAACTTCCTCGCCAACTCTTGCCAATTCAATGTCACCAGAACAAAGACGCACTGGGATAGCCGAAAGCCCATAAATTACCTCCTCTGGGACAAAATTGCAAAAAATTCCCACAACAGTTTGAGACGATTCCTTTAGCTCCTGTATTCTTTTGTCCGTTGTAACGATTTCCTCAAAATAAGCAATTGCCCCCATTGAAAACACACCCCTATTTTGAGCTTGTTACATCCACTCCGATTTTTCTAAAGCAATTAATGCTGCGCCGATGGCACCTACAATCTGTGGTTCTTCAGGGATGTTCATCCTAACCCCAAGCAACTTTGATAGAGCCTCAATGAACCCAATATTTCTTGCCACTCCACCCGTTATTGTAACCTCCTCAATTATCCCCACCTTTTGTGCCAACTTTTTTACCCTCTCCGCTGCAGACAAGCACAAACCAAGCAAAATATTTTCCACCCTTTCACCCCTTGCAATCAACGATATAACCTCACTTTCAGCAAAAACAGTGCAAACGCTGCTCAATTTGATCTGCTTTGATGCCTTTAACGATATCTCTCCAAAATCCTCCAGCTCAATCCCCAAAGCTTTCGCCATGACTTCAAAGAATCGCCCCGTCCCGGCAGCGCATTTATCGTTCATTACGAAGTCAATAACAGTTCCTCGCTCATCAACACGAATCGCTTTGCAATCCTGTCCACCAACATCTATCACGAGGCGTGTTTTGGGAAAAAGATGAATAGCGCCAACTGCATGGCATGTTATTTCGGTTACCGAAAATGCGCGACATTCAACATTATCACGACCGTAGCCTGTAGCCACGACTACAGCCAAATCGTTTGGATTAACCCTTGCCCTTTCAATAGCTGCCGAAAGAGCTTGTAACGCAGCCTCACGACAGTAAGCACCTGTGGGAACAATAGCACTCGCTAATAATTGCTTTGATGCATCCACTATTGCTGCCTTGCATGATACTGAACCAACATCAACACCGGCATAATAGCTCACAGCTAAACTCACCTCACAACAGCTCTGCTTGTTCAAGTTCACTACGACATCATTATCATTTATCTTGCACCACATTCGGTCATAGATATGCACTGATATTTTCGCTAATAAGCACCCTTGAATACCTACATCATCTTTGGTCGGTCATCAGGTGCAGTTAATACATCTGCTGAAGCAGTGGGAGCAATAAAAGCAAGATGGAAACAGTCCGCTTGATACTCTCAGATTTTTCCATCACCAAATGCTTATGCCAACCCAACATTAGCAGATTCATCCCAAACACTACTAACGCTGCAATATCGCAGCACTAAATCCACCTTCATTAACCCCTTAGACGGCATATCTTAAACAGGGTTGCTTAAGCTTCTCGCACATTTAGCGAGCCATAAATTGCAACATCATTGCAAGTTGGACAACACCGAAGCATCATAATGTTGAGAAAAGCATCCGCAAACATCGGGGTGAATTAAAGATGAGCGTTGCTGTGACCTTATCACGAGTTGAACAGATAATGCTTGAGCGCACCGGCGAGGAGTTAATGTATCCACCGACAGAGAAAATCGGAGTCATAGTTGTTGACAACTTTCCAATGCTCGGCAAGCTCACAGCACTGCGCTTCATAGAGTGGGTGCAGCAAAATCCCGGCGGAGTGATTGCCCTACCCACAGGTAAAACTCCAGAATACTTCATCAAGTGGGTGCAACATTATATCCGAAATTGGGATGATGCTCAAGTGGCTTACGACCTTGAAGCGCATGGAGTTGACCCATCAATTCGCCCGGATATTGGAAGCCTTCACTTCGTGCAGATTGATGAATTTTATCCGATTGAACCAACACACCACAACAGCTTCAACTACTATGTCAGGCGCTTTTACATTGATGGGTTTGGGCTTGACCCAAAGAAGGCAATGCTGATTGATTGCACGCGCATCGGAATGCCACACGGATTTAAACTTGAGGACATATTCCCTGACTATGCCGTTGACTTATCACTTCGTTACCGAAGACCAAAAACAAACCTTGAACGGCTTCAAAAGGAAATTATTGAGAGGGTTGACCAATGGTGCGAAGAATACGAGGCTAAGATAAGGGGAATGGGCGGCATCGGTTTCTTCCTCGGTGGAATTGGTCCTGATGGTCATATAGCGTTCAATATTGCAGGCTCATCACATCACTCAACCACTCGCCTTACGGTGACGAATTATGAAACGCAAGCTGCAGCCGCAGTTGACCTTGGTGGAATTGAGGTAGCAAAAAGAAGAGCTGTCATCACGATAGGTTTGGCGACCATAACACACAACCCAAACTGTGTAGCCATCATAATCGCTGCAGGTGATGTGAAGGCTAAGGTTGTAAGGGACGCAATTGAAAGTGAGCCATCAATCAATGTCCCAGCAACAGCTCTGCACAAGCTCCCGAATGCGCGCTTTTACATCACAACTGGTGCTGCAAAGTTGCTCACCGAACGACAAATCAACAAGCTCAAACGGATGGGCAAGCTACCGGAGCACATCTGTGAACAACTCTTAATTGACTTAGCCATCAAGCTAAGGAAGCGCATAACCGACCTCACGCTCAAAGAGATTGAGAGCGACCGGTTTGCCTCTCTAACCTTTGTTGAACGAAGCGATGACGAGGTTCGCGAGTTGTTAAGGCATACCGAAAAAAACATGAAGCGCAAAATTGAAGATGGTATGCAAGTCATGCGCGGTGTGACTTTCCTGCACACCGCACCACACCATGACGATATTGAACTTGGCTACCTCGCCTTCATTGTCAGGCATGTCAGAGAACCATCAAACAAACACCATTTCGCTTACATGACTTCGGGATTCACATCTGTGACCAACTCACATATGCTCAAGCTTATGGAGAAGCTCAAGCGCTTTCTCAGCGCCGGTCACTTTGATGGGATGCACGCTGAGGGTTATTTCCGACCGGATAACACAGTCGGACGAAATAGGGATGTGTGGCAGTTCCTTGATGGGGTTGCCTCAGGAGATGAATTCATGAAGGATGAGGGCGAAGCAAGGCGCATATTGCGCATCCTGATTGAGGTCTTTGAGGAAGAGAATTTAAACAGCCTGCGCAACCGCGTTGATGAGCTGATCCACTACTTCAAAACCCAGTATCCCGGGAGAAAAGATCTGCCACACATACAGCGCATAAAAGGCATGGTCAGGGAATGGGAGTCGGAATGCATGTGGGGTTACTTCGGTTTTGATTGCACATTCGTGCATCATCTTCGTCTCGGCTTCTACACAGGTGATATATTCAGTGAGGAACCAGTTGTGGAGCGAGATGTTATACCAGTATTGGAACTCATACAAAGAGTGAAACCCGACATCGTCACGGTAGCGCTTGACCCAGAAGCAGCTGGCCCAGATGCGCATTACAAAGTCATGCAAATAATAGCAGAGGCATTGAAGATGTATGAGCGTGAGGATGGACGCCGTGACCTGCAAGTTATTGGCTACAGGAATGTATGGACTCGCTTTCATCCATCGGAAGCAGACATATTTGTGCCCGTCTCGCTAAACATGTTCGCCATACTCCAGAACTCTTTCAAGAACGCCTTCGCCTCACAATGGGAAGCATCTTTCCCAAGCTATGAATACGAAGGACCGTTCTCAGAGTTAGCACAGCTAATTCAGGTGGAGCAGTATCGTGCCATCAAAACATGTCTTGGGCGGGAGTTTTTCTACTTCCACACAGCACCACTTATCCGTGCAACAAGGGGCATTTTGTTCCTGCGAAAAATGAGCTTGGAGGAGTTCTACCAATACTCTGGCGAGTTGCGCCGCGCAATAAGTGGTGCTTAAGCAATATACCGGGCTGGCGGTGAGCAGCATGAAAGTTAGAAACATCATCACCGTGCTCGTCATTCATGGTGGGTGCCTAACACTGGCGATGATTTTGAGCCAACTAATATCAGGCGCTGCCGATAAGCCAACAAACCTTGTAGTCAATCACTCATTTGAGGCGGTAAAGAGAGTCAGCACTGCAAGGAAACCAATCCCTGAAGGATGGCAATTTTACATCATCGCTCTGCCCGCTGAAGGCTATTGCGACGAGGGCAAAGCCGTAACAGGTAAGCTCTCTTTCAAGTTCTCGCTCTCGGAGAAGGGAAAAGCGTTCTTGCACTCGCGAGCATTTGATGTGGAGCCAAAGGCAATGTATCGCATTCGGTTGCTATCGTGTGGCAAAGGCAGCATATCAATTGAAATGCTCTGGTGGCAATCATATCCAGCGCCGCTAACCCAATCCAAGCAACACAGAGATACCATGAAAGAAGCTGTAAAGCTCTCAGACAGCTGGCGCACGCTTGAGATAACATTCAAAGCGCCAGAGGATGCAAAGCGGGCATATCTGCGCATTGTAGCAACCGATGGAGATGTTTGGGTGGATGATGTTGAAGTGAAAGCGCTACCTTAGGCTGTCTCTCCTTCGGCGCAACTTTTCAATCTTTTGGCGTAGCTCTATCTCTACCCCTTCCGGAAGGGGCTTCAATTCTATCTCGCCATCAATTCCGCCGACCTCGCCCAAATCACCCTCCTCGCCACCCTTTAACGCAATCTTCCTTGCCCTCGGAATGTATGGTTCAAGCTCGAGAAGTTCGTGCAGCAGCGCTCTTGCTGCCTCCTTGTCCGGTATCAACTCAGCCCCATCAATGAACTGTGGCAGACGAGCATACCATCCCGGAGCACCAACACATGCTGGACAACCATCTTCGCATTTGCAGTTGGTTATCAGTTCATTCGCAGCCTTCAGTATCTCTTCAATCACCTCATAAACCTTTTGAGCAATGCCGACGCCCCCCGGATGAGCATCGTAAATGAACAGCGTTGGGATGCCAGTGTTTGAGGAGTCAACTACAGTGCCAACATCTGATGGGTCTGACATGACAAATAGCGGCACAACATGCGCCACAACATTAGCCACTGCAAGAATAGCTTCCGACGGGTTGCGACCATAACTTCTAATTAGTTGCAATGCTTCCTTTGGCGGTATAAGCCACGCAGCGTGCGTCTCAACTTCAACTGGCGGCATGTAAACCCTCCCGTAGCCGATTGACTCCCATGTGTGCATCTTCACCTTGCGAAACATGAAAACGGTATCAGTAACCGTCACCCTGCCGCAATGCATTTCTGATATACGCCAACGCTTCTGCAACTCGCTTGATTGAACCCTTATGCGAACCTCAGAGATTGAGCATGTGAAGTAATCAACATCCACTTGCCTGACGCTCGCCACGCGCTTATCCAAATCCAAAGATTCAACGAAGTAGGTTTCGCCCTCATGCATGTAAATGGCTTGCGGGTGGACAAGCTTAAAAGCGCTATACTCATCAAGCGTGCCAATCGTCCTCGGTGGCTGATTGCCAACATCAACGATGGTGAATGTGTTCTCACCGATGTTGCGCAGGTCAACATCAGCGGCGGGGAAGCCCCTCCCATGCCAATACCAACGCCCGCTGAAACGTTTCAACTCGCCATACTCCTCAAGCAACGAAGCGACCGCCGGAGCATACTCACCAAACTGCATAAGTTCCTCCAAACCCATTGGCAGCTCCGAGGCTGCGCACCTAAGATGCGAAAGAATGATGTGCGGGTTATCCGGGTCAATGAGGGCATGTTCTGGCGGACGCTCAAAAATATACTCCGGATGATGCATCAAGTATTGGTCAATCGGCGTGTTGTGAGCAACGAAAAAGACAACGGCTTCATCACCGCCTCTGCCCACTCTGCCGGAACGCTGCAAGAAGCTTGCGATAGTTCCGGGATAGCCGATGAGAACACATGCATCAAGTTCACCAACATCAATTCCAAGCTCAAGCGCGCTCGTCGCCACAACGCCCATCAACTGACCACTAAATAGCTCCCGTTCAATTTCACGCCTCTCCTCTGGCAGGTAGCCAGCCCTATAGCCCCTGATTGAGCCGGCAAGCTTGCTCCTGCGCTGCATAAGCACATCCTGCGCATGCCTCAGCGTCAACTCCATTGCATTCCTTGTTCTCGTAAAGGCAATCGTGTGCCAACCATATTCAACGAGCATTGAGATGAGCATTGCCGCCTCCTGATTGGCGCTCCTCCTCTCATGTGGATGGGAAGGAATTGATGATGGATTCCAAAAAACGAAAGCCTTGCGCCCGCATGGTGAGGCATCCTCGCTGATTAACTTGACTGGCTCGCCAAGTAGCCTCTCGGCGTGTTCCTTAGGGTTGGCTATAGTTGCGGAGGCACATACGAAAACTGGCTTGCATCCGTAATGGGCGCATATTCGTTTTAAGCGGCGAATGACATTCGCAACATGACTCCCAAAGACACCCCTGTATGTGTGCAACTCATCAAGCACAACAATCCTCAAGTTTGAAAAGAAGCCACCCCACCGCTCGTGCGATGGCAATATGCCGCTGTGCAGCATATCCGGGTTGGTAAAAATTACATTCCCTTCGTTTCTCGCCTTCCGCCTCGTTGTTGCTGGTGTGTCGCCATCGTATGTGAATGGGCGCGCCGGCAACCTGACTTTGCATCTTGAGAGCAACTCATTGAAGGAACGAAGTTGATCTTGAGCAAGAGCCTTTGTCGGGTAGATGTAAAGGGCTTTACCATTGGCATCCGTGAATAGCATCTGCAGCGTCGGCAGATGATAACAGAGAGTTTTGCCACTTGCCGGCCCTGTGGCTATGACAACATTCTCGCTGTTCATGATCGCATCTATAGCTTCAACCTGATGCCGATAGAGTTTCGCTATGCCCAATTCATTCAAAGCCTCAACAAGGGCTTCATGCAACGATGCTTTTAGCTCGCCATACTCAGCTGCACGCTCGCGCTGCACAGCGAAATGCACAATTTGGCCACCATACCAATTTTGAGCCCTTATTGCGCTGAGCAACTGCTCAACATTCCTTTGGGGTGCTCTCATTCTGCGAACCACCTCATCAACGGGGCTGTTCTTCCTTGCCCGCATTAGGCAATGGCAGTCCGCTGCGCAAGTGGTATTCAATGAACACCCAACACTTTAAGCATCTCCTTGGGTCGTTTCGTTTGCAGCATGGCTTTCCAACAACCTCAAAACAAAGTTTGCCCTCAAAGTATGCTTGGCAGGTAAGGTAGTGAGAGGCGGGACAATGTGTTATATCGGCACAATGCACCTTGCGTGATGGTGCACCAAAGGCTTTGGGGTTTGAATTCTTCATCCGGCTCATAACCCAAACTCCTTTAAGTAGCGCAGTTGCTTTATGGCTTCTTCGTTGTTCGGGTCTATCTCAAGCGCCCGCTCAAATGCCCATTTGCTCTTTAGCAACATTTCGCGATCATCTTCAAGCCATGCAACTTGTTGATAAGCCTTGCCGAGCCATACCCAAAGCTGCGGCTCGTTTGGGGAAAGCTGAATTGCCTTTTCAAGTTCGTGGCATGCCTCCATGAACATACCTTTATACCCAAAGCTGTAGATGAGACCAAGTCCAATATGCGCCCTCAAGCTGTTAGGGTCGCTCTCAAGCACACGCTCATAAAGTTGAACTGCCTCGTCATATTTGCCATCAATCCGTGCTGCATCCGCGAGGTCAAGCAACTCCTCTATCTTGTCCTCTTGAGCGCTCATCTTATCCCGCCTCACTCGCAACATGCCGGCTTGTGAGTGACAAAGCGGCATTACCCTCCAAACACATCACCGACTTTTATTCTTGTCCCCCTCACCCACTCGGCAGCGCTGAGCCTTGAACGCCCTTCAAGTTGCAACTCCAAAATTTCAAGAAGACCATTGCCCGTTGCAACAACTAAACCACCCTCTGAGCTTACCACCTGTCCGGGATAAAAGTTTTCAACCGTTCCAAATTCCTTGCTAACCTTCGCCATCCAAATTTTAACCACATAACCGCTCCAAGTTGTCCAAGCGCCCGGATGGGGGTTGAATGCGCGCACTTGATTGCGCACCACCTCCGCATCTTTTGACCAATCTATCCTTGCCATATCTCTCGTAACCTTCGGGGCATAAGTCGCCTTTGAATCATCTTGAGGTATCCTCGGCGCCTTGCCCATTGAGAGCAGTTCCAATGTCTTGACCATCAACTTAGCTCCAACATGAGATAGCTTCTCTGAAAGCGTCCCTGCCGTATCATCGTCACTGATCTCAACCTCCTCTTGAAGGATGATATCACCAGCATCCATTCGCTCAACCATGAACATTGTAGTGACTCCCGTAACCCTATCGCCATTGAGCAAGGCATGTTGTATCGGTGCAGCACCACGATACTTAGGTAGAAGTGAGGCGTGTAAATTGATGCACCCAAGCGGCGGAATTGAGAGGCACTCAGAACTGAGTATTTGACCAAACGCCACTACAACGATGACATCTGGTTTGACATCCCTTATTCGCTGAATTGAACCCGTCTCATTCACATCTTCCGGTTGGAAAACATTCAAACCTAAGCTAATGGCGAGTTGCTTGACCGGCGGTTGTTGAAGTTTGTGCCCTCTGCCAGCTGGCTTATCGGGCGCCGTCACAACGAGCGCCAAATCGTGCCCCGCATCGTATAGTGCTTTCATGGTTGGGAGAGAGAAATGCGGCGTGCCCATGAAGACGACGCGCATGCATTTCACCTCTCTCGTTCAACCAATTTGGAGATGGTTGGCGGAGAGAAAACATTAAACAGCAAGCACCATTAAATGGATTTAGTCGTCAACGGCTTAACGCTCACAAAGCAAGCCGCTTACAAATCCCTTCCTTCGCTCTTAACCCCTCGCACCAATTACCCGTCATGCCCGGGCATCTTGGAACTCACCGCCTCAGTAAATACCCTTTCAACCTCCTCCGGTGTTGTTGGGATTGTCACTACCCTCTCATTTCCTTCGTCATCAACTTGGGTCAATACCCAGTGCAAGCTGCCCTCAACCGCCCTGTCAATGATCAGCTTACCATCAAGGTGATCAAGTTCATGCTGCAGAATTCTTGCGAGCATTCCCTCAGCATCAATTTCAAATCTGTTGCCATCTCGGTCATATGCCATGACGCGCAGCCTTATAGGGCGCAAAACAACGGCTTGGACATTCGGTATACTCAAGCAACCCTCGACACCCTCCTCGGTCTCATCGCTTTCCCACATGACCTCCGGATTGATAAGCACATATGTTTGCCCAGCATGCCTTGCAACGCATATCCTCTTCGGGACGCCAATTTGATTCGCAGCCAAACCAACGCCATTGGCAGCCTCCATGCTCGCAAACATTTGATCAATCAACTCACCTATGCTCTTGGTTAACTTCTCAACCGGCTTTGCCGGAGCACGCAATATCGGGTCTCCAAGAAGCTTTATCGGTCTGGCTTTTGACCTCGCTTTTGAAGTCGGCTTAATAACGCCGTCGCGATCAAAGCACTTTGATGAGCCCTTCGGCATGTTCTTTAACCCCCTCAGTAAATCGTCATTGGGTCAACATCAATTGAAAGCTTTGATTTAAGCTCGCTGCCCATGCGCTCAAGCGCTGCGCTCATCACCCTCATCAAATCGGCTCTGCTTTGGCTGCGCATGAGAAAATGAAACCGATATTCGCCGCGCAGCTTTGATACAAGGCACGGTGCTGGTCCGAGCAAAGTCACCTTACCGCCTTTATCAATTATTGCCGCTCTAACTGCATCCATAGCTGCTTTCGTAGCCTCATATGCTTTACCCTCGTTTTCATCGCTCCCAACAACATCAATTAGGTGTGTAAATGGCGGGTAAGGCGGCTCACGCCTTTGAATCAATTCCCGCTTGAAGAAACTCTCGTAGCTGTGTTTGGCGCTGGCAACTATTGCATAGTGCTGTGGGTTATAGGTCTGTATGTAAACTTCGCCGGGGCGCTCACCTCTGCCGGCTCTGCCAGAAACCTGCGAGAGCAGTTGAAAGACCCTCTCAGACGCCCTGTAATCTGGGAAGTTAAGACCAACATCTGCATTTAGAACTCCAACAAGCGTTACATTTGGGAAGTCCAAACCCTTCGTTACCATCTGAGTCCCAACGAGTATGTTCGCCTCGCCTTTCCTAAAGGCGCTTAGTATTGCCGAATGCGCCCCTCTCCTTTGCGTTGTGTCCCTATCCATACGCAGCACTTTGGCATCCGCAAACAGAGCCATAACTTCACTTTCAATCCTCTCTGTGCCGGCGCCAGTCATTGCAACCGTCTCACTGCCACAAGTTCTGCATCTCGCAGGGGCTGAAACGCTATAGTTGCAGTGATGGCAGAGCAAAATGTTGTTATACCTATGCAGCGTCAATGAGACGGCACAGTTCGGACATGTTTCAACAAAGCCACAATCAGTGCATATGACAAATGGAGCGTAACCTCTCCTGTTGAGGAAAAGAATGACCTGTTCACCATCCCTGAGCCTCTTCTCAATTGCATCAATGAGGATGTCGCTCAACCATCTTGAGCGCTTTAGCGAAGCCTTCCGCATATCAATGATGTGCACAACTGGCAACGGTCTGTCCTCAACTCGCTTGCGAAGTTGCACGAGTTTATATTTTCCGGTGAGCGCCCTGTAGTAGGTTTCAACCGACGGTGTGGCGCTGCCAAGCACAACCACAGCATTGTGCCACTTTGCGCGCACGAGTGCCACATCCCTCGCATTGTATTTGGGCATCATGTCCTGCTTGTATGACTCATCCTGCTCCTCATCAACGATGATGAGCCGAAGCCTTTTAAGTGGCGCAAAAATCGCCGAGCGAGGACCAATAACAACATCCACCTCATCATTCAGGATGCGCATCCACTCCTCAAATCTTGCCCCGGTGCTCAGTGCGCTGTGAAGTATCGCCACACGCTCACCGAGCCTGTAGCGGAATATAGCTGCTGCTTGCGCTGTCAAAGCTATCTCCGGAACTAAAAGCAGGGCTTGTCCGTCAAACTCAATCACCCGTTGTATAGCCCGAAGATAAACTTCGGTCTTGCCACTCGCTGTCACGCCATGAAGCACGATGACATTGAATTTGCCACTATCAACACACGCCGAGATTTCATCAATGGCAGCCTTCTGCTCGTCTGTCAGGATCATGCCCTCCGGCGAGATTTCAAAACCTTCAGGGCCAAGCTCGCCAACGCGCGGAACTACCACTTCAACAATCTCAACAAACCCCCTGACAGCAAGCGCTTCAATTGTATGTCTTGTAAAGCCTTCATCTTCAAGCTGTGAGACCGTAACCGGCATCGGTGCTTCACGGAGGCGCTTAAGCAACGAGCAATGCTTTTCTGTTAGACGAGTTTCGGTGGCATTCAAAGCACTCAAACCTTTCTCGGTGATCTTTGCGGCTTGGCGTTTCACCATTGAGGGCATACGCGTTCTCTCGGCGCACGAGACCTTAACCACGCCCATCTTGCAGAGTTGCTTGAGTGCTTGTCTTATGGATGGACCAAATTCACCGCGCAACTCTGACAGCTTTACCGGCTCGCCAGCGTCTATTAATCGCTTGAGCAACTCGGCGCGCCTTGAGGAGCGCTTGCTCTCACGCATCAACCGCTCGGCTGAATCCAAGTCCTCAACCCAGACCCTCTCTTCAACACTTTGCTGCCATCCGGGAGGGACAATCAATCTGACCGCATCAAACAGTGCACAATGGTAGTATTGGCTGATCCATCTGGCGAGCTTTAAAAGCCCCTCATCAAAGAGCGGTTGATTCCACAGCACCTTCGCTACTGGCTTAATTGCCTCAAGCGGCAAATCCGCTTCATCGCTCAATCCGACAACATAGCCAGTAACCCAATTGCTTTTAACCGGAACAAGAACTGGGGTGCCAATGAATACCTTGCCTTTAAGTTCGTCGGGTATAGCATATATGAGCGGCTTATCAATCGCCACCGCTTGAGTATCAACAGAGACTTGGGCATAGCGTGCCATCTCATCATCCCTCTCCGAAATTGCAAAGGGCTTTTAGAACCACAAAAAGCGATGAGTTGAAGATTGGAACCGAAGCGCATCATCACTTGGGGATACCCATGTCGCTATAATGGCACAACGATCGGCACAATGCAAATTGGCATTGATTATCCATCACTTTACTTTGGGTTCGGCGAAACAGCATGCGAAAGATACAATTAACCGTCTCAAACTTGCACAAACGCTACGGGCGCAATTTAGTGCTCAAAGGTGTAACATTCATAGCCAGCAGCGGTGATTGCGTTGCAGTTGTCGGTCCAAACGGCTCCGGTAAAACAACGCTTTTAAAGTGCCTCTGCGGTTTGCTTCAACCAAATGCAGGCAATGTGCAATTGAGCATCGGTGAGACAACACTATCGCCAACTGAGGCACAACCGTTCATTGGGGCTCTCTTTGATGACTGTGAGCCATATGACGAATTGACGGTCAATGAAAACCTCAGCCTCTTTCTTTCCCTGAGAGAATGCCATAAATGGCGCGCTGCGAGCGTGCACAAAAGCTTAAACTGTGAGCCGATGCATCCACAGCTTGAACATCTCTTAAGGAAGTTCAAGTTGGACGGGTTTGCCAATGAATTTGTCGGTTCGCTGTCCTCGGGAACGAGGCAGCGTCTCAAGTTGGCAATGGCATGTGCCAAAGAGCCATTGCTCCTATTGCTTGATGAGCCAATGGCTAATTTGGATGAGGTCGGTAGGAGAATGGTCATAAGCATGGTCTCCGAGATGCGCAGCAAAGGCTCAATAGTTGCATGGGCATCATGCGATGAAGGTGAGATTGAAGATGCAACAGTGCTTGTTAAGTTGGGCTAAGCAGATAGCGGCTTTGCTCGCAAAGGATTTGAAGATTGAGATGCGCACAAGATATGCTGTCGGGATCGGACTTGGATTTTGTATCACTTCCTTCCTGCTTGTAAGCATAATCTCAGCGCATGTTGAATTAAGCCGTGCGGGTTACTCGGTGATGTTTTGGTTGATAGTGTCCTTCGCATCGTCTGTGAACATCCCGATAGCTTTTACAAGGGAGGAAGATAAACGGACAGCTGCAATGCTTCGCCTTTTGGCATCTCCATCGTCTGTCTTCATCGCTAAGTGGCTGCACAGTGCCACCTTCACTTCAATCATCTCGCTACTGCTTCTTGCGCTTTCAGCAGTGATGTGGGATTGGAGCAGCGCCACTTGGGAAGGTATTATTGCGCTTGTGGCGGTGGTGATATTTGTTTCGCTTGGCTTAACAGCGTCTGAAACGCTCCTTGCAGCAATGATAGCAAGGGCAAAGATGCGTTCATCACTTATGGGTGTGATCGCATTCCCTATAGTCCTTCCGATTCTGATACCAGCAGTTAAGTGCACCATCAGTTGCCTAACTCAAGGAAATGTGAATGCCGCTTACATTCTTTGGTTCATCATTTACATCGCATTGGCGCTTTCGCTCTCGCTGCCGCTATTTGAGCACATTTGGAGGTGCTAATACCATTTCAGGAAGTTGATGTAGCATAGGACATTACTCGCATCGGTGTCATACCATCTAACTCCTAATTGAAGACAGAGTTACCAGGAGCGCACGAGTGTCTTTCCAAAGATTTTGGCACTGAGGCAGTTTCGTTCTGGGCACACCTCAACACATCTGAAGCATAGCAAGCATTCTGGGTCTGTCACGACTTTCAAATTCTTTTCCCTGTATACTCGCTCAATATCCATAGGGCAACATCTTCTACATGCGCCGCATGAGGTGCACTTTTTATGATGCTTTTCAAGCGTCAAAAATGCACCACGGTTGAAATAGGAGAGCAAAGCACCTATTGCGCAGATTCGGCACCAAAAGCGCGGTATAAGGAAGCTGACGAAGAATGTGGCAAAGAAAGTCAAGCCAAGAATTGTAAGGAATATGGTTATTCCGTTTGTTGTGTCATACCAACATGGGTTAACTCCCCCAAAAGGCGGGTATATCAGCCTTGCGGGGCAAATTTGACAATAAACCAGAAATAGCGAGTCATTAACGCCACCCCTTCCAAAAATCGGGAATGCTATTAGGATTGATATTGCCACTGTCAGCCAAAGAAGCAAATGGCGCATGTTAAACAGAAATTGCCTCAATGGCTGTTGGCAAACCAAGGAAGCAATCGCAAACTTCTGTCTAAGCCAAGTCAGAGCATCTTGCATTGCCCCAAGTGGACATATCCATCCACACCACCATCGCCCCAAAAGCAGCGTTAGGACAAGGAAAAGAAGTATATGAGGCAACAGAACCTTTAGCGATGTTAGCCATGTAAGGTTTTCGGATAAGCAGTGCAGAAAGCAAGACCTGAACAGTGGTGAGTGAGCTACAAACCTGCAGGCGAGTATAGGCAGATAAAGTTCAATGACTGCCTCCTCTCCCGAAACCCACAATATTCGGTTGCGCTCATAAAGTGTTGTTCTTGGTATCCCAGGCTTTATGCGTGGCAACGGAGTTTCAATTGCATGCGGAAACAACCAACCACCGTAAAGGATCGCCACAAGCGAAATAAATTGAACGAAGCGCCGAATAGTCGTTACACGCTTTGGCTTGGTAAGGTGAACCAGGGAAGGCATTTTTAATTTAACTTGCTGTCTTTGCTGCAATACGCTTTGTGCTCCATCATCAAGCTTCATCAGCATCACCGAGCCATTAAAAACCAAAACACTGTTTCGCTAACACTTTGTAACTGACAAACGGCATACCACCATAGCTCTTGCGAGTTTGGCGTCAGATAAACACTTGCCTCTTTGCAGCGAAGTCAATTTTTAACGACGGCTTGAATTTAAAGCTGCGTTTACGATGCTTTGAAGGGCACTCTTGCACACATCCTGCGATGGCGCCTCAAAGCATATAGCGAGCAACGGTTCGTTGCGTTTACTTTTGAACTTTACAGCACCACAGAATTTACCCCTAACTTGTGCAAACACTTTATCGCCCACTGCGTTCCTTGAGCTTGCCGGGAGCGCTTTCTCACAAAATTCACGCATTGCTTTATCTCGCGCAGCTGTTGAGGGATAACGAATGACAATGACTTTAACTGATGTGTTGTTAATGCTGCAGTCTGCAATTATACCCTCTGTAGAATGCGATAGCCCAAGCACATTCTCAGTGGACACATAGTGGAAACTGTTAAGGTCTTCATCGCAATGGAAGTATCTTATGCCCGTCGGTTTCATATGGCTTGGCAATACCGAAATTAAATCCGGTAGCAAACCTTGTTTACCGACCCATTTGGTTATGTGCTTTGCTATGGCGATAGCAAATTGCCTGAATGATTCCGAATGTGCCTGTCCTTTTACTTTGATAAAGAACTTGTCCTGCCAACAGCGTAGCACACCTCCTTCATATCTTGCACCCTGACCAAGTTGCAGTTGTTCCCCATGCATGTCCCATGAGAACACACCGAATGCATCCTTTGAATTGCCCATATCATACAGCTCAACATCAGCTGTTTGATCGGGCAGTTTGTAGCTGGCTGTGTGAAGCAGCTTAAATCCATAACGGAGATACAGCTCGGCAGCACCATCCATGTAGTCAAACACTGTGCGTTCATTCCATGTCTTCGGATTGCCGATGCGCATGGCATTTGCAATCCTCTGTGGAAACGCGCTAAGGATATCCCTTTGGTTCTCACCGCACTCAACCTTGCAATCCAAAGTTAAGGCGGCACATAGAAACAGTGCGAGTAAGAATTGGGCACACCTTTGAAGCATGTGAAGAGCCATCATGGGAATCACCTCCAAAAGATTGTTGCTATCCCTTGCGATGCAAACCAAATGGCGCTCAGCAGTAGGGCAGCTTCTGCCACACCTCTAAGTGATGGAACTTTACCAGCAAGCCATGCGAGCGATATAGGCAAAGCAAAAAAGGCTGTCCCAACAAAGAAGAGGGTTAGGAACGCAACCGATGTCAATATATGCTCTGTAGTCAACGCATATGTTAATGCGAGCAGGATTGGAGGGCACGCGTTTGTGCCGATCGCAAAGCCAGCTAAAAATGGTATGCTTAAAGATGCCTTTGAGAGAACACCCAGAATGCGAGTGTGTAGTTTTAGGTTGCATATGCAAAGCTGTGGGAAGTTAACCCTTAAGCCATGCGCCATTAAAATCGCTGCCAATGTGACAAGCGCAATAGCTACAATTACTCGCCCCACCGAATGAGATGCTATTTGCCGCCCAAGAATGAGTGTCAAAGTGCCAAGCAATGTGTAAGCTACTAAGCGACCCGCCAAATATTGCATCACCATGTTGAACGAGTGCTTCATGCTTTTCCCCTCAGCCACAATGAACGGTAGCAGCGCCGGTATGCATCCACAAACGCAATAGACGCCAGTGGAAATACCCAGCACAAATCCCTGTAACATCATTACAAAGATGTTCACACTGCCTCACTCCACCCTGTTCAACCTGTGCTTTCTATAAATGAGAAAAACAACCAACCCAACGGCACATATCAATCCGCCATAATAAAGCGCTCTCTCAAGCCCGCCAATGCGCACCTCAATCTCACCAATTGGTATGCTCAGCAGTTCATTCGCTTCCTTCTCACCGGCTGCAGTCAACGGAACAACCAATCGCACCGGTTCGCTCCTGCCCAACTCATGGGTTTCAAACTCAATTGCTATATGCGCTGTATCTGGGACTGAATCTTCTACACCTGGCTGACAGTGAAAGTGTAATGTTACTTCCTCTATCACTGTTGGCTCAACCTCTTTAATCACTGACGGCTTGGCAGTCACTTTAATCCAATCCAGCTCACTGCTCACCCTGATTTTAAGGTTGCTCAGCGCCGTTGGATAGCGGTGATACAGAAGCAGCTTTACTCTGCCCAATGGTGACACAGCCTTCAGAGGCAACTCCACATTGAAGAAAAACCTGTCCCATATCGCACGCTGCTGCGACTGTGCTGCCAACAGAATGGCGTTGAAGGTAAGCGCAAGCAAAATGGCGACCAAATTATTGCCTGCTGGCAATGTCAACCAAAGCGTCACCTGCCATAACCCTTTGCATCGGGTCATTTGTGGTAAAGGCTGCATCAAGCGCTTTAACCCCCTCTTTGTAACCATGCACTGAAAGAGCCCAGCCACAAGCAATGCGCACATAAACATTTGAAGCATTCAAAGCCTGCATAAGCCAATCAATCACTTCTTTGGTCTTGACACCAGATAGAGCCAGACCAGCTACAGCACACGCCCTTACAAACTCATCTTCGTCCTTAAACATATTGTAGAAGATAGTGGGTTCGTCCTTCAGCAAGCCGAGCGATAATAGCGCATTCCCTCTAAGGAAGCCATCCCTGTGTTGAAGCATCCCTCGCAGAGCCGGAATGCTCTCCTTAGCCCCTCCTTTCCCGAGAGCTCTTATTGCTCTGCTTCTGGGATCTCTTCCGGCACGCTCATCCATCATTACATTGAGCAGCCATTTCAAGCCGGCGGCATCTTTGAGCCGCACGAGCGATTCAGCTGCCAATACACTGCTGCCAGCACCAGGTGGGTGTGTAAGTGTGCGCCGTAGTTCCTCAATGCTCGGCTCTTCAACAGGTCGGAAACCTATCTCGTTTGCTGATATGCTCAGCTTAAGTGTGTATTGCCTCTTTGGCGCACCGCCATCAGCTTTTATGTGAACAGTGAAAGAGGTTCGTTCGCCAGCCTTCAAAACCTTCACCACATCCGGTTCAACGCTGACAGAGACACCGTTACCCTCTACAGATGCGGAGAGGCGAATGTTGTGCAGGTAAGTTGGATAATTGTTTTGCACAAATACTCGCACTTGTTCCCTGTCGGCTACAGTTACAGTTTGCCTCTCCGGCTTCACGACGACTCTCTCCGGCGTCCGATAGATGTTGTTGCACAGATGTGCAAGCGCTCCCGTCACCATAGCCGCAGCTATAAGCAGAGCACAATGATTGGCATAACGCATCATCATTTCACCACCCCGTTTCATAAAGGTCAGACGCCAACGCTGCCCCCTTTTCGCTTGCAGGTATGGTTAACACAACTTGAGTTTATTACACCAAAGTGCTCCTGTTAATTCGTAAGACCAAAAGTTCATCGTCTCAGTTGCTGCTCCAGTGATGTTAACACAGCCCCAACATATATCGCATTATTGTCATTCAAAAGGGCACACACCAGTGAACGGCGTAAAGTATTGGCGGACTACAGCTTGCCCATTTACTTTGGACGCAATCTGCTTCCCGTTGTCTGAGCCAACCCCCGCGAAACGATTCAGATGCGCATCTTTTATGCTATCACTATCAACCGCAGGCTGAATGTCGGTGTCAAAATAAAAGGTGTCCAGCCATTACATGGGGAATTACAAATGGGGAGTGAATGGGTGATGTGCTTTAGAAATCTTAATTGGCGGACTGTTGTGGCAATCCTATTGATGACGCAGCTTTGTGATATGTTATGCGCTCAACCTAAGCCACCCAAAGTTTCTTTGGATGTGCGAGACGCCACAATTCAAGAAGTGGCAACCATACTGAGCAAGCAGGCAAATGTGAAGGTAAAGATAGCGCAAAATGTATCGGGCAAAGTGACCATAGCCGTTAAGGACATCTACCTTGACGACCTTCTGGATGTCATCCTTCCACCGTTAAGGTTGAGTTGGCGCAAGGAAAAGGACACCTACATCATTGAGCCAGCTGGCGAACCTATTACAGGTTTGGAGCGACCGCCAACAATCCAACCGCCAGTTGAACCAATAGAGCGCCCAAAGAAAGTTCCGGGATTGCCACCGCTACCAACACCTAAGGCAGAACTCGCAGATAGAGGATTATACCCAGGTGGCATTGTCGGTTGGTATTATGATGACCCAGACCACGCCGAATACGAGGTTGGAGCACCGCCAAAAGGTCCTTTCTTTACAAGGTTTGTGTTCAAGCGGGTTGACCCACAAATTAACTTCGCATGGAACCAACCTACAACTCCACATCCTCTGCTCGGCTATCAATACTGGAGCGCCCGTTGGAGCGGCAAGTTCATTGTCCCTGAAGACGGCTCTTACATTTTCATGCTTGAGAACTTAGATGATGCAGGCAGGCTTTGGGTGGACGATAAACTCATCATTGATGCATGGCGCATTCAACCGATGACGACTCATCAAAGTCAACCGGTGCGCTTGAGCAAGGGTTGGCACACGATCAAATTGGAGTTTCATCAGGGTCCTGGACCTGGAGCATCAATACGCCTTTCATGGCAACTGCCAAGCGGCGTTAAGGAGGTCATGACCTTCCCTCAAGGCTTAACCGCTGAATACTTTGATGACCCAGACCACGAGACATATCAACTCTGGCAAGCACCACCAGGCCCGTGCTTCACAAAAAAGGTGGTAACTCGCACCGAGACAAAAGTTGACTATAACTGGGGACCAACTCCGCACCCTGATATCAATGACCAATACTTCAGCGTTCGTTGGGAAGGGCAGTTGCTTGTCCCAAAGGATGGATGGTATGTCTTTTACATTGACAACCTTGATGATGGTGCTCGCCTGTGGATTAATGACCAGTTGGTAATTGACTCTTGGCGTATTCAACCGCCAAGCTCACATACAAGCCCTAAGTTGACATTGAGTGCTGGGCTGCACAAGATAAAGCTTGAGTATCATGCTGGTGCCCCACCGATAAACATGATCACGCTTGCATGGGAGTCAGAACATTTCCCAAAGGAAGTAATACCGCCAGCCGGTGAAGTCAAGAAATAAGCCATTGCAGCGAGGTTAAAGCACTGTAGCTTGCTTTGCCGCCCCTCCAGACAGTGGCACATGCACTAAATCCAATTGGAGGTGCAGGTGGATGAATTGGCTCACACAAGTGTTTGAGTCTGTAAGGAAATACATTGAGCGCGGCAGATTGAAGCCAAGGAGAACCGTAAGCAACAGCGAACGAATTATATCCTCCATTTTACTTTTGGGGCTGCTGCTCGTTGCTCTATGGGTGGTATTCAAGGGGCAAAGTTATGACGAAAGCCTATATGCACTCTCCGAATCGGGATTTGCCACCTACGGGAGCGCAAAAGTCAAATTGCAGTTCCCGGAGACAATAGCCGATGGATGGAAACGAGGCAAGGTTGAAAGTTACACTGCTGACAACCTTTATGAGAAAATAAACGGGCGTGCCGAGTTATACATCAGCTACGATGTTGTGGGGCTAACTTGCACATCCTATAGGCAAGCCAATAAAGACGGCGATGAGAAATTTATTGATGTGTTCGTCTACGATATGGGTGCTCCTGAGAACGCTTTTGGCATCTACTCTTACGAGAGGGTGGCTGGCATCGGCAAGCCAGTGAAACTCGGCAACGATGGCTATCAAGCTGCTGGCAGCATTTACTTCTGGAAGGGAAAATGGTATGTGCAAGTTGTAGTGCCATTTGAAGATGATGCTATGAAGCATGCTTGTGAGGCAATTGCAAAAGCTATTGATACACAGCTTCAAGGTGAGCCAGTTAGCATTTGGGGGCTTAAAGTGCTCTCTAAAGATGGGCTCATACAAGACAGCATCACATACATAAAACGGAAGGCATTCGGGTATGACTTCCTAAGCGAGGTATACACGGCTCAGTATCGTTATGCCGGAAAAACCCTCAAGGCTTTCGTGAGCAGGTGTTCATCAGCTGAGAGTGCAAGAGCTAAGTTGAGCAAGTGGAAGAACACACTGCGCAAATATGGGAAAGTTGTGAGCGAGAAGCCATCCAAAGGCGAGCCGCAGTTCGTTGGGAAGGTTGGGGATAGGTTTACAGTCGTATTTTGCAAAGGTAGCTTGCTTGGGGGTGTAATTGAAGCAAGCGATTTGAAGATAGCCGAGGAGTTCGCAAAAAGTTTGTTTGACAAGCTAAGGCAATAGTTGAATGACACACAGCCGGCAAAATCATATGGTGAGCTAAGCCTACCACAAAAATAAAGTTCATTTCGTGTGGGTGGACAATACTGCGCCCGAATAAAAGGGCGTTTCGTATGAGCGAACGATAGCTTGCCTGAAAATGGCTTTGTAAGAATCTCATGAGGCAAATGCAACCTGCCCTAAATCTAATTAGTCACTTAAGACGAGGCTCACCAAGGTGGGCTTCTTAGAGAACAGCACTTTCTATGCCATAATTAAAGTAAACCTGACATATGCAGCGTCATGGCTTATCCACGATGGTCGTCTAAATTTCGTCATCAATGAAGGACAAAGCTACACGGTGAAAGTTGTGCCGCCTCGCGACTCAAACGGCAGTTATGTTACTTTAATTTCCTGAAACGGTATCAGCTCATCTCACTTTCGCGGCCACCTACCTTTACTTTACTACACTCTAACAGCATGGCTTGCAAGCCTGGTGGTGAGAAATAGCATGGACAAGGTCAACAGGCGTGAGTTTGTGAAAAGATTGGTTGCAACAGGCATCGCAACAGCTGGGACAGTTATTGGAGGGATATTAGTCCATGATAAACGCACCGGGAAGGAATACTTCCGTGAACTCGCTGAGAGGCACGCACACCGAATACCGAAGTTTGCTGTTGAGCTTAGCCCATCAGATGTGCAATTAGTCATCGTGCGCGGCAGCTCACCGCAAAAGATGGTTCGTGCAGCGTTTGATATGCTCGGTGGAGCACGAAAGTTTATACAAGGAGGTGATGTTGTCCTCATAAAGCCGAATGTGGCGTTTGACCGTCCACCGTCGCTATGCGCAACAACCAACCCAGAGACGCTTAAAGCTGTGATTGAAGCCTGCTACGATGCCGGTGCAAGCGAAGTGCTTGTTGCGGACAATCCGATAAACGACCCAGAAGGATGCTTCATAAAGACAGGCATAAAGCGCGCAGCGCTTGAAGCTGGTGCAAAGCTCATTTACCCGAAGCCAGAAAAATTTGAAATGGTTGAGGTCGGTGGCGAGAGGATAAAGACATGGATAGCTTTCTACGAACCGTTGAAGCGAGCGACGAAGGTGATAGGCGTTGCACCAGTGAAAGACCACAACTTGAGCAGCGCCTCACTATGCATGAAGAACTGGTATGGATTGCTCGGTGGGGCGCGAAACCGATTCCATCAGCATATTCATTGCGTCATTGCTGACTTGGCAAACTGGATAACGCCCACACTCGTCATCTTAGATGGAATTAGAGTTTTGATGAGAAATGGTCCCACAGGCGGGAGCATAAGCGATGTAGCTGTCAAGAATACGCTGATTGTTGGAGTTGATCAAGTGGCAGTTGATGCACTCGGATACACGCTGCTTGATAGAGACCCATCTGAACTCAAATACTTGCAGAGAGCAAAGGAGAGAGGTATCGGCAATCCAAATTGGA
This sequence comes from Armatimonadota bacterium, assembly GCA_025062195.1. GTDB lineage: Bacteria > Armatimonadota > Fervidibacteria > Fervidibacterales > Thermosaccharophagaceae > Thermosaccharophagus. Next base: position 23,889 of record JANXAS010000042.1, read on the forward strand.
AGGAACTCAATTGGAGAGAGGTTCATGTGTAACCTTTAGGTAATAGAAGGCAAAGGCAATTATCCTTCACCTTGGCAATACCTCACTCGCACTCCACCGCATGCCCATTTTGCAATCAAAAATTTAGGCATTAGGGGCGAATGAGATTTGCCCAAATGAAAAATCGGACAGAATCCATTTACCCTTATTTTTATCGCTTCAAAAATTAAGGCAACATCTAATCCATGTAGCGTTACAGTAGCGTCGTAGCTTGTCCACGACGGTCGCTCAAATTTCGTCGCACACAAAGAACGACGCTACACAGCGAAAGTTTTTTCATTTCGTAATTCAAACGGCAGTCTGTAACTCAGATTTTTTGAGACGGTATCACCTACCGCTTGCAGCGTTTGCACTAATACCAGAGGGAAATTCGCTTTTGTGAGCCATTGCAATTAATGGGGGAGCCGGTTAGCAAGGTCACAGTGAGCCAAATGAACGAAATGTGAGTGAAAGCTCGGCGCCCTACAGGGTGTGCACTCATAATCGTGCTGTTAGCACTTCAAAACCAATTTTAACGGAGGGGAGGATAAAATGCGCATTACTACTGTGAGAGTTATATCTCAGGCTTTCTTCTTTGGTCTCTTCCTCTTCCTCATTTTTGTTGAATCGCTTGAACGAATGAAGGGCTACCCAGTCTCTCTCTTTTTGCATCTTGACCCGCTTATTGCCCTCAGCACCTTCCTCGCAACAGGCAAGCTATATGGTGAGCTCGCTCTGGCACTCATCACAATTACGGCAACGCTTGTTTTCGGCAGAGCATTTTGCGGCTGGGTTTGTCCAATGGGCGCATTGAACCAATTCATTGGATGGCTCTTCAACGAGCGTTCGTTAAAGGAGAGAATTGACTCAAACAGATACAGACGCATGTATGTGGCTAAATATTATGTGCTTGCGTTCATGCTTGTGGCTGCTCTGTTTGGGTCTGTTCAAGTTGGTTGGCTTGACCCACTCTGCCTATTGCATCGTTCGGTGATAACTACCATACTGCCAACATTAAACATGTTCACGGGCGCAATCTATGTTCGCCCTTATGAGTATCATCTTGCATGGCTCATCGGACTTATGTTCATTGTCATCCTCGGAATGAACTTGCTTCTGCAGCGCTTCTTCTGCCGCGTGCTCTGCCCACTTGGCGCATTGCTTGGGATATTGTCTCGCTTCTCCCTATGGCGTATTGAGCGAGACGAGAAAAAGTGCACACAGTGCAGCATATGCCTAAAATCTTGTGAAGGCGCAAGCGACCCAGACAAGCGTTTGCGCAAGCCCGAATGTATGGTATGCTTCAACTGCCTTGAAGATTGCCCACAGGTGGCTCTTAGCTTCGCATTTATCCCGCCAAGAGACAGCGAGATGACAAGCCCGGATTGGTCTCGCAGAACACTCCTGCTTTATGGATTTTGCGGCTTTCTATTCTTCCCTTTTGCGCGCTTATCTGGCAAGGTCCAAAAAGCATTTGATAAGCGAGCCATTCGCCCACCTGGTTCAGTCCCCGAGCCGGAGTTCCTTGAAAGATGCGTCAAATGTGGGCAGTGCATGCGCGTATGCCCTACCAATGTCCTTCAACCAGCATTATATGAAGCTGGCATTGAGGGCGTGTTCACCCCAATACTTGATATGAAACTTGGGTATTGCGAACTCAACTGCACACTGTGCAGCCAGGTATGCCCAACTGGTGCTATACAGCGCATAACAGTTGAGCAAAAACTCGGGCTTAAAGAGTTTTCCGACCTTGGTCCGATAAGGATCGGGACGGCATTCTTTGATTGGGGAAGATGCCTCCCTTGGGCAATGGATATACAGTGCCTTGTGTGCCAAGAGGTTTGCCCAGTCTCACCAAAGGCTATCTTCACAAGAACGGTGAAGGTCAAAAGACATGACGGAACTGTGATTGAATTAAAGCGCCCATTCGTTGATCCAACAAGGTGCATAGGCTGCGGAATATGTGAACATTCATGCCCAGTAAAGGACGAAGCAGCAATCCGCGTTACTCCAATAGGAGAAACAAGATCACACGACAGACAGCTACTGCTCTAATCTTTTAATCCATTAATCCATTGCTCTTAACCCAATACCCCCAATCACACGCTCTCAACCTAACCTTTAATTGCATCTCTGAAACGCAGCAGTAGCTTAATGCATGCAAACTCCTTCAATCCCACTATAGTGCGATTGCATCCCCATTGCACTATACGCCAGTCAAGCTTCGTCCAGCCTTTCAATCCCACTGTGGTGCGATTGCATCAGGGGGGGATAGGGCTGTCGCACAAGGATGGACGCGCTTTCAATCCCACTGTGGTGCGATTGCATCCCCAGAGCCGGCGAAGCTCACCGCCGCAATGATGGCTTTCAATCCCACTGTGGTGCGATTGCATCCAAAAGCAAAATGAAATGAAGTGGGTTATCTTAGCTGTGATTTAACAGTGGGTTGCCGTCGACCTCCGGTTGCCCGAAAATGCTAATGGGGTCGACTGCAACTTTTGCCGAAAATCTTGGGAACAATTGGGAAAATAATGCCACCTCTCTTCTATGTTGTTTTCAAGGCGCTGAAGATGGGTAGGTCGACTGCAACTTTCACAGGAGCATTATAGCTTATTTCATTGCTGAACGCTAACTACTGCTTTCAATCATGTCATGTGTGGCTGCATCTCTCGCTGAAATTCAATGCCCATTAATCTCTTCTCTAACGGACGCCCAGAGGACTGTCATATTGGGTTTGCTTTTCACTTTTGGGCTTAGCGGTTAAGGCGACCTAATATTCTTACGCAGTATTTTGCGCTTCTCTTCGCTTGCAAGTGGTGAATGAGTGGTAAGCGTGAGATGATTAGAGTGGTGTGTTTGGAGCAGGCTAATATTCAAACCTCAACTTGAAGCAGCGCAGTTGTTTCTATAGTTTGCTAATTCAATATCATAAGCGGCGAAGGAATTCATCGTGCAGTTTGCGCACTCGCTCAATAGTTTGCCTTTGCCTTTCATCGTCCATACTCAATCCGCATAGTTCACTCAGTATTGCTTCAACGCCTCTCGGATACCATTTTCGCACAAACTCATAATCATTAGGATATAGCCTTCCGTGTTCATCCGTTGCCCTAAAGAGCAACGCTGCGGCAAGCACTGTTATAGTGGCATTGGGTTCAATGCCATGCTTTAGGTCAAGCAGCAGTGCACCGATTATGCGCTCTTCCCTACCGAGCTTACGAATTAAATCCCTGCCAACTCTGTAGACTGTGTCACCAAGATACCTGTTTGAGAACCTGCGAAGCAGGTCATTTATGTGCTCATTTTGATTGTGCTCATCAAACTCATCCGGGTATTCACGGATGAGCGAAAGCGCTGACTCCCACATAGCATTCTTAGCCACAGACCTTACGGACATAAGTTCCAACGCTTGCCAGATATAGTTGATACTTGGATCTGTAACATATGCCATGTATGCTACGGCACTGTGCCCAAGGTTGTGAATGAAAAGTTTCCTGTCCACATATGCTTGTATGTTTTCCTTGGGGTCAATTTGCGGGACTTGCGGGAGCGGATTTTTGAAAGCACGCCCATCAACTATGAGGGTATCGTAGGCTTCGGCATAAAGGAGCAGTGGGTCTTGCCTACGAACTTCCTCTGGCATTATTGGTATCATACGCCCTATACTTGTCTCAACCAAGCCAACAAAGCTATCCATCGGGAAGTCCTTAGGCAGGTGTGCTGACAAGCCATCACGGAAGTGAAGGGATGCATTCCTCAGATTCTCGCAGATGATGATGTCAAGTGGCTTCCCGCCGCCTTGCCAACGCTTTATCAGCCCAAGGGCAATGGTTGGGTAAAGTTGCGGTAGATTCGGCACACCAACGGCAGTTGAAGCTATATCACACTCGCATAACTCTTTTACTACTGCTTCAGTGTCGCCAAAGTGTATTGCCCTTACACCTTCAACCAAGAGTCTCCTTGGCGGTTCATCGCGCACCTCAATTGTGTATTTGCGGCGCTCATTTAGGAGCGTTATAAGCTCGCTGTTGACATCTACAAAGACAACTTCGTAGCCAGCACGCGAAAATATTTGCCCTATGAACCCTCGTCCTATGTTGCCGGCTCCAAATTGAAGCAGCTTCACTCAAGCACCACTCCATGTTATGGTGTGTAGGAGAAGCTTAAACCACAAAATTTTAAAGCCACTCCTCTTCACTCAATAGGGAGGACGAACTTAGACGAACTTACAAGCCGCAATTTCTGGATCCCTGAAGTGGCTATCAAGTCTCGGCAATGTGATGAAGCAGTTCAAGGTAGTAGCACATGTTTTCCCAAGCCACATTGGCTTGCACAACACCATCAGGTGCCGGTATGTATCCGCCATCATTGAGCAAGCTTGGCACTTTTAGCAATACCTCATCAGCTACATCCCTTTTGCTACCTGCAAGTGCTTCTCTATCTATGCCACCAATGAGCGCTAAATCCTTACCGTATGTTTTGCGCAGCGAGATGACATCCATACCAGCACTTGCCTGTATCGGCGCTAATGCATTTATGCCCACATCAAGCCACATCGGAATGAGCGGTGCAACATTCCCCCCAGCGTGCATGATGATGAGCCTAATGCCATGTTGGTGCAAGTGACTCACAATCATCTCATAAGACTTCCTTACAAGCGAACATATCACATCGCTCCCGACAGCTGCAACAGCTCTATATGCTCGCCCTTCCATGAACATTGCAAAGTCAATTGTGATGTCACTGACAGCTCTTCTTGTCGTTTCAACAACGAAATTGGATAGCCATTCAATCAATTCATCCAGCCACTGCCTATTGCTATTCAAAGCCTCAGAAAAGCCCCTAACGCTGAGCCATTCAATTAGCCAACTGAGTGGTGAGCCAACATATATGCCAAGCGCATAAGTTCTTTCGGAGACAACACGCTTGTAATCATCCCAGAAGCGTGGATAGCGTGCCGGCGATTGCGGATTCAACAGGCGCTTGAACCATTCCCAATCGCTTGGCTGCCTTATTGGCGGTTGCTCTTCAACAACCGTTATCTCTTCGCTTATCTTCGCTTTGAAGTCTCTGTCCATGCTCAAACGCCATTCCTCTATTTCCTCAAGCCTGCCCCTCTCATAGTGCGGCATAGGTCCGACATCAACTGGCATAAGCTCAGCTCGCTCAAGCCCAAGATGCTCAATAACATGAACATCCTTTGGCAACCCTTCTCGTTGCCACCTTCTTATCGCTTCACCGTGGATTTGATAGAACAAACACGGCAGTGAGAGTGTGTTAGTTAGCTCAAATTTGAGCACGCCAACAAACCTTTCCTTGCTTCCCATCTCTTACCCACCTCCTTATAACCTTTGGGGAGCAAAACCGCATTGCAAAATGCTGACACATTTGCCACCGCGCCCACCGTATGAGATGGATAATTTGCCAGCTCATGCATACTTACCGGGATTTTCAGCTATGTCCCTCACCAAGTCCCAATAGAATTGGAAGTTCTTTAAAGGCACATCCGGTGGGACCGCATGGTCAATAAAAGGAACATAGCCGCCTTGAGAAATCATCCACGGAAGTTGCAACTCATCAAGCAAGTGATGTTTTATCTCCTCTTCGCTTCTTGCCAGCACCCTCTTATCAACACCGCCGATAATGACGAGGCTCTTTCCATATTGCTTCCTCAAAGCAACGATGTCTTCATTTGCAGCCCTCTCAAACGGGTATACTCCAGTGACACCGCCCTCAAGCCAAAGCGGTATGAGCGGATCAACATGCCCATCGCTATCAAGCAGCACGATGTCAACGCCGTAGGAGCGAGCAAAGCCCGTCACCTTCTTGTAGCATGGCAGCATGAACCTGCGAAAGTGTTCCGGAGAGCATAAAGGTCCGGACTTCATAGCCATGTCTTCCCACATGAGTGCAAAGTCAGGCTTAACCTCCTCAAGCGCCCTCTCAACCACCTTTATCACAAAGTCCGCCATGTAGTTGCATATCTCCTCAACGAGCTGCGGGTTGTCATACATCATGTAACTCAAGTTCTCAATGCCCATCCAATTGCGCAGCCATCCGTAATATGAGCCAAGATGTATGCCGAGCGGGTAATCTCTATCCTTTACCGAGCGAACATAATCATCCCACCATAACGGGTAGCGTGCCGGTGAGTTCGGATTAAGGCGCGGTTTAAATTGCCTTTCCCAATCTTCCTCACTCTTAAGTGCGTAATCAAGCCATTGCGGCATGCTGCCCTCTGGACGACGCTTGAACTCCTTGACTATCTGCCCATCGCCACGCCTGTAAATGCGGTGCTCATCGTCCTCGTAATAGACTTCGTATTCAAAAGGAGGCAATAAGCCGAGGTTAATAGGCACGCTTTGGTATCTGTCAAAGCCAAAGTATTCGTCAATGTGCACATCCCTCGGCAATCCTTCCGTGTGCCACCGCTCAATTGTCGTCCCCCAGAACCAGTGTGGCATATAAAAGACCCTGTCTGGTTCTCCAAACTTCATCGTGGCTATGAATCGCTCCCTTGCATTCATCCTTACACTGCTCATTTCATCCATCACCCCCAAAACACACAGCAGTATTGGAAACCGATTGGCATTCTAACACGGCGCGGTGATTTGATGAAAGCATATGCCTAATCAACCTGCGGCGCAAAAACTTGTGTATGGCTCTATGGTATGTAACGATTGCGCTATACTTTGGTGAAGGCACGATGCTGTGCTTTTACTTCGCCTTAGGGAGCTGCCGCATTTCATGATCATACTAAAGAGCAATGCTTTGGTAATATGCTCAGATGCGGATTAAACCTGCAAGGAGTGAGGACAGTGAAGGTTGCAGCAGTGATTGAAGCATGTGGCAGACAATATCATGTTGAGCCGAATATGGAAATTGACCTTGACCTGATTGAGCTGCCTGAGGGCGAGGAGATTGAAATTTCAAAGGTGCTGCTCATCCGCGCTGATGGGAAAACAATTGTGGGCACGCCATATGTTGATGGAGCTAAGGTGGTTGGGAAAGTGTTGAAGCATTATCGTGGACGCAAAATCATCGTCTTCAAATACCGACCCAAAAAGCGATACAGAAGGAAGCATGGACACAGGCAGTGGTTCA
>JANXAS010000043.1 GCA_025062195.1 Armatimonadota bacterium
GGCATAAACAGCTGATCATCAGGGTCTTGAAACACAAGACCAACACGCCTTCTTATGCGCTGCAAATTACTACGATTCACTTCCTCACCGAATCGCCAAAAACTTAACTGGTGTGGTGAACGATGCATGGCATGCTCCATGCCGACATGCCTAAGTGCATTCATAGCCCGTTCAATCAAACTTTTGAGTAATGAGTGAATAGCAATTTGGGTTAACTAATAGGAGCTACTTGGCTGATTTTAAGTGTAGCTGCTAAGCCAACAGCACCGTTTGCATTTGAACTAATTTTGCACCGCAAATAACACACTATTTATGGGGCAGCTTTAGCCAAAATTTCAAAAGCTATAAAATTTTTTGTTCGAGGCTAAAGCCCATCCTACATACATACTGCTATTTACGCTGTTTGCAACATTCGCTTTTACCACTTTTATTGGATTATCGTCCGCACAGACAAAACAACGCTAATGCGCAAATCCTAATTAAATTCTTGCATGATAATCTGGCTACTAACCGTAGGGACCTTGCTCATACTCCTCATGGTGTGTTCCCGGCCAACCGCAATTGGGATTGACACAAACTGTCCAGTAGTTGTCGTAGTAATCAATGACTCCAAGGTCTTTATGGAAAGTGTAAGTATCGCCGCCGCAGACAGGACAAGCTCCTTTATTTTTGGTCAAATGAGCGCGCAATTGCGGATTGGCTAAGAGTTTTCTTTTCATTATGGGCAAAAATCTCTCTTGTCTGTAGGCAGCAAAGTTTTTCCCCTCAATAACATCGTAAACCATTTTACAGGCAGGGCAATATCGGGCAAAGGCACATTCGTAGAATGCTCCATATTCCAGCTCATCACCATAAAATGTTCCTTTGCTGCCACAGTTTGGGCACTCCAAATCTGGGCACCAAACTATTATCCCCCTGCCCAATAAACGTCTTTTGGTTTCACCTCTACATCTCATTCTCTCACAAATAATTGCAAATTTCATCTGCCATTCTTTCATCTTGACCACCCCGTTTCTTTTTCCCCAAACTCTACGAGAAAACCCAACAAATGGTCAACAAAGCTATCTTCTACAGGAGTTGTATCTGTAAGTTGTTCAGTTATTTCCTTTTTAATTTTATCCCACAATCCTATATACAGCCTAATTATTGAGTTTGGGTAAAAACTCCCTCTTCTTCTCAAAAACCATTGCACCATTCCATCGCATTTATATAACCATCGTGGATCAACTTGACATGCTTCTTTAAAATACGCAAATGCTGTATCAAGCTCCGCATCACGAATAACCAAATAGAATGTCCCAGCAAGGAACAAAACACCCTCATCCTGAGATTTGTAGGCACCGTTTAGAATACAATCTTCTGCTATCGTTATCATTCCTTTTCTTATATAGGCAACACCAAGTCCAATCAAAGCTTTTTGGGCTGGTAATCTTAAACAAGTTGGCTGTTTCAACGAAGCCAAACTTTTTATCACATCAGTGATTTCATCCAGACTCTTGAATCCCGAATCAGCTTGGATGACCCTGTAGAAGATTTTTATTGCTTCTTCATTCTCACCGCTTTCAAGGCAACTTATACCTCTGTTAATCATTTCATTAAGATTCGCTTCCTCCATTTCCTTCACCTTTTGAACAGTTTAATTTTATATCAAGGTTGCAACTTGGATTATTGAGTTTGCTCTTTGCCACAAACTTTGTTGGCGGGCATCTTTAATCCATTCTACTACGAATCAGCCCATAGCCTTTGACGAAGTTTTGAGTGCCATCTTCAGACGACGAGGGAATCCCGCCAACTAAATTTGGCGCTCATTAATTTCGTCGCTCTTTACTACAAACTTTGTTAGTTAGGTTAGTGGTTAGCTGCGAAGTGATAGCGAAGTGGCGTTAAACTGGCGCAATGTGCGATGTTATCATTTTAATCCAAGTTGCTGCTTGCACTTTGCATTTCGCGCTCACTTTGACGGCACTTAGCTTTGCCCTGTGCTTTACTACGAACCAACAAAATTTTGAGTAAAGAGCGAATTTAGTTATCAACGGCTGGCTAAAGCCATGGCATGGTGATCTTGCACCACCAAACTTTTAATCAAAGAGCACATAGAAAATAGCTTTGCTAACAAATGAGTATAGTGTGGGTATGACGAAATGTAAAGGTCTAAAGAGGCAAGATGATAAGACACCCACAAAATTCAACATACCTGCTACCGAATAAAGATGAGCAAATTGTGAGCGTTGGTAAGGCAAATGAAATGCGCATGAATTAAAGCGGGTGGACTTTGCCCGCCTTACTTTGCATTGCTCATATTAACTTAGTTTCCCCAAAATTTCTTCGCCCCGATGAAGATGAAGTGCAGCAATGTTCGTCCAATGACGCCCAAGCTCTTCGGAGAGCATTTATCGGGTGTATCCTTCGTTGTGTGCCAATATGGATACTCAAAATCAATTAGGAGTATTGCGGGTTTGCCCGCTTCAATGAATGGCACATGGTCGTCAAGTATGCGAACTGCATCACCTTCAAAGTGCTTTTCATATTGCAGCGCTTTAGCGCTTTCCATAACCGCCTCCCAGAGCCGACGGGAATGTTCAATTGAGTTCAGCTCACGGGTAACATTCAAGTTCGCATCGCCAATCATATCAATGATTATCGCTGCATCTGGCATATATGGAACTGGATTTGAGACAAAGTGCCTACTGCCATAAACCCATTCACCGAAGTCCTCACCATCAAACAGCGCTATGATGACGGTTATTGGTGGCGTGTAAATGCTTAACACTCTTGCAAGCTCAATCAGAACGGCTGTCCCTGATGCTCCATCATTTGCACCGGGCACTGGCTCACCTCGCTTTGATTTGTCCTCATCATTCTCCGCACTCGGGTGACAATCCCAATGCGTTCCGATCAACAATGTCTCACCCGACGAACCCGCAAAAACACCCACCACATTTGTGAGCTTAAATTTTTTATCGCGCCATATGACTTCAAACTGTTGTCTATGCAATTGAGCTGTATACTTGCGCAATTGCGTCTCAAGCCAAACGGCACACCTCTGATGGGCACTTGTATTTGGCACCCTTGCACCCATCGCCACCTGTTCCTTGAGCAGCTTGAAAGCGTTCTCCTCATTAAAGGAACGAAGGATTGTCCAAATGTCTGTTGCCCCGCCAAGACGAGTGGTGATGCTATCTGAGCACCCCTTTAGCGATACTACTAAAGCCAAAAGCACAGCAGCGCAAAGCGCTATGGTGAAAGCGATGGCACGCAACCTCATCACCACCAAATGGCTTGTAGGGTTATCATTAAAATTCGCAAGCAGCTTTGGCTGCGAAATCTTTGCTCACTCCCTAACCATGTGCAATCATCACAGTTAAAGTCGTCCAACTCACTTCACAATAATAGCTGAGGCGAAAGAAATGTTCACATTGCAAATGGAGACACAAACGCCAGATTGATAATGAGCCGATTATAAGCGGTGAAGGATGCACACGATGTGCACCCTGAAATGAAAAAGAGCGCTTTGTTCATCCCTACTTGACCTGCATCAGTGCTTGCATTGCTTTAAGCGAAAAGGTTTGGGACGCAATTCCAATTCTAAGGGGGATGAGCATGAAATGGAAATGCTAACTCTCTCACTTGAAGGCAAGGTGGCATTTGTGACTGGCGGAAGCAGAGGAATAGGTAGGGCAATAGTGACAAGGCTTGCAGCACAGGGCGCAGATGTGGCATTCACTTATAAGCAAAATGAAGAGGCAGCAAACAGCGTTTTAGAGCAGGTTGAGTCGCTTGGGAGGCGTTGTGTATGTTTTAGGGCGGATGTATCCGTAAGGGAGCAAGCTGAAGGCGCGATTGAAGAAACAGTTAGAAAACTTGGGCGCCTTGATATACTCGTCAACAATGCGGGCATAACGAGAGATGCGTTGCTTTTGCGTATGAGCGATGAGCGCTGGGAAGAGGTAATTCAAGTTAACTTGACGGGCGCATTCTACTGCTCACGAGCGGCTTCAAAGCACATGCTTAAAAACCGTTGGGGACGAATCATTAACATCACTTCAGTTGTGGCTATATCTGGCAATGCGGGGCAGGCAAACTATGCTGCAGCGAAAGCCGGTCTCATAGGACTAACTAAGTCGCTCGCAAAGGAACTTGGCTCTCGCGGTATAACCGTGAATGCAATTGCACCCGGATTCATTAAGACCGAGATGACTGAATCGCTTCCTGAGGAGATGAAGGTCAAAGTCCTATCGCAAACCATACTTGGCAGGTTTGGGGAGCCAGATGAAGTAGCCAATGTCGTTGCCTTCATTGCGTCGGAGGCTGCATCATTCATCACGGGACAGGTCATAACAGTTGATGGTGGCTTGACGCTTTAATTTATCGTTGGCGTGAGCACCGCGAATGACGCAGAATTGGCAGACGGTAGCTTGCCCGCTCAATCTTGAGTGGTGCGTTCTGTGCCCGTGCAATTGCCTGTATCTGTTTGTTCGCATCTGCTTATGAGAACTTGAGGATGTTATGAACTGGGGGTTGACTATGAGCGCGATGTTGCGTCACAATGTTGCATAGCCTTTTGACCAACAGATGTGAAGCGTTACATCAACACACATTGCAACATCGGCGTTGAAGTAACACCATCGGTGCAGGAGGGTGAAGAGGGTGAACCAAGACCGCTTGTTTGAAAGAGTTCGCGATATAATTGCACACCAACTTAAGGTCTCCCCACAACAGGTCACATGGGATGCAGCATTCGTTGAGGACCTGCATGCCGATTCACTTGATGTGGTTGAACTCATCATGCAGTTTGAGGAAAACTTTGGAATTGAGATTCCAGAAGCAGATGCAGAGGGGATACGCACGGTAGGAGATGCAGTTGAGTATTTGCGCAACAGGCTCAATTATTCATGATTTGAACGGCTCAAGCCGTTCAATGTATAATTACATCTTGCACACGAACAATTACTTACCCGAGCATGCGGAAGGAAATGGTGGATGATGTGGGTGGAGAGGTGGGAGCGGTGGTGGGCTTCTGCATGCTCGGGTTCTTCAAAAATGCTCTTTCCTTCTACTGCTGTGGTGAGGTGATACAAGCGCCATGGGGAGGCTAACTGATGACGAAAGAGTTGTGATAACAGGGCTTGGTTGTGTGACGCCACTTGGAATAGGTGCTGAAAATAGCTGGCGCGCTGCAGTCGAAGGGAAATCGGGGATAGGTCCGTTAACACACTTTGATGCTTCCGAATACACGAGCAAGATAGCTGGCGAAGTGAAGAACTTTGACCCAGAGGAGTTTATGGATCCGAAGGAAGTGCGAAAGGCTGATAGGTTCGTTCAATTTGCGGTTGCTGCAACAAGGATGGCACTTGAAGACGCCGGAATTAAGATCAACAGTTATAACTCCCACAGAATTGGTGTATACATTGGTTCGGGCATAGGTGGGACTTGGACTTGGGAATACAACCATCGCATGCTGCTTGAGAAAGGACCAAAGGGAGTAAGCCCAAGGTTTGTGCCGATGATAATTTGCAACATGGCAGCTGGTCATACAGCCATACTTATTGGCGCACGCGGTCCAAACTTAAGTGCGGTTACCGCATGTGCGTCTGCGGGGCACTCAATTGCGCTGGCTGTTCAGGCGATAAAGAGCGGCATAGCAGATGTGATGATTGCGGGCGGCTCTGAAGCTGCAATATCACCGCTTGCTGTAGCGGGCTTCTGCAGCATGAAGGCTCTCTCAACGAGGAATGACGAACCGCAAAAGGCAAGCAGACCGTTTGATGCGATGAGGGATGGCTTCGTCATAGCTGAGGGGGCGGGCGTGGTCATACTTGAGCGCCTGTCACATGCCATCAAAAGGGGTGCACAAATCTATGCCGAAGTAGTCGGAATAGGCTTCAGTGCCGACGCATACCATGTAACAGCAATGTCTGAAGATGGCGATGGACCTGCGAGGGCAATGAAGATGGCGCTTGATATGGCTGGGCTGTCCCCAACGGAAGTTGACTACATAAATGCGCATGCTACTTCAACGCCACAGGGCGACAGAGCTGAGGTCAAAGCCATAAAGCGTGTATTTGGCGAGTATGCATCAAGGGTGGCAGTGAGTTCAACCAAATCAATGAGCGGTCATCTGCTTGGCGCAGCTGGCGGGGCTGAATTAATCTTCACAGTCCTCGCTATAAGGGATCAAATAGCCCCGCCAACAATTAATTACGAATATCCGGACCCAGAATGTGATATTGACTGTGTCCCAAACAAAGCGCGCCGGATGAGAATTGATGTTGCGATGTGCAACTCGTTCGGGTTTGGCGGACAGAACTCAGTTGTGCTCGTCAAGCGCTACGAGGGCTAAAACAACAGACTAAGCGAACAAGCCGAGAGCGACAAAAACTATGGATGGCTAATAAGTCAAAAGTTCATTGATTGCCCGTGAGGCATCATAGGGCGGACTTAACCTGCACTTATATTCGGGTGGAATAAATGGCGCTACAGAGAGGGCAGCTTGAAAGGCTCATTGAGCAGCTTGAAAAAATTGTTGGGAAGGGATGGGTGCGATATTTAGACGAGGATTTGCTCGCCTATGAGAGCGATGGTTTGACATTTGAGAGGGCCAAGCCAGACTTAGCCATCTTTCCCGACGGCACAGAGCAAGTTGTTGAAGTCGTGAAGCTGCTAAACAGCGTTGGCATGCCATTTACACCTCGTGGCATGGGAACTGGACTCAGCGGTGGGTGCCTAACACCACATGGCGGTGCAGTCATATCACTCGTGCGCATGAACAGGATACTTGATATTGATCCCTATGGCAGGAGGGCACTGGTTGAAGCTGGCGCAATAAACAAGCGCTTGAGCAATGCTGCCTCCAAATTTGGATACACATTTGCGCCAGACCCATCAAGCGAGAGCGTTTGCACAATAGGCGGCAATGTGGCGGAGAATGCAGCAGGCTTGCACACCATAAAATACGGCGTCACATCAAACCATGTTCTCGCAGCGGAAGTTGTGATGCCAGACGGAGATGTTGTTTGGCTTGGTGGAGATACAAGATGTGAACCCGGATATGACCTTATTGGGTTGTTTGTTGGCAACGAGGGAACATTCGGCATCGCAACGAAGGTCCTCGTCAAGTTGACGAAGCTCCCACAGGCTTACAGGACATTGCTTGCGCAATTTCGCTCCCCAAGCGATGCTGCAAAGGCTGTGAGTGAAATAATCGCAAGCGGCATACTTCCAGCTGCACTTGAGATGATTGACCATGTTGCGCTTGAAGCCGTCGTAGCTGCATTCAAGCTTGAGCTGCCAAGCGAGACAAAGAGCATACTTGTAGTTGAGCTTGATGGATTTGATGTGGCGCTTGATAGACAGGTTGATAGTGTTCGTTCAATTTGCATTGCCAACGGTGCAATTGATGTGAGAGCCGCAAAGGATGAACTGGAGCGAGAGGAGCTTTGGTTTGCAAGGAAGAAAGCATTTGGCTCCCTTGGGCGCCTTGCACCAAGTTACTGCACGCAAGATGTAGTTGTTCCAAGGTCAAAGATACCAGAAGCACTTGAGCGGATTTACGAGATAGCCAGAAGGAACGGAATAAGGATTGCCAACATGTTCCACGCAGGAGATGGCAACCTTCATCCGTGCATGCTCTTTGACGAGCGCTCAAGCGAACAAGTTGAAGCGGTGATGAGGGCAAGCTATGAAATCATGCAGATGTGCATTGAGATGGGAGGGAGTATAACAGGGGAGCACGGCATCGGGGTTGAAAAGAGGCGCTTTATGAACCTCATGTTCAGCAGAGATGAGATTGATGTCATGCGTAAGGTCAAGCTCGCCTTTGACCAAACTGGTCTTTGCAATCCGGGGAAGGTGCTCCCAAACGATGGCGACTGAGCGTAAATAAGCGTTGAGCAAACTTTCAAGATGGTGATCAGCTTGCTTCTGTGGCGAAGGAAAGCACTGACGAATATCGAGATGGGGAGGCTCGCAGAGAGGGCTGCCATAAGATTCCTCAAGAGGAAAGGGTATAGGATACTTCACTGCAACCTGAGGGTGAAAGGTGGCGAAATAGACATCGTCGCCGAGCATGGTGATGTTCTTGTGTTCGTTGAGGTCAAAGCGCGCTCAAGCGATGAGTTTGGAAGACCAGCAGAGGCTGTGAATGAAAGAAAACAAAAACGGTTGACGAAACTTGCGCTGCAATACATTGCGGAGCATGAAAGGTATTGCAGGGACTGCAGATTTGATGTCGTTGAAGTTTACATGAACCGCTATGGTAGGATTGAACGGATCAACCTCATCGCCGACGCATTTGATGCCCGGCAGTAGGAAAGGCAACATCGCAGTTATACAACCAGACTTGCATTTAACTTTGCAGTGATAACATGAGGTGTTACTTTACTCAAAGCGCATCACATAGCCATCACTTTGCAGGAGCAAGTTCAACTGCCAGAGCCAAAAGCGCAACACATAGCTATCACCTTGCAGGGCGGCTTCAGCTGCGACATCAATCTGTAAAAAGACGGCTGGCAGGTGAGACTTGATGATCAATGCCTCAACTAAGTTCATAGCTGTAATTGGCGACCCGATAGAGCACTCAATGACGCCGGTTATACAAAATGCAGCACTTGAGGCGCTCGGCACTAATGTAAGAAATATAGCCTTCAGGGTGAGGAGGGAAGACTTTGACAAAGCAGTCAGGGGAGCAATGGCGCTCGGTATACTTGGTTTGATGGTCACGATACCGCACAAGGAAGCTGCGGCTTCAATTTCGGATGAGCTTGATTGGCTCGCTCAACTTACAGGGAGCGCAAACTTGCTTCACTTCCGAGATGGCACTATAGTCGGCTATAACACCGATGGGTATGGTGCAAGCCAAAGCCTAAAAGATGCAGGTGTTGATGTTAAAGGTAAGCGTGTCGCTATAGTTGGCGCAGGCGGCGCGGGAAGATGCCTTTGCTTTCAAATGCTGCTTGATGGTGCAAGCTGCGTTCACTTGTTCAATCGGACAGCTGAGAAGGCGATACGAGTAGTTGAGGAGGCAAAGGCGAAACTGTCATACGAGAACGTGTATGCGCACGAATTGAAGCACGAAGCGCTTAAGGAAGTGCTCAAGGATGTTGAGATACTGATTAATGCCACCTCGGTCGGCATGCACCCGAATGAGAACGAGACTCCAGTCCCGGCTGATTGCCTCCATGACGGACTTGTTGTGTTTGATATCGTTTACAACCCGCTTGAGACGAGGCTGTTGAGGGAAGCAAAAGAAGTGGGGGCTAAGGTGATTGATGGAGTGAGCATGCTTGTCTACACAAATGTCAGAGCAGTTGAAGTTTGCCTGAAGCTAACACCATCATTTGAGTTAATGAGACAAAGATGTATTGAAGAGCTGAGAAGGAAGATTTAGCCCTAACCGTCAGTAACCCTCAACCACAACGCCCCATTGAAATATTGAAATGGTTTTCACCTTGCCCCAACTCGGCATTTACACACTGCCTGTGAAAGCCCTCGCCAAGCAACACTGCCACTTACACTAATCCCATTGCCTTCAAGTTCTCAAGGCAGCGGCGCACACACTCAATGGGGGTATAGGCGTAACTCTCCTGCTCAACGATGAACCATTCAGTGCCACCAAATGTATCGCATAGCTCAAACACTTTACGCCAATCAATGTCGCCCTCCCCAACAATGGCATTTGGGTTCGTTGAAGAGAATTCCTTTACATGGATTGACTTTGCGCGCCCGGGGTATCGCCTCAGCACCTCAAGCAAATCATCCGGGCTTGCACCGCCGCGCATAGCGTTGCCAGTGTCAAGCTGCATGACTACATCCTCATTTGCGGCGCTGAAGAAAATGTCCCATGGCAGCTCACCATCAACTGGCTGGAACTCAACCATGTGGTTATGGTAACCAACAAACATCCCCTCAGGCTTAACCCTCTCGGAAAGTTCATTGAACAACTCAGCAAGCCTTCTCCAATCTTCCTTTGTCCGCCGCCACTCTTCGCCTACAGCGGGCACTATGAGATACTTGTTTCCGAGTTCGTGATTGAACTCAATCGTCCTCTTCAATTCATCTCCGAGCAGTGTCTCAAGTGGAATGTGAGTGCCCGCAACCTGCAACCCGAAGTCGTCAAGCATCTTCCGCAACTCAGCCGCGCTGCGCTCATAATAGCCCGCAAATTCAACACCCATGTAGCCCATCTGAGCCACTGCCTTCAATGTCCCCTCCAAATCCTTCGCGCAATCCTCACGCACCGAATAGAGTTGTAACGCCACCCTGCGCATCATACCTCATCACCCCCACTGCTGAATTGATTTTGGTTACTTCAAACAGGAACACATAAATTCATGTTGACGCATAAAAGGTGTCTCATCAAGTCGGATAACGATAGCGCCCCGCCAGAGTGGCGCACCGATTACGCCACATCAAAAATTTAGGCTCACGCAGTTAGCAGCATAGTTTTGCAGCGGAAAACAGCCCGCGCGAACGGAGAGCAATAGGCAGCTTAAAAGCTGCCGTCTTAAGCACGCCTTTGCCGCTCTCATTCGCATTGCGAGGGATTAAACCTCACACAGGTTATGTGCTACCTTGGTTCTTGAAAACAACATTACAAACTCACAACCAGCCCGTTGAAATCAAAGTGGCGAATAAGAGTTGACAGCAAAAATGATATCCTGAGGTGGCATCTTTAATGGGGCGTGTTCTGTTTTGCCCTGCCAACCCTTGAGGCACGAGCTGCTTTGCCTGATGAACCTTCGCTCAACCTGTCAAGGAGGCGTATTACCTCCATTCCCTTCTCTATCCGTCTGTCAAACTCAAATTCAATGTCAGGTATGAACCTCAGGCGCACCCTCTTGTTCACTTCCTGCCGGATGAACCTTGCAGCTTTCTCCAAGCCCTCGTGTGCTTTCCTTTTTTCCTCCTCACTCCCATAGAC
Source organism: Armatimonadota bacterium (assembly GCA_025062195.1). Lineage (GTDB taxonomy): Bacteria > Armatimonadota > Fervidibacteria > Fervidibacterales > Thermosaccharophagaceae > Thermosaccharophagus. The sequence continues at coordinate 10,919 of JANXAS010000043.1, forward strand.
AGTGTAGTAAACGCGGCAGCGACGCAAATCCGGTGAGACCCTCACTTCGGTTATCGTTACGAACTTTATTCTCGGGTCTTTCACCTCCCTCAACAGTATCTCGCTTATTGTCTCACGCAGTAGCTCGTTAACCCTATCAATTCGGCTATAGCCTGCCCTCACAGTATAGCCCCCCTACAAAGTCACAACGATATGCCATACTAATACGCAGCCAATGAACTACTCAAAGGCCTTCAAAGCATCTCAACCGAATAATCCTCCAACAAAACCCTCGGGTCTTGCTCAATCAGGGATATGATACGGTTTATCGTCTTCGTGGCAAACTCGCCGTCGGTTGAGACGCACGCAATGGCTAACTTTGCCCTCGCCCTCTCGTCCTTGTAGTCAACCTCAGTTATGGAGACATTGAAGTTATTTCTTATTCGGCTGATCAAGCTCTGCAGTATACGCCTTTTGTCCTTGAGGGAGAGGCTTTCCGACATTTGCAGCTGAACCGTGCACACTCCGATAACCATGTTGGCTCACCATCAATGACTTTCATTTCCTTCACGAGCAGTTACAGCGGCATCCCAATGGACTGGGCGCTCATGTATCTCGCTGATGCGCCTCTCCTCTTGTATGACTGTGTAAACTTCAATCGTGTCCCCAATTTGATACTCCGTGAAGCCCTCTATCCCAATTCCGCATTCCATCCCCTCAAGTATCTCCTGTCTGTCCTCTTGGTAGCGTCTTAAGGATGTGACTTTGCCTTGATATATCACTTCACCGTTGCGCATCACCCTGCAAGGCAACCCAACAACTATCTTGCCCCGTTTAACAAAGCAGCCAGCTACAACACCAAACTTGCCCGACTTGAATGTGGCTCGCACCTCAGCCACTCCTAAAACTTCCTCGTGCCTAATTGGCTCAAGCATGCCGAGTATCGCGCGCTTCACATCATCAATCAGCTCGTAGATGATCTGGTAGAGGCGCACATCAACATGTTCTCTCTGAAGGGCTCTCCTTGCGCTCGGGTCTATGCGCACATTGAAACCAAGTATTATCGCCTCCGAGGCAATGGCGAGCATCACATCCGACTCAGACACATTCCCGACACCCTGATGAATTATGGATATCCCAATCTCGGGATGCTCAAGGCGCTGAAGGGCAAATACAACGGCATCAAGAGAGCCTTGCGCATCAGCTTTAACTATCAGCCTTAGTTCCTTCCTCCCGCCCTGCTGTATGCGTTGGAAGAACTCCTCAAGGGTCAAAGGCTTCGTCGGGCGGCGAGACAACTCCTCCAACTCTGTCCTCCTCTGTTCAACTATCTCCCTCGCCACCCTCATGTCCTCAACGACCTCAAGTATATCCCCAGCCTCTGGCACCTTTTCAAGCCCGTAAATCCTAACTGGTATGCTCGGCGTCGCCGACTTGACCTCCCTTCCCTTGTCATCAAACATCGTCCTAATGCGCCCGCATGTGTATCCGGCAACGACACAATCACCAACCTTCAAAGTCCCCTGCTGAACTATCACAGTTGCTGCAGGCCCGCGCTTAGGATCCATTTCCGCCTCAAGGATAACTCCCCATGCGGGTGCTTCTGGGTCCGCCTTCAATTCCATAATCTCGGCTTGCAGCAATATGACTTCAAGCAGGTCATCAACTCCGTCACCGCGCAATGCCGATATTTCAACGCACTCAGTCTTGCCACCCCAATCAACTGGGACAAGTCCAACCTCGGCAAGCTGCGCCCTAACCCTATCCGGATTTGCACCAGCCTTATCTATCTTGTTGATAGCAACTATGATGGGCACTCCAGCAGCTCTTGCATGATTTATCGCTTCAATGGTTTGTGGCATAACACCATCGTCAGCAGCAACTACAAGCACGGCAATATCAGTGACTTGCGCGCCTCTCGCTCGCAGCGCTGTGAATGCCTCATGCCCCGGAGTGTCTATGAAGACGACCTTCCTGCCACTGTGCTCAACTACTGAAGCGCCTATGCGCTGCGTTATCTGCCCGACTTCCTGTGCAGCCACGTTTGTCTTGCGTATGTAATCAAGCAGCGTCGTCTTACCATGGTCAACATGCCCCATAACTGTTACAACTGGTGGGCGCGCTTTCATCCTCTCCAATACGGCGCCCGATTCACGCGCTCGCCTTATTCGTTCCGCACCTTTGGCGACCTCGGTTATGATCTGCTCAACATCGGTGAGAATTTCAACCCCAGTCCTTTGCTCCTCAGGCACCTCAGCTTCCACCTCTGCACCGGCTACGATTGTTTCCTCTGCTGCCTCAGTCACTTCAATGACTTCAGTGACCCTGACCGGTTCTTCCGTCTCCTCAGCCACAGCTTCCTGAATTGATGCAGCCGTTTCAGTCTCGGTGAGCACCTCAACCTCCTCTGGTAACTCAACCTTAAATCCAAAAGCTTCTGCAACCTCAACTACAAGCTCGTGCTCAAGCTCCATCGGTGGAGTTATTAAAACACCCTTCCTTTTCAAAGCCCAATCAACGACCCTGTTGAATCGTATGCCCAACCTGCTCGCCAATTCTCCAGCCGTCAATCTCTCGCCCTCAGAGAGGATGAGCACTTTTTGCCTCTTCTCAACCGAGACCCTTTTTGCTTCCTCACCTTTCCCCTCAAGCACAAGATGACGAACCGCTTCCGCCGTGGATTCATCTATGGTGCTTAGCCCACCCTTCACATCCTCGCCGAGCTGTTGGAGCAATTCAACCAATTCCTTTGCGCTCATACCAAGTTCCTTTGCGAGCTGATGAATTCTAACTTTGCCCACGAATTTATCACCCCCAAACATTTGAGACGAAAACACATTCAACGCTTCCGTGTGGGCTTCCACCAATTGCCTGTGACTAAAGGCGCATGCTTTAGCAACTCCTCACAGACTATAGTTGAAAGACGCTTTTTCAAAGACGCCTCAAAGCCCCTTCGTCCCTGCGCTGCAACAATGCACTCCCAAATCGGGCACACATATGCTCCCCTCCCGCCCAACTTCTGAGCTATGTCAACTGCCACCTCTCCATCACACAATTTAGCCACCCTTAAAAGGGTGCTTTTCTTCCTTATGCGCTTGCACCCAACACAGGTTCGTTCCGGCTGGTGCGCCATCCTATGCTCACCCTTGCGCAACAAGCTCTCTCCACATTAATGAACAGAGCCACCGTCCAATTTAGCCCCTTCATCACCCGTCATCTTCTGCGGTTTTTCTTCGCCGCAACAGCTTTGGCATCGCTTCTAAGCCAGGTTGTAAACGACAAGCGCACGATTCAACCGTTGTCTGCCTCAGCCGCATTTGACCGAATCGCCCCAGCTTGCGCTTCCGGCACGACTTTCCCAAACCCTTCCAATTCCGCAGCTGCTTCATCTTCTTTGACGCCCTCTTCCTTGCTCTCCTCCAAGACCTCTTTGGATGGCTTTGCGAGAAGCTGTTCCAAGTGTTCATAGCTTCTTATATCAATTCGCCATCCGGTTAGCTTCGCCGCAAGGCTCACATTCTTACCCTCTCTCCCTATAGCTGTGGGGAGCTGATCGGTTTGAACGATGACTGTTGCGGACCTACCATCCTCGTTCAGGATGACATAGTCAATCTTTGCCGGGCTAAGCGCGTTTATCAAAAACTCGGCTGGATCATCGCTCCAAGCAACAACATCAATCTGCTCGCCACGAAGCTCGCTAACTATGCTGCTGATTCTTTTGCCCTGCTGACCTATGCAAGCGCCAACAGGGTCAACATTGGGCTTATCCGACGAGACTGCCACCTTTGAGCGCGTCCCAGCATCCCTTGCAACTGCCCTAACTTTAACAACCCCATCCCTCACATCCGGTATCTCGTGCTCAAACAACTTGCGCACAAGCTCCCTATCAGCCCTTGAGACAATTATCATTGACTCAGGGTGAACCTCTCCCCTCTTTGAGCCACGCTTGCGGTGCTCATCTGGAAAGCGCACATCCTTGATATAAACCCTCAACTTTTCCCCAACACGATAAGTGTCGGTTTTGATCTGTTCCCTGATGGGCAAGAACAATTCAGCTCCATCCGCATAAAGATATACATTTCCGCGCTTATCAACGCGGCGCACCTCGGCTTTTATTATCTCGCCCTTAAGCGTCTCGAACTTCTCACATATGCGCTTGAAGCATATGCTCTGCACCTGCCTCAGGAATTCATCGCGGGCAATCTGCATAGCACTGCGGGTAAACCGCTCAAGTGGCAACTCAATCTCAACGAGTTCGTCAACTCTGGCATCCGACTTTATCCTGCGGGCATCTTCCAAAGATATCTCCAAACCCGCATTTCTAACCTCCTCAACAACTCTCTTTTTAATGAACACCTTTATCTCCTGGTTGTCCTCGTCAAGATAGACTAAAAGCTTTGGAGTCGTTTTTCTCTTTTGGCTTTGACGCCTCTCCTTGCCCACGAATTGCCTTTGGTATGCCACCTTAAGTGCCCTGCACAGCACATCAAGAAGTGTTTCCCTATCAAGCTCTCTTTCCCTTTCCACTTGTTGCAATATCTCAAAAAGCCGATCGCTTCTCACCGTGATCACCTCACGCACTGCATGGCGCAGAAAGGCACATCACGATGCTCAAAAGAAAAAGTGGATGGAACACCACCCACTTTCACAATCAAACCGCATTCGCAGCTTGACGCCACAAGTGGCGTTTCCTAACAAGCTTAGTTTATCGCTGACTGATGCCTTTGGCAAGTTAATTCAGGCAACTGTGTTGCACCAACTTAATGTTTGTGTGCAAACTGCACGATGTCCGAATCCAACAAGATTGACTCAGCTCAATGAAGCATACCGCGCATGGGCAATTCTCTTCGTCATAACAGTCAGGATGGTGTCCGCGGAGATGACGGATGAAAGGCGTCAAACATACGAGCCGAAGATAGTCGCGCTTGTATGCAACTGGTGCACATATGCAGGCGCCGACATGGCTGGCACTACAAGGCTTCAATATCCGCCATCGGTGCGAGCTATAAGGCTGCCGTGCACAGGAAGGATTGACCCTGTGTTCATAATCAAGGCGTTTGAACACGGCGCTGATGCAGTGCTCGTATCTGGATGCCATCCTGGGGACTGCCATTACCTTCGCGGCAACTACATTGCCCGTAGGCGCTTTATAACCTTCCGTGAACTCATGCAGTTTATCGGGCTACAAATGGAGAGGTTGCAATTTTCATGGGTGTCAGCATCCGAAGGGGCAAAGTGGGCGCAGCTTGTGACGCAAATCACATCCGAAGTTGCATCCTTAGGACCGATGACAGCCAAATGGGGCGAAGTTCATCCAGATGGCGCCAAGCAAATTGAGCTCCCGAAATTGAGCGTTGAGCGAAAGCTAAGTCCAATTACGAAATCGTCATACGAGCATATGACAGGTGAGCTGCGCTCCCTCGCAAAGAAGCTGCTGGGCAATGGCGATGTTGGAGTTATCATCGGCTACTCAATGGGGCGATTGGGTAACATCATTCCGACATTCATCACATCGCAAGATGAGACTGAGCTGCTAATGTTGAACGAACGCTGCGTCCACAACTTGAGCGTCTATTTGACTAACCAACTTGTGACAAAATTTGGGCGGGTCGGAATTGTGGCAAAGGGCTGCGATATAAGAGCCATCAATGTGCTAATTCAAGAGAACAAACTCTCAAGGGAACAAGTCTTTGTCATTGGGGTTGATTGTAACGGTGTGCTCTTAAACGGAGATGTCGCATTCAAGTGCTATTCATGTGCTGTGCGCCGACCAAAGTTTTATGATCACCTAATTGAGTCAAAAACAGAGGTTGAACAGTCCATCATGCCAGACCCAAGAGATGAACTTGTTTCATTCATGGAGTCACTTTCGCCCGACGAGCGCTGGGATTTCTGGATGAGCCAGTTCGCAAAATGCATACGCTGCTATGCCTGCAGGGCTGCATGCCCAATGTGCTACTGTGAGCCGTGCATCGCCGAAAGAAATAGACCGCAATGGATTCCGACCACTGTAGATGGGAAAGGTAATCTGACTTGGAACCTGGTGCGCTCTGCGCACCTTATTGGAAGATGCGTCAGCTGTGATGAGTGCTATCGCTCATGCCCAATGGGCATAAGGCTGGATCTGATAAACAGGAAGCTATACAATGTCGTGAGGCAAATGTTCGGATATGAAGCTGGTTTTGATGCACAAGTTCACCCGCCACTGACCACATTCCGAGAAGATGACTTGGCGGAGTTCATACGGTGAAGTGGGTGAATAAAATGCGCATTCTCTCGCTGCGAAAGGAAACCCTAAAAGGTTGGTGTGAGAGGATGAAAGCTGCAGGCATGCGTATAGCTGTGCCAATGCAGCGCAATGGCATAGTGCTGTTTGAAGATCTTGTTGACCTCGCGGAGTTCGCTTTGCCAACCAACTACATAAAGAGCAACCTCTCTCCAAAGTCATTTTTGTTCCCGCCAACTGAACCATTGCTGTGCTTTCGCTTCAAACATGAAGAAATTGAGCTTGAGGATGTTCAGCCTGATGCGCCAAAAACTGTCTTGCTCTTCATCCGACCATGTGACGCCGCTGGCATATCGGCACTTGCCAAAGTATTCCTGGATGACCCACCCGATGTGCACTTTTACACCAGGCTTGAACGGACAACACTCGTTGCGCTTGCTTGCGACGCCATAGCGCCTTCATGCTTTTGCACTGCAGCTGGCTATTCACCGTATTGGAGTGAATGCGTTGATGTGATAATGAGCGATGTTGATGACGCATACCTGCTCACGGTGCTTACCAATAAGGGTGAGGAGTTAATCCAAACAGCCTTGGAGCTGTTTTCCGAGGCGGGCGAAAGCCAAATAGCGAAAGTTAAGGAGAGGCAGGCGAGCGTTGAGAGTCAACTGCCACCAAGTGGAGAACTTACCGGTATCGCCGACAGACTCATCGCCAACTTTGAGAACGAGCTTTGGGAAAAGATGTGCCGGCGTTGTTTGAGCTGCGGCGCCTGCACCTATGTCTGTCCAAGTTGTTCGTGCTTTGACATTGCCGATGAGGATAATCCGTATGGTGGTTGCCGATACAGGAACTGGGATGGCTGCTGCTTTACAATGTTCACGATGCATGCTTCAGGGCACAATCCGAGACCAACGCAAGCTCACCGCTACAGGCAACGCACTATGCACAAGTTCTCCTACTTCCCGTTGCGTTATGGAGTGAACATGTGCGTCGGGTGCGGAAGATGCATTGATGTCTGTCCAGTTGGAATGGACATCTACGAGGTTGCAAAAACACTTGCGTCCGCTAAGCAGCTGTAGAAGGGGTTTTAGCCCTGACAAAGGGCGCCAGTAACTGGGTTAAACGCTCTTTACTACAAACTTTGTTGTTTGGGTTCGTAGTTAGCCACGAAGAGTTAGCGAAGTGGCGTCCGATTTGTTACTTGTTCATGTTCCGTGTTCCATTTTGACGGCACTTCACTTCGCGCCTTACTACAAACTACCTTGGCGAGGATGTTCGTAGTTAGCTACGAAGCGATACTTGGAAGGCAAGGACAATTTTGATCACATGGAAGGCAAGGGCAATTTTCATCGTTCGGAGGGCGAAGCTACTGCCGAGCCAAAAAGCAAACGGTTCATTTATAGCATATTGCCAACATGTCTTGGAGCAAAGAGTGGGGTTATAAACAAATCGTAAATTGTGGTATGGGCACATGAAACGCGCCCGAAGATGAGGAAAGCTTCTGCCGGTTGATACTTTGCATTAATGCTCGCGCTGCCGGGCAATGACGGAGTGAGTTCAAAATGAGCACCAACATCCAAAGCCCATTTAAGCCATATCTGATGCGCATCGTTGATATGAGGGATGAGACGCCAGATGTGCGCACTCTCCGCCTTGAGTTTATTGAAGACGATGTCCGTGAAAACTTCACATGGCGTCCCGGGCAGTTTGCCGAGTATTCGGTATTTGGGGAGGGTGAATGTGTCTTCACTATCGCAAACTCACCCACCCGCAAGGGCTACATTGAATGCAGTTTCAGGGTTATGGGCAAGGTGACAACGGCATTGAGAAGGCTATGTGTTGGTCAGCTAATTGGGTTGCGCGGTCCGTATGGCAACTCATTCCCGCTTGAGAACTGGAAGGGTTGCAACTTAATGTTCGTCGGCGGAGGAATTGGCATGGCAGCATTGCGCTCACCGATTCAATTCGCCCTTGATAACCGAAATGACTATGGCGAGATACTCATCCTTAACGGCGCGCGCACGGTTGCCGATTTGGTCTACAAGGACGAAATGAGGGAATGGGAAAGCGTGCCCGGAGTCAAAGTCGTTAGGACAGTTGACCCTGGCGGCGAGACACCAGATTGGGATGGCGAAGTCGGCTTAGTGCCGAATGTGTTTGAGAGGTTGAACCCAAAGCCGGATAATGCCATCGTCATAACTTGCGGTCCGCCAATAATGATTCACTTCATGCTCCTCACGCTCGACAGCCTCGGGTTCAAGAGGGAACGAATTTACACCACCCTTGAGAACAAGATGAAGTGCGGTTTCGGAAAATGCGGCAGATGCAATGTCGGTAAAGTTTTCGTATGCAAAGATGGACCTGTATTTACGGCGGCACAACTCGCGGAGCTGCCAAGGGAGTTCTAACCATAGCAACCAGCTTTAACACATGGACAAATTAGCGTCACAGACATCTTGCTCACAACTTCGCGACTCAATCCATTACTACCTTGCGATCAAAAGAAGTTATGCACTTGAACTTAGGGGTAGCTTTCACGCCACCAACATCTTGCAGCCATCCTCAAAGACCAAGGTAGCATTCAATTCATGCAGCCTCGCGGCTTGGCTCCGACAAAAGTTTATGACCATTCTCCACAAGCGGCGAAATTACAATCGGCATCGTTATCAAAATGGCGAGCTACAAAGCTCGCGTTGTTGTGGCGAACAATAGCCCGCCCACAAATAAGCTTGCTTTGCAGTGGCGGACGGTAGCCCACCCGAAAATGAAATTTGGGCAGCTTATTGCTGCCCCTACATCTTCAGTTAAAGTCGTCATCATAAAGCAGATACTAAATTCATTCAACGCTCCAACTCACATTGGTCGTCCCGGCATTGGCACAGGTGGCACAGGGAGCGGCTTATCAAAGCTCAATTCCTTGGGCATGAGTGACATATCCGATTTCATCATGTCACTCCAACGAACTGTCCTTCCAGTATATGCCGACTCACGCCCCATGATTGCTGTCATCGTGCTTTCAGCGATGTTTTGCGCTTCATTTATCGGCTCGCCTTTGACGATGCTTTCAAGCAGGTGAACCATTTCCTGCACATACGGATTTGGTTTTGGACCCTCATATCGCCACTCCTTCTCACCCCTTATCCAACCGTTGCAATTTGAGCGTCCCCTTGTCCCAACAACGAACTCGCTCACCCTGCCATCACAGCCATCAATTTGACGGCACATGCTCAACATGCGTGCGCCGTTTGGATACTCAAACTCAACAGCGAAGTGGTCGTAGATATGACCATACCTTGGCGCCGTGCGGACTTGTCTTCCACCCATCCCGAATGCACTAACCGGATGTGTCCCCATGACCCAGTTGATGATATCAATGTTGTGAACATGTTGCTCAACGATATGGTCGCCTGATAGCCATGTGAAATATAGCCAGTTGCGCAGCTGCCACTCCAAATCGGACATGTTCGGCGACTTGTCACGCACCCAAAGACCACCCTGACACCAATAAGCGTATGCGGCAACGACCTCACCAATTGCGCCATCATGAATTCGCTTTATCGTCTCGCGGTAGCTGAAGCTATGACGGCGCTGTGTCCCTGAGACAACTGAAAGACCAAATTCCTTTGCCTTCTGACCGGCAGCCATAACTTTCCTACACCCAACTGGATCAACAGCCACTGGCTTCTCCATAAACACATGCTTCTTTGCATTTATGGCTGCCTCAAATTGCTCCGGGCGAAAGCCCGGTGGAGTCGCAAGAAGAACAATGTCAACATCGGTTTCAATCAACTTCTTATAAGCGTCCAATCCGAAGAATACGTGGTCATCTTTTATGTCAGCACCTGCATCATTCAAGCCATCCTGTGCGCCCTTTGCCCTATCCCTAAAAACATCTGCAACTGCTATAACCCTCACCCCAACTCCGAGTTGTTTTCCGGCAGCCATAATGTCCCTTGCAGCACCAACCCCTCTACCACCGCACCCAATTAAGCCGACTTTAAGCGGACCAGTCTCACCAGCGCGGGCGCCCGGAATAATGCTAAGTGCAGCAGCTGCTGTTGCTGCTGCACCTGTAACAGTCTTCAGGAAATCGCGCCTACTAACATCACCCATTCCAATTCACCTCCAAAGCTCCGGATTGCTTTTTCCAATCCTACTGGCTAAATCTATAAGATGCATCTGCTCACACTGAGTTGCATTTGTAGGCATTCTCACAGCTTTACAGATCGCATCACAATTGCCGAATGGGATGACATTGCACAGGTCAAGCAATAGAACAAATGCCATTGAGTAGCGAACCAACTTAAGTGGTGATCAAAGTTCGTAGCGAGGCACTAAACGAAGTTGAGCGCTGTCAAAAACTATGCCAGGTATAGACTTTAACCATCTAACCATTTACGCCGCTCCATAGCAGATTGTGACAGGTTGCTAACTGCGCATCATTTATGATGGTCGCACTACATCAACACATTAGCCTGTCTTTAAATGCGCTATTGGATGGCAGGTGGGCACGGACATATGAATATGAAGTTGAGTGGGCAAAGGCGTTTCCTTTACGGAGCAATAGGTGGCGCGCTTGGTGCATTCGTAGCGTGGCTCGTGGCGGAAGTTATCTTGGGGAGAGCACTTGAGCAAGCGCACGGTGCATACACATATGCCCTCAGCATTGCATATGGCACTATCACTGGGGCATTCATCGGCATCGCCATCGGCATTGCCGAGGGCTTGGCACACGGCGCATTATACCGTTTTGCTGCTAATGTCGCTTTGGGAACATGGCTCGGTGCAATAGGTGGATTTGTAGGTATGCTGATCGCCGAAAGCCTTTACGGTGTGCTCACTAAAATCGGGCTTGGTGTGATTGCAAGGTCAATTGGATGGGCTTGCTTTGGCGCATTCATAGGTTCGGCGCAAGGTATTGCAAGGCAATCACTTAAAGGAACAGTCAATTCGCTCATCGGTGGCGCTTTTGGTGGGTTGATTGGCGGGTTATCGTTTGAAGCGGTCAGCTTGACGATTTTCGGCGCTGCAACAACAAGCGCCTTACCAAGAGGTGTTGGTCTCATCATCATCGGGATGCTTATCGGCATCTTCTCGGCGTTGTTTGAGAGGCTACTTGCATACGCGACTTTGAAAATCATTTCTGGCAGGATGGAGGGAAAGGAGTTCACGCTTGATAAGCCAAGGTTGACGATCGGAAGGGATGAACGCTGTGACATACCCATCTACTACGACAAGGATGTTGCGCCAAAGCATGCTTTGCTTGAATGGAACGGAAGCGCATATAAGATTGAAGCAATAGGCAACGCCACAGTGATGCATCTTGGCAAGCCCATACGGGTGGCACAGCTGTCGCACAATGACATCATAATCGTGGGCAACACGAAGCTAATCTACAGAACAGGCTCTGCCATCACTGCGCCAATTAGTCTAAACGCATGCCCCAATTGCGGAGCCACTAACCGCTATGGCGCAAAGTTCTGCAACATGTGCGGCAAAATGCTCCCATCGCCAAGAACCATGCTGATGCAAAGGGGGCTGCAACTTGCATCCTCAATCGCCATTGCGCTCATCGCCCTTTCAATCCTCATTGGTGCAGTCCATTTCTTCTCATCGCACACATTTGCAACACGCTCCTCAAAGCGCTTTTACGGGACTGATGCAGGGGCACAGTTGGCGGTCACTCCAAAGGGCTATGATGACATCGGGCAGGTGCTAAGCGAACTCGGTGAGGGTTATGAGTTTGAACAAATCGGCTTTGACAAACTTGATGACCCAACCTACCTCTCACGCTTCCAGGTCGTCTTCATTAACTGCTCAAGAAGATGCACGGACTCGGAAGCTATAAGGACTGCAGCAAGCATAAGGCAGTATGTTGAGAAAGGTGGCGTCATATATGCCAGCGATTGGGCTGCCACGATAATTCAGAAAGCCTTCCCAGAGTATGTGCGTTTCGCCGATGAGAAAGGCGATGTGCAAACTGTTAATGCAACCGTCACCGACGAAGCGCTCGCAAGCATTGTCGGGAGAAACTTGAGCCTTAGGTTCAATGCCACAAACTGGTTTGCAATTGAATCTGTGGCGAGCAATGTGACTGTCCATATGATTGGAGATTATAGCGACATGAATGGGAGAGTCCATAGTGGCAAACCATTGCTCATATCATTCAGGCACGGTAACGGTTTTGTGGTGTTTACATGTTTTCACAACGAGCCGCAATTGAGCGAAGCCGAAAAAAAGCTTTTGCAATTTCTCGTCGTGCGCCCAGTCACATTTGAACTCTCTAAGAAAGCCGATTCGTTGCTCGTGGCAAAACGAAGCAGTGCCGTAAGGGAGTTCATCGGCACAATATCAACGGGGAAAATATCGCCACCTTATATGGTCACTTTAAAAGCGGAAACTGCTTTGCTAATTGTGCTCACTTGGCGCGGTGGCAATGGCGAATTTGAAATACAAGTGCAAACTGAAGACGGAAAATCGCTCCACTCAAAGCGCGGTGAAAATTCACCACTCACACTTGAGACTGCAAAGCTGCCACCAGCCACATATACTGTGCGCATCATCGCATCAAAAACCCCTCTTGAAAATACACCATACGCCCTACACATCGGAACACGCTAACCCCTCACTATGGCGCAATTGCTACTTGGGCAACCTCTCTTAATTTCCAATCCTACTATTTATTTCAACCTCACTATGGTGCGATTGAATCATGGCTATATACACATCAGATCGTATGTGCGTTCTCTCTTTCAATTCCACTACGGTGCGATCGCTACCTGGGCAGCTTTGCTTAAATAAATTTCTTGCGTGCTAACTCAGCTGTTGCATGTTTGAACAAGTTTTGCGCCCTAAAGTTTTACAATGCATTTTTGTTGTGCTCAAGTTAAGCCCAGTAAGAATTGAACAGGGTTTATTGCGTGAGAAGTTTAATGCTATCAATAGTGGTAATGAGCAAACTTCGGCAGCACACAAGGAACAAATCTTCAGAACCAACCTTTCTTCCCAACTATGTATGTTTGGAAGAACTCCTCATCACTCTTTGTCAGGTAGATGATTCCTTCAATCAACCCAATGACCCACATCACGAACCCACCAATACCGCAAGTAAACAGGGTTACGAGGAGCATTATTATCCCAGGCGTGGTCAAACCCAAAATAAACTTGTGGATACCAAGACTCCCTAAAAGAATACCGCATATCCCTGCTGCAATACGATGACCACTGTAAGATTGAGGAGACTGGTTTCCATGAGTCCCCATTCCCCTTCCCCTCCTTGTAGCAACAAGCCGGTCTACCTGCCCCCAAATGCATCGCTAAAAATTATAACACCACTATAAAGCCAAACCGATTCAATCTCGCTATAGCGCGATTGCATCCATACCGCGCGAGTTAATAAACTACTACATAAACGCCTTTCAATCCCACCATGCTGCGATTGAATCCTAAAAGTGTGTAGCTCGGCTGCGACCTTCGCCAGCGCGTTTATAGCGCAGATTGCTTTCAGGCGCCAATCGTCAAATTAGTGGCGCTCAATTCTTTGGTATGCGTGACTGGACGGTGATGAAATATGAGTGTGCGAGTTATCCCATTAACTGCTGCCATCGTTTCAGTTGTCATCCTAATCTTGGTGACATACCTTTGCCTCCAATCTCTTTACAGAATGCGCTTACTAAACAGCGACAGCTATTCAACGCTCAACACGGAAAAGCTGATTTCCATAGCGCGCAACAGCGATGTTGAGAAACGCCTGAGAGCAACGCTTGAGTTAAGCCGACGCAATTCAAGGGATGCAATTTTGGCTTTGATAGAGCGCGTGCGTTCTGACAAGGCTGAGCTGGTGCGCATAGCGGCATTGTATGCTCTCGCATGGAGAAAAGATGAAGCTGTTGATGAGCTCATGCTTGACATCCTTCGCCAATCTCAAAGCCGCCATGTGACAGAGATTGAAATCGCTGTTAAACATCTATCCAACTCCACTAACGAGCCAACATGGCACAGATTGGTTGAGCTTTATTTTAGGGAGGCATCTACAGCGATTGAGAAATATGCTCCGATTCTATTCAACCGATTGAATGAGGCTTCGCTGCGTCCAGTTTGTCAGATGCTTGGAACTGGCATTGCATTTAAAGAAACGAAGAGCGATGCCTCAATGATGCTGCAACGACGGCAAAGGCAGCTGCTAATGTTGATTGATTCAATTCCAAAGGACGCACTTATTCCACTTCTCTCAGATAATGACATTGCTGTGGTTGCTGGAGCACTTCAATTGCTAATCAAGTTCCCAATTGAAGATGCTGCGCCAAAGCTTGCTGAGTTGGCAAATTCAAAACACCGCATAATAAGGGTGCTTGCAGCAAGCGCACTTGCAATGAAACCATCAATAAGAGTTGCAGGGGAAATTAAGCAACTGGCGAAGATAAGCAAAGACAAGTATGTGAGGGCGTGCGCTACAGTTGCGCTATCATCCATTGGCAAAGCTGAACTCAAAGAGGTGGAGAAGCTGCTTAACAGCAAAGATGCGATTGAGAGGAAGCTTGCCCTGCAAGCGTTGTCACACATGAAACTGTCAAACAAGGAGATGATTGACAAGCTTAAGGTGGCTTTAAACGACCCCGACATGGAAGTGCGCTTAACTGCATCGGTGATGCTACTTCGCCATGGTGAGGATGCTTTGAAACTCTTCCTGAAAGCACTTGAAAGGACACATGGTGATGAGCGGGCAAGCATGCTGCTTGCTTTGAGAAATATCAAGTCCAAGGAGACGCTCAAGGTTGCTGCAAAAGACTTGATGAGCGATGAACCGCAAGTGCGTTGGGCTGCAGGCGTCGCTATCTCATCATACGGTGAGGAAGCATTGCCGTTGCTAAGCGAGATGCTCAAGCATAACGATGAAAGAGTGCGCATCGGCGCTTTGAACGCTCTAACTCAGATTGGCACTAATAGGGCTGTTGAGTTGGTCGCAAAGGCAGCTTTGAGCGACAACTCAAAACTGGTGCGCATTAGCGCAATTGAATCCTTGAGCGCCTTCCCGGGCAACGCGCAAGCTATTGGGGCATTAAGCAAACTGCTTGAATCACAGGATGACGAAATTGCTATGAGGGCTGCGCTGGCGTTGGGGAAGGTTGGTCAATCCGGCTTGAGGATACTTAAGGATGCATTGAAGTCGGATAAAGTGGGTGCAAGGTTAGCTGCTGCAAGGGTGCTTGCATTCTACGGCGATGCCGAGAGCATGAAGATGCTTTGGGACATCGCATCAAAAGGCGACGGGATGATGAAGCTCACAGCGTTGCAAGCACTGGCGAGGGCTGGCGATGAAGATGCAATGACAAGGCTTATTAAAATGCTCGCCACAAAGGATGAAATGGAACGGATGAAGGTCAGAGCTGCAATACTTGGCTTGAGGGAGAGCGCAATTGAGCCACTTAAAGCCGCCTTAAATGATGATGACGAACTGATCAGGGCTGAGGCTGCGCTATTGCTCTCACAACTGTTGCAACTGAGGTAGCACCCAACTATACCCCGAATTTAACCCTCCTGCGATGCGAATGAAGATGTGGCAAGCGTTTGGCAAAAGTTTTTCGTGCATAGCGGCATGGTTTAAAAGTGTTCAATAATGCATGCAGTGGGGCACGAAGCGAATTGTAGCGCTATAAAAATCAAAATGCCAATTTGCCGTCGCTTTTCGGGCTACTATAAACCATGCTTTGGCGGGATGCCTGCGCTACATCAATTTGGTGGTTGTGCGGGCAACAATGTTTTGCATGGGCGAACGACAACTCAATTTGTGGTGAGTTCTGTGCGCCTCCGCTATACTCTCAAACCCAGACAATGATACAAATTGCACCTCAAGGTGAATTCGCCAACTCTCACCCTTACTCATAGCCCTTGATGTTATGCCATCACACCACGCAATGAAAATACCACCACTTCCATCTGTGCCTGTATGGATGATGACATTGTCAACCGACTCCTCAGGATGGCATTCAATCATCCTTAAGATGACGCAATAGCCAGTGCGTGAGTTAGCGATGCCAAAAAGCCGCTGACTTGATAAAGGTGTTTGTGATGATTGGAAGACACGCCCACTTTTGGTTATGTCGCAGAATAACCAACCCGATTCCGTCAGGGCAAACCATTCCGTTGCACCAATGAATGGGAACACGAGTGCAAGGAAGCCATGCATCGCATCAAAATCCTTTTCGGCACAAAGCAGCGCATCAATCAGAAGCGAGGCACCATCAATTGAACAAACGAACCGATAGCTAAGCCCACACGGTTGCTTGTGGACATCCTTAAGCTGTCCGACTGACTCAACAATTATGACTTCACGATCATTTGACTTCCCAACCTTCTTAATCACCTTGGGGCTACTTTCATTATGGCTACCGACAGCGTCATACCGCCCGGGACGCAAAATTCCCCAGTCGGTGTAAATGCGAGCGGCTTTTATGATTGGGGCTTCAACATTTTTTAGGCGCACAAGTTGTGGCAATCCACCAAACTCATGCTGCCACTCAACCTGCAGTAGTTGGGAATGAGTGACAGCAACGCCGACGAGGAAGATAAACAACGCTGGTATAAATGTAACAGATGCAATATCACGATGTCTTTTCAGCTTGCATTCCTCAAGATGGCTTCTCAATTTGCGTGCTTCAACCGAGGGCAGTTGAACACGCCGTCCAACCTCAATTTTCATGGCTAACTACCCCCATTCTCGCATAGGACTTATACAGCTACAGCATCCTTTAAGGTGCAGATGAAAGCCTACACGAAAATTTTTCGCTCTTTCTTGCCCAAAATTTTTCCGGCACATCTAAGTGCCGTGCTACTGTCCGACTGAAAAAACTCGGCATCTTATAGGCACGCCCTGCGGATTTGCTAAAGTGCTCTTTACTACAAGTTTGTTAGTTCGTAGCAAGGCACAAAACGAAGCAAAGTGCCGTCACAATGAGTGAAATGTGTGAAGTAAAATGACAACATAAACTCCGCACTTAGCACCGATTTTACGCCACTTCGCTTCTTGGCTGACTACTAACTAACCAACAAAGTTCGTAGTATAGAGCATGTGAAAACGCTCTTTGCTCAAAATTTTGTTAGTTCGTAGTAAGGCACTGAGCGTAGCGTAGTGCCGTCAAAGATGGGACATGGAACACGGGACAAGGGATAATTTGGGACGCTAACTTGCTTTTGCTTCGTAGCTAATTACGAACCTAAACGGATTTTTAACGCCACTTCGCTTTCACTTCGTGGCTAACTACAAACCTAACCAACAAAGTTTTCAGTAAAGAGCGTGTGAAAAATTTGAAGGGTCGGGCTATTGCCTGACCGAAATTCTTATGGCAGGGCTACTGCCCTGCCGAAAAATTCGGAAAGCCAATGGGCTTGCCCCAACGACAAAACGAAAATTCTTGGCATGCAAAAAGTGTTCATCTGAGACGACGGAGAATTCGGAGGGCGAGGCTATTGCCGAGCCAAAAAGCTATAATCCAAACTTTATCTTCCAGCAATTGGACCAATATATGTAGTGGCTACAACAATGTCATCAAACAAAACCGTTGTGTTTGGGTTTGGATTGGCAACCTTATTTTGTCTTGCTGCGTGCTCAGTCACATAGAGCAACAGCCAGAAAAAGTTTATTTTCAGCGCCTTACTTGTGCGCCATTTGAAGCCTTCAAATGGTTCTCCACCATCTTCAACTAACGAAAATCCCATGCCAGTCCATCGGCTTCTCCTGACACCTTTGACAAAATGTGCCACTAAATTTCCGTCAATCCAAAGAGCTAACTCACCATCCGGTATTTCCGGTTCTGAGTTGAGTTTGAGCATGACCTCAATGCATTGCCATTTACCCCTCGGGACAACTTGCGGCTTTTGGGGGCGCAATCCATTGCCCCAGTATTTCCCATCAGCCGAAATTTTCATTTCATGCCAATAGCAGTAGAAATTCCAGATGCCCGGCGGCGGAAAACGACCATAATCACCAAATGGCTCAATCCCAACAGTTATCCTGTCATCGCCTCTTGGGCGCTCCCCTGCACCACCTTGTGGCCATGGTGTTGATGGATTGTAACCGCCGATATGGACGAAGTGATGAATGTAGCCACAATCTTCGGCAAATTTTACATAGAATCTGGCAAAGGCAATTTCACTCTCACGAATGCGGGTGTAAAGATGACCACCAGTATTTTCGCCTAAGGTGGCGGTCATTTGTAACGAGCGCTTGCCGGAACTGTTTGGCGGGACATCATTGCTGAACGAAATAACTTTGCCATCTTTGTTGCTCATATTTCCCCAACGCTTGGCGATCTCTGCGACTGTGCCATGCTCAAAATCCTCAGCAAATAGAACTGATGGATCACGCTCAATGCCGATATCCCCCGGATATTTAGCTGACAGCCCAAAACCCTGCGGTAATTGCGCATCCTCCATCAAAGCAAAAAATGCCACAAAGAAGAAAACGGGTGCAGCGAATTGAGGCAAAAAACGAAAAAGATACCTCATTTCCTTCACCTCCCAGTTTAAGGTTTTGCTCCTTACTCAAAGGATGAATAACCCATGTGCTAAATAGGCTGGATGCTGCCTTAGTTAATTGCACCATAAAATTCGGTTCAATTTCGCTGCACTTAATTTTAATGCGTCGGGAGCGGACTGTAAAATTTGACGGCGCAAAACTTGCTCAGGCTTGCAACAGCTAATACCATTGGCAGTGAACAACAGATAAGCGATGCTTAATCATTAATGGCATCAAAGGAGCATTCCCGATGACGAAAGAGGGCAAGAAGATGAATTATCAATGCCGAAGATGCGGAAGTTCATAGACCATTCGCAACGGTCACAATCGCCTTGTAAGCCCTCAATATCATTGCAAGGATTGTGTAGCCTAAGCAGTTCATTAGCCAAAGCCCGATATCGTGAAGAAGAAAAGGAACGAATTCC
>JANXAS010000044.1 GCA_025062195.1 Armatimonadota bacterium
AACTGGTGATGGAGAAAGGACACCATACACTCGCTCAATTGTGGCTCGTATCTGTTGCGCAGGTGCCTGCACTGGGTCAACACGCAGCCCTGTTGCCTGTTGCAACTGGTCAATAACTTCAAGGCGCTTTGGATCAGGCATTGCAACGACGAGCTTATTTCCTTCAACTCGTATGGGCATCACAACCAATTTTTCGGCGAGCCTTCTTGGGACATAAGAAATCGCGGTCCTGTCAATGTAAATTCGCTCAAGGTCAACCGTAGGATATGTCGTAGTGCCAATTCGCCTAATTATTTCCTGAAGTTGCTGCTGTGTGAGTATTCCGGCTTCAACAAGCATTGCCCCCCAAGACTTCTCCGGTTGTTTCCTTTGAGCCAACTCTTTTATTTGCTGTTGCGTCACATAGCCGCCTTTAATGAGGGCTTGCAGCAATTGCTCGTCAGTCAATGGTGGCATTAAACTTCACCCCCAAAGCAAACTGGGCACAAGCATGCTTGATAACCCGTCTGTATTAGGAGTTCCCTGTAAACAATTATGACAATTGGTGCTGTGCGGGGTGGCTAACAGCTTGCGGCGATGGGGATGCACATCTTTAACTCAATCTATTATCCGTTCATCAAGCTGCTTTAACTTGGCGATATTCTCGCCCTCAGATGGATCGGGCTCATTGACCGACAACCAAGCGTCTAAAATCTCCTTTGCAAGCTCTTCTGTCACAAGCCTGCCGCTCATTGAGAGCACATTTGCATCGTTCCACAGGCGGGCACACTCAGCGCTTTTTGCGTCGTTACAGAGAGCAGCTCTTACCCCTTTGAATTTATTTGCGACCATGCACACGCCTGTGCCTGTGTAACAAATAAGCACACCAAATGCAGCCTTGCCACTTTGCACCATCCTTGCAACTTGCACAGCAACATCAACCCAAGAATACAGCTCACCAGTTAGCAATGCGCCAAGAGGCACAACATTTAATCCTTTGCGCTCAAGGTGCTCAAATGCAGCTTTTGCAGCCCCATATAGGTCATCGCTTCCTAAAGCCACAGTCAAAGCACGCTCATCTGCATTTCCCATAGCATCCACAACTCCCACAGCAACAGTTGTGAGGGCAGCAATCCGGATGAGCTGTTGCCAGTTATCGGCTGCCAATATCGCTTTTGTTACCCTGCTGCTTTTCCTTCTTAGCCGTGAATGCGTGTGCTCCAACTTTTGTTGCTTTGCTCTCTGGCTTGACAGACAAATCACCGGCTTCGGGGTCCACAAGCATTGGGTCAACGCCGACGATGCCGTCTTTTTCAGGTGTCGGCAAATTAGGCTTGCTCATCTGCGGCTTGTCGATGCAATACCACCAATTGTGCTCAAACACGAATGTCTGTGGTGCTGTGTTCGGCCCAATGTTGACACCACCCTCTCGCCATTCGTCTGAGCGGAAGACAATTAGGTTGTTATAGAATTGCACATTCCTGCACGGCACAAATCCCTCCGCCGTGGTCTCTTGCAATATCCGTATCGCCCAACGCTTTGGTCGGTAAATTGTATTGAAGCGCGCAATAGCCCCATCAACTCCGACAAATGCTATGGCTCCAGTTGAACCGATAAAGGTGCAACCTTCAATTGTGATGTTTCTTGCCTCCGAGTAAGTGCCACCGGGTTTTAATGGCGGTCTGAAGAACTCCAGCCCAGTGCTCCCGCCCGCTTGCATTGCTCTTGCGCCAGCACTCTCAAACCTGCATTGCCTAACTGTGATATTGCTGCTCCCGCCCTTTGCCTGTATGCCGGAGCCTTTATCGTCCTCGTATCGCAGTGTGCATTTGACTATCAGACCATTGTGGCATCCCACCATGTCAATACCTTGTCCGCCATCTCCCCAGCGTTCTATCGTGCACTCCTCAATTAAGAAGTCAGTCACACCGGACAGTTTTATGCCGTCACAATTGCCCTTTGGTCCTATGTCACGCACCTTTAATCTGCGCAGCGTTATGTGATGCGCCGGCGTGTCAAATGTCCCGCCATCGTCTATGTTCAATCCGTTAAATGTCGCACCACTAAGCACTAATCCTCTCAGCTCAAGATACGCTGCATCCGTGAATTGCATGCATGTTCCGCCGCCAGCTATTACTGGCGGATTAGTCTCATCTTCGGCAGCGATCACTATTGGCTTATCAGCTTCGCCGCGCACCCCTGGAAAATACAATCCGCCTTTATATTCGCCCGGCTTAAGCAATATCGTTGTGCCCGGCTTTGCATTCAAGACTGCTTTCCGAAAGCTTTGCGTATCACTAACGACAACAGTAGTTTCCGCATGTGCAACGCACAGGACGAAATTTAAAGCAACGCAAACGAGCGCTATGAAGCCGCCTCGCATTTCTCTTCACCTCGCTCAATGAGTTTTAAGCATCGTTACACATCAGCTCCCACATAAGCATAATATGCAACGGCTTGACCAATTCATCAATAACTTTGGTGCGCAACATGCATGCGACCATAATGTGGGGTGATGATGTTGACATTGCCAGTTGTGCATATCGTTGCCGATACACTCCCCGAGGCATGGGAAAAGGCAGTGGTTGAGACTTGGCGTGTGGGCGTAAGCGTGAGAACACAGTATGATAAGCCTGATGACCCACCAAGTAAAGATGCAATAGCTGTGATCGTCGTCCGTGAGCCATTCAAGGAGCCAAGAATACACAGGGCGTTGCCATGCGGCTTAGCCGAACTTGAGATTTACTGTCAGGAGGTAATTCACGGCATACATGATCACTGGATTGATCCATCCTCCGGCAAGTGGGAATACACCTACCATGAGCGTTTAAGGGCATACAGTGTGCCGGGTATGAGCGAGCCAATCGATCAATTGAGCTACATCATTGATTCGCTCGCTAAGACGCCGCACACACGCCGTGCGCAAGCCATCACTTGGAAGGTTTGGGTTGATACCGGCATTGAGCATCCACCATGCTTGCAGAGGATCTGGGTAAGGGTCATCGGCGATGAACTCGTGATGAATGTTCACATGCGCAGCAACGACGCATTCAAAGCCGCATTTATGAACATGTATGCCTTCACGGAGCTGCAAAAGGTTATCGCTGAAAGGCTATCGGAGCGCCTTGAGCAACAGATACGCGTTGGACAATACACACATATAGCCGACTCGTTCCACATCTATGGCGCATACTTTGATGAATTCCAACGCTTCCTTGAGACGCTGCAAAGACGCACTTTTGAGCAGCGCACTTACAGGACCGAAGAGGTGCTCCCGATATTTGAGGAAGCCCGCGAAGCCATAAAGCGCTCACTTGAAGAGGAGCGAATAAGCGGACGAAAGGGAATTTGAGTTGTTAGGCGGCGGCTAAAAACCAGCTTGTTCTTCATTACGAAACTTGTTGGCGTGCAGTGGAATAGGCATCTTGCTTGTAATTTCACATGCTGAAGCCCATGCCACTTTATGACCGATATCCTGCTTTAGGGTGGCTTTAGTCGTGAACCTGTGGAAGAATAGCTTCAGCTATGGATTCTGTCGCGAGTTAGAGGTGCACTTTTCATGCGATTCGTTATTGGTGTTGACGCTGGTGCAACTTCAACAGTAGCATGCCTTGCTGATGAAACTGGATGCGTTCGCGGCATAGCTCAATCATCAGGTGTTAACCTTGTGCTTGATGGTGTTGATGGGACATGTGATAGCATAGTTGAAGCGATAAAGTCAGTATTGCTCCTCTGTGGGATTAGGCTTAGCGAAGTCGCCGTTGTATGCGTAGGTTGTGCAGGCGCTGGTGATGTTGGGGATCCAGTGCGTCAACTGCTCAGGGACAAGTTTGTTGAAAGGCTCAACGAAAACATTGATGTGTTGGTTGAACACGATGCTGCAATAGCTCATGCCGGCGCGCTTTGCTGTCTCCACGGCATAGTAGTTATCTCTGGGACTGGTGCGATGTCGTTTGGGATTGATGAAGATGGCAACTCCGCAAGGGCTGACGGGCTTGGGCATTGGTTGGGTGACGAAGGGAGTGGCTTTTGGATTGGTGCAGAAGCACTGCGTAGTTGGGCGAGAGCTTTTGATGGTCGCTCCGAGCATACACTCCTATGTGAGTTGCTTCCAAAGGTGCTCAACTTGCGTTCGCCGAGGGAAGCCTCAGTTGCGCTCTCAACTGGTGAGTTGAGCAAGCGGGAGGTGGCAAAGCTCGCCAAAGTGGTAGCGGAGGCTGCGAGGGCAGGGGACAAAATTGCACGCAGCATATTCAGCGCTGCGGCTGACAAGCTTGCCGATGCGGTTTGCGCTGTGGCGGATTGCCTCGGGATGAAATGCCCCAGGGTGTCATACAGTGGTGGTGTCTTTCGTGCCGGTGAACTGCTCACCTCACCGTTGAAGGAATCGCTTCGCAGACGATTAAGCGAGTTCAAATTTGTAAAACCGTTTGCACCGCCAGTTATTGGAGCCACAATGCTCGCTTTAAAGGCGCTCCATAACTCAAAAGTGCTCAGCGATGAGATTACCTCAAGGCTAAGGGAGGGCTACTTGCTTTGGGGTTTTGATGAGCTTGGTTTTATGCCACCAAGCGACGAAGAGACAACACTCATAACAATACTGCCGAGGTTGATGAGCGAGCAGCGCAACCCGAGGAGCAAAGGGCTTGATGGATTGTCGGTTGAGGAGATATTGCTGCTCATGAATGACGAAGACCACAATGTGGCGCCGGCTGTGCGGCGAGAACTTGCGCAAGTTGCCGATGTTGTTCGCATGGCGATCAGGGCTTTGAAAAATGGCGGGCGAATTTTCTATGTGGGCGCCGGAACAAGTGGCAGGTTAGGGATAATTGATGCAGCGGAGTGCCCGCCTACATTTGGCGCCCCGAGGGAGTGGGTGCAAGGGATAATTGCTGGCGGCAATGAAGCTGTGTTTAGGTCAATTGAGGGTGCCGAAGACGATGAACAGGCAGCTGCAGATGAGCTTGAAAGGCGAGGTATCTGTGAGCGTGATTTGGTGATCGGGCTTTCGGTGAGCGGTCGAACACCCTTTGTAATTGCCGCCCTTCGTGAGGCTAAAAGGCGTGGCGCAAAGACAGCCGCAATCACAGCCAACAGGGATGCGCCAATTGCTCTCCACGCTGATGTTGTGATAGCTCCTAATGTTGGTCCTGAGGTTATAGCTGGTTCAACGAGGCTTAAAGCGGGCACCGCCGAAAAACTCATCTTGAACATGATTAGCACGACCACGATGGTCAAGCTTGGGCGTGTCAAAGATAACTTGATGATAAGTGTGCGAACTTGGTCGGAGAAATTGCGGGAGCGTGCCAAGCGCATAACATCACTTATTGCTGGTGTCACAGTTGAGGAAGCTGAAGAGGCGCTCAAATCTTGCGGTTGGGAGATCAGGGAGGCGGTTGATTTTCTACGCTCAAAGCGTAGACATCCATCCAATTAGGGTTGAGATGGTCGGACAGAGGATGAGCAGTGCTGTAGGAACGCAAGGTTTGTTGCTGCAGCGAGGATCGCCAAAGTGGCGGCAGCGCATTTTTGCGGTAGTTATGCAGGTGATATTAAGTGAAGCCTGTGCCCGGTGTGCCGACGGTGGTTGGCGGTGTGTTGGTGATGTTCGCCCAGCTGTTTTGTTCATGGTGCATGTCATTTGTATGCTTCGCCCGCCAACTTGTTGTGCTCTCGTTTTGATTTCTCACCGATGGGGCAGCTCGGTTCCGAAAGTGCTTGAGCGATTGCTCTCACCAGAGAGCCTTGGCATGGCGGAAGCTCATCTTGTTCCAACCGATGGCTATTCAAATGCAGTGCTGCTTGTGCAGCGAATAAGAGGGACGAGCGCTTAGGAGGTGTAAACTTATGGCACAGCTTACTTACAAGGAGGCAATAAAGCAGCTTCTGCGCCGATTGCATGCCGGTGAGCCAATTGAACAGCTAAAGGGTGAGTTTGCACAAGTGCTCTCGCAACTTCATCCGGAGCATATTGCCCTCATTGAGCAAGAGCTGATTGAAGAGGGCATATCGCCCGACGAGATAAAGAGGCTCTGCGACCTGCACATTGAAGTTTTCCGTGAGGTGGTTGAGCGAGCGAGGCTTGATGTGCCTCAATGGCATCCAATTTACATTCTCGTTGAAGAGCATAGGGCAATGCTCGGTCTCGCTAAAAGACTTGATGAAGCTGCGGGACAGTTGTTGGCAGGGCAAGAGCGGGATATTATGACGGCGCAAATTGAGACTATAAAAAATGTCGCCCATCACTTTGTTGAGTATGAGCGGCACATGGAGCGGGAGGAGAATGCTATTTTTCCGTTCCTTGAGAGGCACGGCGTGACGCAGCCGCCTGCCATCATGTGGACGGAGCACAACGAGTTTCGCGAGATGCGAAAGCATCTGCTCTCGCTCATTGAAAGCGGCTATGGCGATGATTTAACAGCGTTCATTGAACCATTAAGGGGGCTTTCAAGCAAGCTGCTCTCTCATTTAACGAGCCACTACTACAAAGAGAACAATGTGCTTTTTCCGATGGCGCTTCGTTTGTTAAGCCAAGATGAGTGGAAAGCCATAAGGTCTGACTTTGATGAGATCGGTTACTGTTGCTTTACACCGCAGGTTGAAGCGCCAGTTGAAGTTGTGAGTGAGGCGCGCTTAGAAACAGCTGCGGTTGTAGGCGCTGCACAGTTCGAGACTGGCACTTTAACGCATGAGCAGCTTGAGGCAATGCTAAACGCGTTGCCATTTGATATTACATTCATTGACGCCGATGATGTCGTTCGCTACTTTAACTCGCCGAGGGAAGGGCGGATGTTTGTGCGCACAAAAGCTGTGCTCGGAAGGAAGGTTCAGCAATGTCATCCACAAAGCAGCTTGCATGTCGTCAATAGGTTGCTTGATGAGATGAAGTCGGGTAAGAGGGATGTGGCTGAGTTTTGGATCAACTTGCGAGGCAGGCTCGTTCATATACGCTATTTCGCCGTGCGCGATGCCAAAGGGCGCTACTTGGGCTGTATGGAAGTCACGCAAGATATAACCGACATCAAATTGCTTGAGGGCGAAAAAAGACTGCTTGACTGAGGGGTGAAGAAAATGGAGTGGCAAGCTGCGGCGAGCCGTCTAAGGGAAGTGATGAATTTATCCGGTGAGCCAGTCGGCATCCTTTATGCCAAGGAGCCATTAGAAGGCGGTGATGATTCTCCTATTGCCGTTTGCGAAGCGATGAAGCGTGCAAGCAATGGCGCTATCATCAACCTGAGCAAAGATAATTCAAGTTGCCCTGGTGGAACTTATTACATTGGCTTGGGTGAACGAAGAGGTGGCGTTGAGGATTTCCTCGTGGATGTGGAGCACATATTCTCATCGCGCCCTGTAGCGAGGGCACATTTTGTTCACTCAGTGGCACCGCCAACTGGGCTCACGCCATATGTTTGCATTGCGCCAGTCGTAAGCATGCCGATTAAACCTGATCTTGTGCTCATCGTGTGCAACCCGATGCAAGCATCGCGCATACTTGGACTTGTAGCATACGATGGAGCACCCGGATTGAAGCTCTCGGCATTTGGCGCTGCCTGCCAAACTGCAATCACTAATCCGCTCATGAACGAACAGGTTGATGTCAGCTTCATTGATGTGAGCGCTCGCAAGAGAGCGGGTTTCGCTGATGACGAACTCATTGTCTCGCTTCCATACCGAGAGTTCATGAGAGCTGTCGCAAACATTGACTACAGCATCTTTGGGACTGCGAAGCCATCAGCACCGTTGCGTTAAGCGGGATGCAAATGGGACTTAAAAGCTTTGCCCGATTTCTCTTCACGCCGCTGTAAGGGAGGGGTGGCTTTAACTATGGCTGACTTTAGTGTCCCATCAAAGTTTACAGTGTGCGGCATGTGTGGCTATAATAAGATGTGAATGACATTGGTGGGCGCGTAGCTCAATGGCAGAGCAGCCGGCTCATAACCGGTCGGTTGGGGGTTCGAATCCCTCCGCGCCCACCATTTTTCTTTTGCATGTGTAGCAGCAGTTGCGGTGAATCAGTTTGACGGCGCAGTGGAAGCGCGTTAGATTGCCACTAAAAAGGCGAGCGGTGAAATTAAATCAATCGCTGAAAGGTTATGGGGGTGAGATGCGATGCGTGCAAATTGCTTTTGCATTGGTCTCGCTGGCATGGTCACATTGGCGTTCACGATGGCTTGCACGAGTGCAGCGTTGGGGCAAAAAGAGCGAGGCAAGAGATTGAATTTGCTCGTTGTCACTCACTCGGCTGGCTTCATGCACGATCCAGTTAGGCGACCTGCAATTGACAGGCTCTCAGTGTGTGAGGAGGTTGTCATGGGACTTGGGCTTATAACAGGCGCATACGATTGCACATTTATCTACACGAAGGAAGATTGCCAGAAGCTGACGCCTGAATTCCTGAGACAGTTTGATGGCTTCTTCTTTTACGCTACTGGCAACTTGCCCATCCCTGAGGAGGGGCGAAAGGCATTGATTGAACTCGTGAAGGAAGGTAGGGGATTTATTGGAGCGCATGCGGCAACCGATGCGTGGTATAACTATCCACCATTTGGCGAGATGATAGGTGGCTACTTTGATGGGCATCCATGGCATCAGAAGGTGCTCGTCATCGTTGAGGACAAGACGCACCCTGCAACTGCTCACTTTGGCGATTCATTTGAGATAGTGGACGAGATTTATCAATTCCGGGAGCCGTATTCCCGTGAGCGTCTGCGCGTGCTACTCAGCTTGGATATCAATTCGGTTGATGTGAAGAAAGGCAGGCGCAAAGATAACGATTACGCTCTTGCATGGGTGCAGCAATTTGGCAAAGGGCGCGTCTTTTACACAGCGCTTGGACACAGCAACCAAGTGTGGCGTGATGAACGCTTCCAAAAGCATTTGCTGAATGGCATCCTTTGGGCACTCGGTCTTTTGCCGGGTGAAGCTACGCCACGCCCGAAGCCGGGTGGGTAGCGAAAGCAAGGGGGAGCATCAATCTTATACCTCGGTTGTGGCTGCTTCATTAGAGGTCGTCATGCATCATGGTGGCGTGAAGGAGAGTGCGTTTTGCAGTAAGGATGTTGCCCGCTTTTGTATTTTGTATTGCAAGCGTCATCCGAATTTACCCGCAGGTTAATCCCCATCGGGTTTTAGACTTGCCGGAGGGATGTGCCATGGTTAGTGTGCCAAAAGTGAGCTGCGACTTTGATAGTGGTAATGTTTGTGCAGTTGATATTAAGCGCAGCGATTATGAGTGGCATGTGCGCTTTGCGGCAGACCCACATGGTGGCACTGAGGCGCTTTGGTTTTACTTCCGAGTGGATAGCAACGCCGGCGACGCATTCAAACTCATACTCACGAATGCTGAATCATGTCTTGGCGGGCGCGGTGATTGGAGCAATGTCCATCCCGTCGTCAGGCATCTACACGGCTGCGAGCAAAGAGTTGATGATTGGCAACGATGTAACGGCGGCACAATGCACAGGTTGCCTGACGGAAGATTTGAGGTCTCATGGGATGTGCGTTCTCTGACTGGTTCATTTGAATTTGCGCTTTGTTATCCATACACACATCGTGAGCTTGGCGAGACTTTAAATGCCTGCGGGGGTTATTGGCGTTGCGATGTTATCGGCGTCACTCAAAAGGGTCGTTCAATGTTACGATTGAGTAATTCGTATGGCAGTGAAAAGCGAGACAAACCTGGCATCTACATCCTTGCGCGCCAGCATTCAGGTGAAACACCCGGTTCTTGGGTGCTCGACGGATTGCTTCGTTACGCGCCGGTTGAGCTTTCGCCTGATGAACTGATCATCTGGGCTGTGCCATTCGCTAACTTGGACGGGGTTGTTGATGGCGACTATGGCAAAGACCCACACCCAATTGACCTTAACAGGGCTTGGTTTTCACCGCTGCCAATGCGCCATGAGGTGGCAGTTATACAAGCCGACATTGAGCGATTCGCTAAGCGTTGCAAGCTCATTGCCGTTATAGACCTTCATGCACCGGCAGTGCTTGAAACTTATGGTGCATATTTTCAACTGTTAAAGCCGGTGAGCGCAGAAGCTGATGCTTCTAAGCGATTCGTTGATGCCATAAAGAAACAATTGCCAAAGGAACTTGTGCATGAAGAGCTATTTCGTATAGCGCAATATCCGTCAAGGTGGAATGAGCAAGGCACACTCAGCCATTGGACTTGGGAAAGGTTTGCCATACCTGCACCCGTCCTCGAAGTGCCGTATAGCAAGTCTCGCGAAACGCTCCTTGAGATTGAGCATTATAGACAGCTTGGTTCATTGCTGGTTAGAGGGCTAAAAGAGTATGCGAATGAGGTGCAGTAAAAGTTGACTTGCTTGTAAGTTCAATTCTTTTACCACGGCGTTATCCAACAGAAACAGTTACCCTCAAAAGGCTCAAAGTAATACCATTCAAGGTAGCATAGACGTCCTGCCCATGAAAACTCTCAGAAACATATAAAGCCGCAGTTTGAATCACGGTAAGAGTTGCACAGTTAGCCTTCTTTTGTCTGAGTGGGCAATAGCCCTCCACAAGGCAAAAGCAAATGTTGCAGAGGGCGTGAATGATGTGGCAGATAAGGTTGGCTTTCGCCCGAACAAATACCCCTCCACCCTTTGCTACAAACTCTGTTGGTTAGGTTCGTAGTTAGCCACGAAGCGAAAGCATAGTAGCATCAAGTTGGCGCAATGTGTGATGCCATCGCTTTACCTGAGCTTTGCACCCCACACTCACATTGATAGCACTCCGCTTCGTGCCTCACCACGAGCCAACAAAATCTGAACCAACAAAATCTGAACCAACAAAATCTGGAGTAAAAGGCATGTTACTTTAATTTCTTGAAAGTGGCATTATTTGCGTTTTCGTTCCTCTCTAAGCCTTCGTGCCTCTGCCTTTATTTCAGCCAAATCTTTCCTCATCTCAGCCCAACCATACCAATGCAGGTAATCTGGGTTCATGTGGAATGCGCCTTGGAAGGTTCTCATTCGGTGCGACAGGAACATGATATAAAGGCGTTGCTCAATTGGGTTTTCAACCTCATAAAACCGAAGCAGGTCAACGACAGGCGGTCGGTCCTTAGGACGAGGCAAGATGCCATCTCGGTAAAGGCTTTCAACAATTTGAACAGCCTCAGCGAGCAATCGGTCAGCCTCTTTGATGATTCGGTCTGCTTGCTCAAGGGTTTCTCTTGCGAAGCTTTGCGAATGGCAGGTGGCACAGCGTTGGATCATCTTGTTGCGCTCTTGTTGCCACTCTTCTATAGACAGTCTTGCGACTTTGCCTGCAGCGACGACTTTGAACCTTTCCGTCAAATTACCCTTTTCATCAATAACTCCGAGCGCTCGGAAAATAATGTTTCGCAATCGCTCCCACTCTTTGTCTTTTTCACCCAGACGGACAGCGAGGAAGCCCCAAGCGGTCTTGACGGCATGGTCACCGTCTGGCATATGGCAGAAAGCGCATGTTGGTGCCCTTGGCGTCCTTGGGGCACTCATGTCGGCAAACCATTGCTTTAACTTTCTTGTCCAATCCCACTGGCTACCCTGCGTCAGGTAAATCGTCCCATGTTTGCTGGTTGAGAACATCTCCCACTGGGGATGGTCAAATCCCATGTGACATGTTTGGCACGCTTCCGCTCTCCTCGCCTCAGCAGCGGAGAAGAGATGCCTCGTGTGGCAGCTATCGCACTTGCCCTCATCGCGACCGATGTTGTGGCAGCCCCCGCAACCTCGCTCTGCAATTTCTTTTGGAAGGCGAGAAGTTATCGGGATGGCGTTCATCGCTACCCAAGCAAGGGCATGCTTACCCTCGGTAAACTGCCTAAATTGCAATTGATGGCATTCGGCACAGTTAAGGGCAGAGACCCTTCGGCGAACAGAACTATTCTCACATGCTGTTTTTAACTTAACAGTGATTCCAGATGCTTTAGCCACAGGGATATGGCACTCTTCACATCCGACGCCAACTTGTGCATGGCGAGATTGGCTCCAATCACGCAAAGCGACGCGAGCAACACCCTTTGCCTGATGGCATTGGATGCATTTGATTGTCTCCTCGCTAAGTTGAGCATTAGCTTGCTGAAGCGCAGAGGAGACATTGAGGCGAAGCAAAGCGCTCAGCCAAAGAGCAAGGGAAGTTAGCAGGCTTAGCCAGAAGACAGCCACCATCCACCTTCGCTTCATCACCTTTCACCCCTCTACAAGCTTGAAAACTACCACCACAACATGATGCCTGAGCGCAAGATCGCACAAGAAGGCAGCTTATACAAAGCTTTTACTTCTCGATCAAAAGTTCGTTAGTGCTTAATCATTCTCATGCTTTCCTTTACCTGCCTTAACTTGCGCTCACTAACCAATTACGCCACAAGGCAACATTTTGCTCTTCACCTAATTGTTTGCTCAATTGGAATTGGCTTAAACCCGAGTTTGAACGCTGGTGAGTTTGGGCGAAGGCGAAAGTCAAGTTTGTCCTTTGGCGATGGCGAAACAAACTGTGGGTCGGCGAAAATAGAGTTGCGGTCAAAACCCGCTTCACGCCATTTAGCAAATGTCCCTTCCGGCGTCAACGCCCGTTCAACCTTCGTCAAGTCGACTTTGCCAGTGTGCCAGTAAAGGTTGAAGTCGCATTCTGCTAACCTGTCACGACGCCATGTGTGGGCGTAACTATACCACACAATCGCATTGGGGTCACTGAAGACAATAATGTTTCGCCTGAAGATGTTGCCTGTCATGAAATCGTCTCGTGGCTGCAATCTAATCTGGTGCTCCTTACCGTCAACGAAAATGTTGTTCTCAACGATGTTGTCCTTGCCGCCGTGAATGCAAACTGCGCCAAGAACAGTCCCAACCACGATGTTGCCGTAAACGGTAGTCCCGCTGCTGTAATCGTCAAGGTAGATGCCCCAAGTGAAATAAGGCGTTAGAAATTCGCCATCGGGTGTAGTGCCCATCCCAACGACATTGCGGATGAAATTGAACCTGATAATGTTGCCTGTCAGTTTCATGTCACGCCCCAGCGTTTCAATTGCGCCCGTGTCGTTTGTCTCCAAGTTGCTGTCAACGATTTCGTTGAACTCAATGATGTTTCGGTGCGACGATGCGTTTGGTCCGTAAGACTTAAGCGAGATGCCGTATCTTGGGACTCGTTGAATTCGGTTGTGTGCAATTCTGTTTCCGCTCCCTGTCGTCACATAGACACCAGCGACATGCTTGTAAACCAAACCCAAGTCGCTCATCTCATTAGCAGCAATCAGGTTGTCGTAAGGTTGAGTTTTCGTTTCGCCCAACATAATCACGCCGCCGCCACCGAGTTTCGTCATCGTGTTGCCGACGATCTCGTTTTCGTGGCTTCGTTGTTCCAACCGAACGGCATAACCGCCAAGTCTAACAAAATTGCAACGCTCAATAAGGCACTTTCTCGCAGCCACCACCCAAATTGCCGCATCGGCTGGGACATAGTATCCGCCCGGCGCTGTGTAGTCAGTGTCCATGAAAGTCAAGCCAACAAAACGAATGTGCTCAACGAAGCGATTTGACGATGCATCGCCTTGTAGCACAAAAAGCTTATCCATCGCAGGCGCGACAACTTCAACCTTGTTTGGGTCAACCTCGTTTGGAGCGATGTAAAGCAATTCGCCCGTCTTTGCGTCAAGGTGCCATTCGTTGGGTGCATCTAACGCTTCACGAACTCCAGCGATGAAAAACCTGTTGCCGGGACGGATGTCCTGTTCGCATTTGACGAAAATTGTGCATCGCTCTTTGTCAACACCTTCAACTTTCAAGATTGCGTTTACCCAACCCCAAGCCGGGAAGATGTGAATTTCTGCTCCGCTCCAATCTTGCCAGTTTGGGAACTTATCCTTTGCGACAACTATTCGCTTTCGGCTTCCGGGAAGTTGAGGTTTCGGGACGGAAACTTCTTTTCCGATTGCCCGACTGCATGCTTCTGCTTGGATGAGTAAAAGGTTTTTGCCTTGTTTTGGCTGTCCAACCTGATACTCGCCCCACCAATCCAAAATGCTGATTGCTTTTTGGGGATGCCAATCTTCGTCGTCGGTCAAAACGAAAGCGTCTAAGTTAAGCCCACCTCCTTTGACATTCTCCCAAACCAAAGTTTGTTCACCTTCGGGCAAGAAAATCGTCGCAGCGTGTGTCCATCGGAAATTCCCCCAAGTGCCAGTGTCAGGCAAGTTTCGCAAAGGCACAGGCTCATTGTTGCCCACTCGCAAAACTGTCCTGTCGTCCATCGTGTCAAGTTTGAAAGCTTTCATGTTGTGTGCGTAGCGAACCCAAACTTTATATTCGCCTGATGCTGGAACTTTAATCTTCCACTCAAGCCTATCGCCAACATTGTGGATTTTGCTTACTCCGACATTGAAAGCGCCCTTTTCCCAACTTTCGCCCCACCATTGAGTGAAAAGCCATCCGCCCATCAGAGGATTTTTAGGGTCAAAATTTGGGTGGCGAGCACGAATTGCCCACTCATTACCGACGCGCAGCAATCGGAAAAACCATTTGCCTTCACGAACTTCAGGGAGTTCAAAAGACCAAACGAGTTGGGAGGGTGAGGCTCCCGCCGAACCATATTGTCGGCTCACCCGGAGGTTCGCCCTACCAGTTATGCGCCGTCCTCCGCTAATGATTGGCTTTTCATTTCGGTAGGCTGCGAAAGTTATGGGGGTGTTTTCGCTTCCGCTGTCTTCCGGTTTGAGGACGATAGGCTCGTTCAAAAAGTGAACGCCTTTGCGCAAGTAAATGGTGACAGGTTGCTTTAGTTTGCCACCTTGCTTGTGTTTGAGTTGCCTAACTGCTTCAATGGCTCGGTGCAAAGTTGCGAACGGTCCGTCGGTTTTCGTCTTATTTGGCGAAGGCAATCTGCCTGACCAAGCGTCATTCCCGTTAAGCGAAACATAGAACGCAATTTCCTTAACTTGAGCGCTCACGCCATTCGTCATTAAAATCACCCCTGCAACAAAAGTCGCTAACCTCAGCCACATCATTCTTTCACCTCCCACATTGTGAATTGTCGAATAAATTCAGCGTTAATTAACTACCAGCTAAAGCCGACAGCATGGGTGAATGGGGGTTCAGAATTAAGCTCACCAGCCCTATTTTCGGCTCGTCAGTAGCCTCGCCATTCAATTTTTCGTCATGATTTTGGCTTGGCGGTAGCCTTGCCCTCCAAATCTTCCATCTTGATTCCTTCGGTGTGGCAGAAAATTATTGCCGAATGAATTCGGCGCTCATTTATTTTCGTCATCAACCACTGGCTAAAGCCAGTGGCATGGATAACTAAGCACGCTTTTCAAAACCATGCTATGGGCTTTAGCCCATAGTCGTTGACGAATTCTCTTAGCACCGCCTTTAGACGGCGTTAAATTCTCTCAAGAGCTTTTTGGCTCGGCAATAGCCTCGCCTTCCAAGTGACGAAAATTGTCTTTGGACTTCTCGTCACTCCCTTTGCTCAAAAGTTTTTTGTTTTTTGCCTGTTCGTAGTAAGGCACGGAGCAAAGCGAAGTGCCTTCAAAAACGGAACAAGGAACAACTTATGATGCCACTTTGGTTGGTGGCTGACTGCGAACTTAAACAGATTTTTGATGCCACTACGCTAACGCTTCGTGGCTAACTACGAACATAACTAAAAAATTTTTGGCTCGGCAGTAACCTCCAATTTTTCGCTCTGATTTTTGGCTTGGCGGTAGCCTTATCCTAAGATTGCACTAACAAACTTTTGAGTAAAGAACGAACATCCTTTCCAGCCGTGATAACTGTTATAAGCAGGCTTCACTTTTTTCGTTCTCTCTCAACTCTCCTTATAGCATCTCGCCAAAAGAGATAGGTCTGATAACGCTCCTTTGGAATCTCGCCATGCTTAAGTGCCTCTTTAACTGCGCAACCTGGTTCAACAGTGTGCGTGCAGTTGTTGAATTCGCACTGGTAGTTGGTGAACTCTCGGTATAGCTTTGGTAGCGTATCTGTGTTAACCCATGATGGCAAATCCACCCTTTGAAATCCCGGCGTGTCAACAACCCAGCCACCATTTGGATTGGGCAAAAGGCGCACTTCAGTCGTTGAATGGCGTCCTCGCCCCAATTTCTCACTCACTTCGCCAGTGCGCAATTTGGCACCTGGTATGAGGGCGTTCAGGATGGATGACTTCCCGCTGCCAGAAGGGCCTGCAAGAACAACTAAGTTGCCACGCATAACTTCACGAAGTTGACTCAGTCCATCGCCCGTTTTGATGCTCGCCTTCAAAACTGGATAACCCAGTGACTCATATAGCTTGCCCCATCTTTCCAAGCGTGGCAACTCTCGCTTTAAAGCTAAGTCAACCTTGTTGATGACTATAGTTGCTGCCAAATTCAAGAATTCGGCTTGTGCTAAAAGCCCATCTAATACAAGGTTGCTGAAATCGGGTTCGTGCCAACTCATCACAAGCAGCATTTTATCCACATTAGCCACTGGCGGTTGTGTGAGCAAGTTAGCACGCTCTTCAACACCCTCAATTGCAACTTCATTTGGCGAAATTATTCTCACATCAACCCAATCACCAGCATAGATGCGTTCTCCATGCTTTTGCAATTTGCCCCTTGGTATACCAAGTGCAATCCGCCTTTGTTCGGGAAGCCAAATTTCAATGCGAGCACCCGAGCGCGCTACAACTAAGCCGCGCATTTCATCACCTCACTCCTCAAACAATTCCGCGATCTCAACCCACGCCTTACGCTTTGCGCTTTCAATTGCTCCAAAGACCATAGCGAGCGTCTTCAAATTATCGCTTGCACTGCATTCTGGCTCTCGTTTCTCTTTCGCTGCCGAAATGAACTCAGCAAGGACTGCCTTTGTATCCACAAGCTCAAGTTCATCAAGCGGCAATTCTTTGACAGTTGCTTCCTCTGGTGGCATTGATCGTCCGTAAATGAGTTTTCCATCTTCCCAAGTTAAGCTTCCTCTCTCACCATCAATTCGCCATTGCCCTTGCCAATGGTCAGCCTTGCCAACACTGCATCCGAGCGCATGATGTGTGGCGATGATGCCATCCTCAAATTCAAACACGACAGTATGACCTACATCACCTTTGTGCCATCCCCATGGAGCATTCCAAGTGTGCGCCCAAACCCGCAAAGCATCGCGGTTGAGAACATAGCGAAGCGTATCAAAGTGATGCACAGCCATCTCAATGAGCAGGGCATATGGAATCTCAACATAGTGAGCGCCCATCCCCCAAGGACGATGAAAGCCAACAACAACAGTGTTCAAAGTTCCAAGCAAACCTTCGTTCAAAAGCCTTCTTGTGGTGCGCGGCAGCGCACCAAAGCGATAGTTCTGTGCCACCATATAAACCAGCCCGGAGGATTTAGCGAGCGTTGCAATGCGCTTTGCCATCGCCCAATCTTCACCCATTGCCTTCTCAGCTAAAACTGGCAATCCGTTTTCAAGCGCAACCTGTGCTATGTGTTCCCTTTGTGACGGCGGTGTTACATCCAAAACGAAGTCCGCTTCCGTCGCCCTTAGTGCCTCTTCAAGCGATGGAAACAACTGCGATTCGCTCAAGCCAAACTTGCTCATCGTTTCATCTCGCCGTTCACGGACTGGGTCAACACCTGCAACTAATTCCACAATGCCCATCTCTTGGCATACCTGCACCCAATGCTTTCCTCGGCCGCCCAATCCAACTACTATGCACCGCATTTTGTTCACCCCCAGAGCTTCGTTTTTGACACCATCGTGACGCTAATAGCGTCGGATGATAGCCCACATGCTTTCTCGTGCGCGCCTCGCTCCTTCCCGCCATTCCTCACCATGCATCATCGTCCTTAATGTGCAGCAGAAGTTTAAGCCACAAGATGGACTTTTTCCTTAATGGACGACGCAAGCTCAAACGAGCGTCATATTGTAACACGATACCGCATGGGTTAAATGCGGCTCCTTTGAGTTACCCAAGTTTGGCACATCTGCAGATGGGCTTCAATTCGTTTAGGATGCAATTGTTACCTTATTCATCCACGGGTGGTCCTACTCACACATCTCACCGAGCCATGCCCAACCTTAGCACGGTTAGCGAATATGGTGGAAAGGTGTGTTTCATTGGGTTAGTGATGTTTGTGAGCACCATTTCAACTGGCGCTATTCGTTTCGGTTGCGAGAATGAATTTTCATCATCGGGGCTGTTGCCAGTGAGCACGAACACCTTTGCGGTCTTCTTCAGAGCCTTTGCACCGCTTATGGTAAGGGATGCATGTTGTGGTGCATCGGTCAC
This sequence comes from Armatimonadota bacterium, assembly GCA_025062195.1. Lineage (GTDB taxonomy): Bacteria > Armatimonadota > Fervidibacteria > Fervidibacterales > Thermosaccharophagaceae > Thermosaccharophagus. The sequence goes on from JANXAS010000044.1 coordinate 18,229, forward strand.
ATTTACGACTTTGACTATGACCTCACCATTTGCCTTGTCCAAAGTCGCTGAGGCGTGCAGCGGTGATAGACCGACATCGGTGAAGTCGTGAACAAGAGTTCCATCCAGATAGCATCTTATGCGGTTGCCCTTTACCTCAACCCGTATGTCATACCATCGTCCAACCTCAACGCTTCCTTGGACTCTTTCGCTCACAATGCTCTTTCCACCACCGAGGCATCTCTCAATTGCATGCCATCTGTTTCCCCAGCCACCGATATTCCACCAATACCAGTTGTCGTTATCACGAACGCGGAACATGATGAGGAAGCCCTCATCACCAGATAGCTTTCTCGCCTTAAGCGATAGCGTGTAGTCTGTCCAATTTATGTCTCCAGCAATAATCCGCATATCTTCTCCGAGTGCAAGCTGCCTTAAGACATCACCCTCAGTTTGCCAATCGCCCTTGAAGATGCGCCACCCTTTCAAACCTTTAGTGAAGTCAGCTTCAAACAGGGTGCGCTCTTCATGAACGACTTTCACATCTTTGAACTCAGCTTGCGTTCTCCAGGTGCCCAAGCCAATAGCTCCATGAGCCAACGGAATCATCGCCCGCTCAACTTCAATTGATACAGGTAAGACGACATCGCCACGATGTTGACTGAATAGCATTTGCACATAGTATGAGGGCGTGCCATACACATTGCAGCTGTCAAAGCAAATTAAGTCTGGGTTCCATCGCCTATCATTCACATTCACAAACAGTGGCGCATAGGATGCCATGATGACGATGTCACTGTTTCGTTCAAGCCCGGTCATGAATGCAGCCTCAGCAATCGCAGCACGCAAGTTTCCAGTGCCGCATCCTCTTGTGACGGCATATTCACCGACGAAGATTTTAGGTCCGTTGCGGTCATACCTATCGTAGCGTGTTGCGTTTGCGATGAACCATTCTGGTGAGTTGTAATAATGCTCGTCAACGACATCCATTGGTGCGCTCCTTACCGGCACATTCGCAATTAGCTGGATATCTGGATAACGCTCCTTTATGGCTTTGTAGAACATAGCATAGCGCTCCTCGTAAGCTCTCCCGCTATTCTCGTTGCCTATTTCAACGAAGCGCAGTTTGAATGGCTTTGGATGTCCGTTCTTGGCTCTGAGTGCCCCCCACTTGCTTGTTGTCGGACCGACGGCATATTCAATCGCTGCAATTGCATCTTCAATCCACTCGTCCATCTTCTCAATTGGTGCGACTTCTTTGTGCGACATGCCACAGTTCACAACCAAGACTGGCTCTGCGCCGAGCGCCTCACACATCATGAGGTATTCGTGCAACCCTAACCCTTCAGTTGAGTAATAGCCCCAAATGCACCATCTCGTTGGGCGTTCGGAAATGTCGCCGAGCGTGTTGCGCCAACGGAGCGCATGTTCTAAAGTTTCGCCCTCAACAAAGCATCCACCGGGGAAGCGCACAAAAGATGGCTTTAAGTCCTCAAGCATCTTCATAAGGTCACTTCGCAAGTTGAGTTCATTCCAAGATTCAGCTGGCATGAGTGAGACCATATCCAGCCAGATAACTCCAACACCTTTAACCGAGATCACCAATCGCCCAGAAGTGTCGGATGCGTTCGGCTTAAGGGAGACTTTGAACTTCTTCCACTGTGTTGACAGCCCATCAACTTCAGCGCTTGCGTAAACGAGTCCACTTGCATGCTCAAGCGAAGCTGCAAGTGAGCCTTTGAAGCCATCGCTGCACCGTGCATAAAACGAGAGGTTGTAAACTTTGCCTTTGACGATATGCATGCCCCAATAACCAGCATTTGCTACAGCTACTCTCCCACTTGCGAGCTTGTGCACTTCAATCCTGAGTGAACGCCTGTTGTTTTTGTTAAGCGGTTGGCTTTCGTCTATTGCAATGCTGCCTTCAGTATCGCCTTCGGTGATGAGCTTCCAAGAAATTGGTGTATTGGCATCTTCAAAAGAGCGGTTGCGCACCATCTCAGCGTATATGCCACCGTCACCTGCGTGATTTATTTCTTCAAAGAAGATTCCCCAAAGTGTCGGGCTCACCCTGTGAAGCGGCTTTGTAAGGTCAACATTGATTTTGGCGTTTGAGGCAAAGCTGAGTGTCATTAAGCTCCAAGAAAGCATCCACACTGCCGTCAACACTTTCCCGTCCATTTGCACCACCCCTTAACTTGTGTTATTTCATGTTTGCGGGAGAGCTTGGCAAGGTCAAAAATAGAGTATGCGCCAATTTGCGAGATTATAAAAATGTCCCTACGGTAATTCTTGAGTCGCTGGGATAGGAATCATTACCCGTGCATTGGATTGCACGCTGCTCAGTTTGGGGGTGGATGAGCGTGAAAGATGTTGTGGAGTTTGAGGCTTTGGTAAAGGGAGAGGTGAAAGGTTTCTTTGACGGCGTTGGTGATTTAGTCATAACGAGAGCGCCGGGAAGGATTGATGTTATGGGTGGCATTGCTGATTACAGTGGCTCTGTAGTGTTTGAGGGAAACATCTCTGAAGCTTGCATGGTGGCAATTCAACGCCGAAATGATCCTCTGATCAGGCTTTGGAGTTACGGCATTGAGAGTGACGGACTGCAACCAAAGTTTGAGCTATCAATTTCTGCATTACAAAGCGCTAACGGCTGGTTGAGCTACGAAGATGCGCACAACCTGCTCACGGGTGATGCAGCTGCATCTTGGGTGGCATACCCCATTGGCACACTTTTCGTGCTCCTGAAAGAAGGCGTGCTGAGCTCAATTCCGCATGGTTTCAACATTTTCATCCGAAGCGATGTCCCTATGGGCGCTGGTGTATCATCATCAGCGGCAATTGAAGTGAGCACGATGATGGCTTTCAATATTTTGCTTAACTTGCGTCTTGATGGCTTGACGCTTGCAAGGCTGTGCCAGATGGCTGAGAATCATGTTGTCGGAGCACCTTGCGGAATTATGGATCAAGTCACAAGTGCACTCTGTGAGGAAGGTAAGTTGCTTGCCCTCAAATGCCAACCACATGAGTTGCTTGGGTTGCATGAAATACCGAAAGGGTGCATGGTCGTTGGTGTTGACTCAAATGTGAAGCATGCAGTTGGCGGCAGAAGATACAGGCGCACAAGGGTTGGAGCATTCATGGGCTTCAAGATCATAAAGCAAATCAGCGGCAACGATTATGGCGGGTATCTTTGCAATGTGAGCACGAAGGAGTATGTGCAAAGGTATCGCAAACTTTTGCCCTCAAAGATGCGTGGCGAGGAGTTCCTACGAAAGTATGGTGAGACAGACGATGTGGCGACAAAGGTTGACCCGAATGAAGTTTACTCAGTTAGAGGTTGCACCGAGCATCCGATTTATGAGAATGAACGTGTGCAAAGCTTCATTGCATTGCTTGATGAGGCAAACAGAACCGGGGATGAGCGTTTGCTTGTGCGGGCAGGGAAGCTCATGTATGCATCGCATTGGAGTTACAGCAAGCGTGCAGGGCTTGGATGCGAAGAGACAGATTTGCTCGTCAGCCTCGCAAGGTCTTATGGCACTGCACACGGCATTTATGGTGCTAAGATAACGGGTGGTGGCAGCGGTGGCACTGTCGCAATGCTCATACGAGATGACGCCATCCAAACTGTCATGCATATCGCCGAGGAGTATGAAAGAGTGACTGGCTTGAAGCCGAGACTTTTCATTGGGACATCAATGGGTGCATTCCAGTTTGGCTATAGGAGAGTGCAAGTCTGAGCTCTCTTTAATACAACTTGCTCAGTGAACGCCACTGCGTCACACATTTTGTAGAAGTGAGGTAGGTAGCGTTGTTTTTGCAAGGAGCGGAAGATTTCTGCCCGAAAAACAAAAATAAGGTTGAAAACGGCATAAATTAACAATCGTGTAGGAGGTGCTTTAGCCCCCAAACAAAATTGCTTTTGGGTTTAAAAATTTCGTGGCAAAGCCACTCACACATAAATGTGTATTTACGGTCCGGAGATTTTAAAAAGCGGATGAATCTTTAAGCCTTTAATCCGACCAAATTTTTGGTTTTTGATGGCTTTTTAGCCGGGCTGTTTTTGGGGCTTAATTTTCGGGTGGGTTCCATCTGCCATACAAAACATTGTGTTTGCGGGTGCACATTGCCAAGCGAGGTGGCGAATATGAACGAGCCAAAAGTTTATTTGCCTGAATTGACAAGAGAGGAAGTGAAGGAGTTAGCACCAATTGCAGTTTTGCTTGTGCCAGTTGCGACAATTGAGCAGCATGGACCTCATGCGCCACTTCATACCGACATTGATAACTGCTTCCACATTTGCGTTATGGCTGCAAAGAGGGTGCATCCAAATCCGCCAACTTTGGTTGGTGCCCCTGTTTGGTTTTCGCCATCACCATTTGACCCAGCATGGCAGCCAATTAGCATTTGCATGCGTGAGGAAGTTTTCAAAGAGGCATTGAATGACATACTTGAGTCATACCTTCGTGGTGGATTCCGCCGAATTGTCGTCGTAAATGGGCATGGTGGCGGGACAGAGTGGATTATCCCACAAGTCATCCAAAAGCTCAATAGAAAAGTTTCAAGCATCTGGAGGGATTGGCAAATCCCGGATGATGCAAGAATTGTGACATTTGAATGGACGGCATTCCTTGAAGTTTTTGCCCAAGATGAGTTGGCAAAGATAAGGACAAACCCGCCAGGCTCTGATTGGCATGCTGGCGATATTGAGACCTCAATCCAACTTTACCTTCACCCCGAACTTGTTGACATGAGCAGGGCAAAAGTTGGTCATCGTTACAAAAAATCGTCATTTTCGGCGCATGACCTTGGAAGGAACTGGTTTTGGCAATACATTATTGCAGGCTCTCCATATGTTGGCGGTGAAGGGGGTGAAGTTGAGGGCGTATCTGGTGACCCAACTCTTGCCACTGAGGAACTCGGTGAAAAGATTCTCAACGTAGCAGCCGAAAAGATTGCAGAGTTTATCCGTGAATTTTCAAAAAGTTAGCCAATTTGCTTTTATGTATCGGTAATGCCCTAAATTTTGTCTAAAATACAGCATTGCAAGTTGCTGATAAGGCTCAAAGTTTGTAATGGGCACGAAACTAAGTGAAAATGACATCAAAATGGATGACGCATTATTTGTTGTTGTGACTTGTTCACGCCAGTCGCTTTAAATTAAATTCCGCGGTGGCAACGCTATAAGGATGAAAATTAAGCTTCTTGCGTGATAACTCAGCTGTTTCATATTTGATCAAGTTTTGTGCCCTAAAGTTTTACAATTCATTTCCATGTGTTCAAGTTAAGCCCAATAAAGTTGAACAGAGTTTTATGGCTTTGTGTTATAACCACGAACCTTGGAGAGTGATTAGCAATGTCAAGGATCGTCACAGCGCTGGCGATTGCTTTTCAAATTTCTTTGCCTTTACAGTGCATTGTGGCGTATAGGTTGGTCAAGTTTGCTGGTGAGGTGAAGGCAATGGAAGTAATTGCAAGGGTTGGTGATTTGGTTTTGGAAAAGGATGAAAAAAATCGGATTTTTCGGCTAATTTCTCCGGATTTTTCCCTAACTGCGGCGCTAATTAACGGAAAGCAGGTGGCAATCGTTGAACTGAGAAACTTGCGGACAAAAACACAATGGATAAGTAAGCCAGTGCCATTATTTGGCTTTTCAACAGAACTGAACGGAGTGCAAATTAACTCACTGCGACCATCGGATGACGGGATGACATTTGATGGCTTCAAACATGAGGCAAAAAACGGCTCAATAAACCTGCAATTTCGTCTGAGGCATCGTCGGTTAAATGTCGTAACCACCACTTGGCTGCGCGCATTTGATGGCACATCGGCAATTGAAACAGGTTTTGTTATCCGAAACGAAGGGACAGAAACTGTGACGATCAATGGCTTAAATTCGCTTGCGTTGACAATCCATCATAGCAAGCCTATACAATTGTTCACTTTGACAGGCGGACGCTATGATGGGAAGTTTCCGCCAAGCAGCTTCGTCATGACGGAGCGAACCCTTGCTGATGGGGCATCATGCGAAATTTTCTGCGGCGATGAAGGTCGCTCATCAGCGAGGGATATTGCATGGTTTGCTTTGTGTTTGGCATCCAAAGATAGCAGCGTCACAGAAGGCATTGTCGGTGGACTGGAGTGGAGTGGACGATGGCGCGGCTTTATCCAAAGACAAGGCGATACAGTGACAGTGCGTATGGGGGCAACGGAAGTTGTCCATCATCTCAAACCAAATTCGGAGATTATCTCGCCGTCGTCATTCCTTTTACTTTTCAGCGGCGATTTGGATGATGCTGGATGGCAGCTGCATCAATGGCAAGAAAAGTTTTTGTGCCCGTCTATGCCGCCTAATTTTCCTTGGGTGCAGTTCAATTCATGGTTTGGTTGGGCAACTCGCATTGACGAGGCGATATTGATGCGTGAGGCTGACATTGCTGCCAATTTGGGTTGTGAAGTGTTCGTCGTAGATGCAGGCTGGTATATCGGCTGCGGAATCGGCGATTTTGGGCACGGCTTGGGAAACTGGGCAGAGAATCGTGGCAAGTTCCCCAAGGGCTTGAAGGCGTTATCAGACTATGTTCACCAAAAGGGAATGAAGTTTGGGCTTTGGGTTGAGCCTGAGCGTGTTGACCTTGAGACCGATTTGGCAAAGCAACATCCAGATTGGCTCGCCAAGCGAGATGGAAGAGTGATTGGCGGTGGACGCTACGCCCATTTATGTTTTGGCAATCCACAAGTTGTTGAGTGGTTTAAGGAGCGGCTGGCGAAGGTTATTGTTGACTACGGTGTTGACTGGCTTAAGTGGGATTACAACATCGCCTATGGCTTAGGTTGTAATGACGCAACGCATGGTCATCAAAGTGGCAATGGCACATATGCTCATACTCGGGGTTTATACGCTGTCAAGGCATTTTTGCGCGAACGCTTTCCGCACCTGGTCATTGAAGGTTGTGCGAGTGGTGGAAACAGAATTGACTTTGGCATCTTGCGCCATGTCCACACTTACTGGCTCAGCGATTTCACTCATCGTGCAGCCAATGTTCGTTTTCACCTGACAGGAGCATGGTTTGCACTGCCACCATACTACTTGAACACATGGGTTGTTCATGAAGGCACAACAGTCACTGAATTCCGCAGCCGAATGGGCGGTGCATTTGGCATCTCGCCAAGGCTCGCTCAATGGGATAAAGCAACAATTGAGCGTGCTAAAAAATGCATTGCCGAATACAAGCGTTTGCGCCCGTTCATCCTTAAACGCAGATTTTTGCTTACACCGCAGGCTCGTTCGCTACAAGATTGGACTATATGGCAGTTCCATGACCCAGAAAGCGATAGCGGTGCAATCTTGGCTTTCAGAGAGCAGTCGCAAAACGAGCGCATTACAGTTCGCCTGAAAGGACTCAACCCCAAAAAGCGTTACGAACTTAAAAATGCTGACACTGACGAGACATTGATCCAAATGGGCGAACAGCTGTTGCGTAATGGGTTAACAATCGCTATCATTGAAACCGGTGGTAGCGCACTTTGGTGGGTGAAGGGCAAGTAGGCAGGTAATAGAAATTGCGATTTATAGCAATGCTTTCATTAAACTTCCTGAGCAATAAAACTCTGTTCAACTTTATCAAGCTTAACTTGCAACAAAATGTGCTGTAAACTTTGGGGCACGAAACTTGAACGCAACAAAGGCGCGCTGTAAAACTTTCGCGAAACTTGTTCAAACATGCAACGGCTGAGTTATCATATATAATGTGAGAAGCGCAAAGTGAAGTGGACAATATTCTGACAATTATTGGCGGATTTGGCAAGGTTAAAAGATTCTTGTGCCATGAAACTCAGTTGTTCTTCGCTCAAAAGTTCATTGGTGATTTTAAAGTTTTGTTCCTGCCAAATCAAGGAATCTTAAGGCGGGGCTGACATCCGCCGAATTTTGGCTTTGGAGGTGAGGAAAATGCGAATTATTTGGTCAATTTCTGCGATTTTGCTTCTGTCTTTGTTCTGTCTTGCCTTGAATTCCATCGGGGTTAATCAAGATATTTTAAAAATTGTCGGTGAGGTCACAATAATCAACGGGAATGCATCCGGAATAGCCAGATATGGCGATCACCTTTACATGGTCATGAACGAGAGCACACGCCCATTGCTTGTCTACGATATAAGTGAGCCAAAAAGACCAAAACTGCTCCATTATCTTCCTGCACCGGGTTGGCCAATGCGCTGCCGTGTTATTGGCAAGTGGCTATGGACTGTTCACGGAAATGGCGAAGGTTTTTTTGATTTGACAGACCCTGCAAATCCGAGATTCATCGGCATTCCAGACATAAATGCCAATGAAGGTCCAAACTTGAGGCGTTTAGAAAGGGGAAAACTTTTCATAGTTCATCCGAATCTCACATACATCACATGCGCAACTGAGGATACCTTATTCTACGGCTATCATGATAGGGACGAAAAAGGAAATATTGTCCGAAGAGATGTCCAAATTTACGACATTAGCGACCCGGGAAAGCCGCGCCTGCTTAACTCACTTAAAGACGCAGGGGAACCATTTCAATTGGAGGGTAAGTTGCTGTTTGTGGCTAAGGATGGTATAAAAATCTACGATGTGAGCCAAAGGGATAACCCAAACCTTTTGACTCATATTCAACCACAAATGTTTGAGCAGCTGGAGAAGGAAGGCTTTGGATTTGCTTCAGCAGCTGCTTACGATGAGATTGGAAAGCGAATTTTTGTCGCTATAAAGAGGGGGGCACGGAATTTTCTCGGAGTCGCTAAAGGTCCGTTTGAGGGTGGT